>JBAVIH010000279.1:0-12439 GCA_049686695.1 Bryobacteraceae bacterium | reverse complement strand
CGCCTCCGCCACCCGCTCTGATGCGGCGGCCAAGGCTCCCGAAGTCACCAGACTGAATCCACTCGTCAACCGGTCGTCGTCTTTGCGCCCGCAACGCCGGCAGCGCTGTTCGCCTTGCGCGAGTTGCGTTCCGCAGTAGCTACAAATCATGGTCTTTCACACTGTGAGCGAAAAGCCCGGCACCTGAGTCGTCATTCTGTGGTACCGTCTCGTGTTGGGGCCCTTTTCGCCAAGCTCTCATCCCTTTCTTAGCACAAGAGGTGAGTCTTGTCACGAGAATTCGTGCAAACCCATCTGCGTTTATCCGGTTACTGTGCTGGCCTGGCTGCTGCTAGCCGCAGTGGCGAATGCGCAGCCGCCCGCTCCCGCCGCTGTTCCCGCGCAAACCGGCGCCACCGCGACGGTCGCACCGCCGCAGCTTCCCGATCACAAAACTCTGCAACTCAACCAATGGGTTTTTTGGGCGATTGACCAGGCTAAGGAAGGTCCCGTTTATAAGGGCCGCGGCAGCGTGCAACTGGAAGGCAAGGCGCTGCTGGCGCGCGCCGACGAAATGGAATACAACGAGGACACGCACGAACTGGTTGCCGTCGGCAATGTTTATTACCACAGCTTCGAGAAGAATGAGCAGATCTGGTGCGACCGCATGGAGTACAACACCGAGGAGCAGAAGGGCAAGTTCTACAACGTGCGCGGCGAATCCATGCCCAAGACGGTCGTGCGGCGCGGCATCCTGACCGGCAACAGCCCGTTTCATTTCGAAGGCAAGTGGGCTGAGCGCATCGGCGCCAAGTACCTGCTGTTCGACGGCTGGATCACCAACTGCAAAATGCCGACCCCGTGGTGGAAGCTGCGCGGGCCGAGATTCGATATTATTCCGGGCGAGCGGGCGAAGGCGTACCGGAGCGTTTTTCTGCTGCGCAAGTTTCCGATCTTCTACACGCCCTATTTCTACCATTCGCTCGAAAAACGGCCGCGCCAGAGCGGATTCCTGCTGCCCAACCTGGTGGCGCACTCGCTGCGCGGCCCGATGGTCGGTTTGGGCTACTACTGGGCCATCAGCCGCAGCTTCGACGTCACCTACCGCTTTTTCGATTACACGACCAACGCTTTCGGGCACCACCTGGACTTTCGCGGCAATCCGCGCGCCGGCACCGATTTCGACGTCATCCTTTATGGCGTGCAGGACCGCCAGGGAATAGTCGCGGGCACCACTCCGACCCAGCATTACAGCGGCCTCAACATCTATGCGATCGGCCGGACGGACCTGGGCCACGGCTGGGTGGGGAGCGCCACGGCCAACTATGTCAGTTCCTTCGATTTCCGCCAGCAATGGTCGGAATCCTTCAATGAAGCGATTGGCTCGGAGGTTCATTCCATCGGGTCGGTGAGCAGGGACTGGTCCAGCTTCCGGGTGGACGTGGTGGCGGCGCGCCTGGAGAATTTTCAAACCACCGAAGTGCCGCTGACCCAAGCCAACGGAGAGTCGCCGGCGGTGACCGATGCCGTGCTGATCCACAAGCTGCCCGATGTCGAAATCGAGTACCGCGACCGCGCGATCTGGAAGAACCTGCCGATCTGGTTCTCGTTCTATTCCACCGCGGGCCTGCTATCCCGCTCGGAACCTATCTTCAATGCCAACCCGAACCTCGGCAGCCCGCAGGGGAACACGCTCTACGAGACGTTTCGCACCGAGGACTTCATGCCGCGGCTCGAATTCTCCCCGCACATCACCAGCGCTTTGCACCTCTGGCACTTCGACCTGGTGCCGAGCGTAGGCATCGATGAGGCGGTCTACGGGCAAAGCCAGTCCGAGAACGCGCTGGTCTCGCCGCAGGTGGGCTATGTGGCTTACCAGGTGTCGGGCGGCAAGCTGGTGACCAGCGCGCGGGACGTTTCGCTCGACCTGGTTCTTCCATCACTTGCGCGCGTCTTCAATAAGAAGACCATCTTCGGCGACAAGCTGAAGCATGTCATCGAACCGCGCGCGACTTACCGCTACGTCACCGGCATCGGCAGCGACTTCGACCGCATCGTGCGCTTTGACGAAGGCGACCTGCTGAGCAACACCAATGAGCTGGAGTTTTCCCTCGCCAACCGTTTGTACGCCAAGCGCGGCGATTCGGTCCGGGAGATTCTGACCTGGGAGCTGAAGGAAAAGCAGTACTTCGACCCGACCTTCGGCGGGGCGGTGGTTTCCGGCCAGTCGAACCTCTTCGCCGCCACCGCCGACCTGAGCGCCTACGCGTTCCTGCTTGGCCCGCGCAGCAATTCTCCGGTGGTTTCCATGTTCCGGGCCAGCCCGATCAACGGCCTGTCCGTGAACTGGCAGGCCGACTACGATCCCCGCTTCCACTCGATCGTCGATAGCGGTTTCTCCGCCGACTACCATTGGAAGAAATATTTCTTTTCGGCCGGCGATTATGAAGTGCACACCAACCCGCTGCTGGTTCCCTACGCCAACCAGTACCGGGCTCGCGTGCAATATGGCGATCCCAACAACCGCGGCTGGAACGCCGGCATAGAAGCCGTTTACGACTACCGAAAAAGGGTGCTGGAGTACACCACCACGGAGGTGACCTACAACACCGATTGCTGCGGCTTCAACGTGGAGTACCGCCGTTACAATGCCGGCATCCGCGACGAAAGCCGAATCATGTTTTCGTTCTCGATTGCGAATGTCAACACGTTCGGCAACCTCAAAAAGCAGGACCGGCTGTTCTAGGGGATGGCGGGGCGTGTGGTATCCAGCGTTCCTCATCGGGGGACAAACCGCGGCCGGGGACTACGCGGTGCAGGTGAGGGGTGAAAGCGTGTGTCCGCCCGCGCCAATCACCGCCGCAGAATGTCGGCCAGAGCATCGGTCAGTTGCCGGTATTGGAATTCGAATCCAGCGGCTTCGGCGGCGACGGGCGCAACGCGCTGGCTGGCGAGCAGGAGTTCGGCCATTTCGCCGAACAGCATCCGCAGCGCCAGCTTCGGCATGGGAAGAAACGCCGGCCGGTGGAGCGCGGCTGCCAGAGCGCGTGTGAAATCGGCGTTCGTCACCGCGCCGGGCGCAACGCCGTTCAGCACGGGCGGCGCGGGGCGCTCCAGCGCGAAGCGCAACATCTCGGCTAGGTCGCTAGAGTGAACCCAGGACATCCATTGCCGGCCGCCGCCGAGCGGGCCACCCAGGGCGGCGCGAAATGGGGCCAGCATCGGTTTCAGCGCACCGCCGCGCATATCGAGCACCAGCCCTATTCGGACGCGCGTGACCCGCATGCCGAGAGCCTCGGCGCCGCCTGCTTCCCGCTCCCAGGCGACGCAGAGGTCCGCCAGAAAGCCCGCGCCGGGGCTGGAATCCTCGGTGAGCAGTTCATCGCCCCGCGAGCCGTAGTAGCCGATGGCGGAAGCGCACACCAGCACCGCCGGCCGCGGCGAGCAGTTGGCCAGCGCGGCGACCAGGTGGCGCGTGCCGGTCACCCGGCTGTCGTGGATGCGCTGTTTAGCCGCGGCAGTCCAGCGTTGCGCCACGGGTTCTCCGGCCAGGTGCAGGACCGCGTCGGCATCGCGCAAAGCGGCCTCCGGCGCCGGACCGGAAAGCGGATCCCAGACGGAGAGTTCGACGCCCGCCGGCAGATTGGTGCCCGCGTGACGGCTGAGCACGTGCAGCCGATGGCCGTGCGCAGCCAGCAGCTTCATGAGCCGCCGTCCGATGAAACCGGATGCGCCCGTGATCGCGATCTTCATCGAATCAAGTTCCAGTGTAGTGTAACGAGCGGGTCGAGGTGGCCACCAGCGGCGGCACGGACTTTCAAGGAACTGGTCGCTGGATCAACTCTACCTTGCGGTTACGCAGGCGCTCGACAGCCTGGTCCACGGCATCGGTCCGGAGGTGGCCACCGGAAGCTTCATGAACGGAAGGAGGACAACCCTCACCTCTACGTCACCTTCAGGCCAAGGAGCGTGCCACGCCTTACTGCGCGGGCGCAGCGCCAAAGCCCCGGCCGCGGGCCTTGCCCACGGTGTAGTCGGCGGGAGTCTGGAACAGCGCGGCGTCAGGCTCGGCGCGGGTGATGTTGCTGAGCTGCGTCGTCGTAGTGCCAAAGCGCGGGTCGCTGATCTTGACCGATACTGGCACCTTGAGATCGCTGGAAACCCAGGTTTCCCGCACGATCTGAATCGGCTGGGCGTTGCCCACCGCACCGGCCGGAATGGTGCGCGTGACGCGCGTTCCGGTTGCCGGCAGGCCGTTGATGGTCTGCGTACCCAGGTCCTCCTTCACTACGTCATCGGGAGCG
This sequence comes from Bryobacteraceae bacterium, assembly GCA_049686695.1. Taxonomy (GTDB): domain Bacteria; phylum Acidobacteriota; class Terriglobia; order Bryobacterales; family Bryobacteraceae; genus Bog-375. The sequence goes on along the minus strand of JBAVIH010000279.1, from coordinate 8,156 downwards.
TGACGCGGGGCGCGACCGCCCCATACCAGCGCCTTTCCGTCGGCGCTACGAGGCGGGGGCTGCGGCAGCGCCCTTTCGGACAAGCTCTTGTTCTGCGGGTTCAGTATGCGCACTACCCTGGCCACAGGATCGGAAATCCTAACCGTGGTGTGGCTGCCTCCATTGGGTCCGGTAAAGGTGGTCTCTTCGCGCACCCGTCCCTGGCTGTCGCGGAACAGGTTGGTTTGCTCCTGCCGTTGGATCGCGTTGCCGTTAGCCAGCGTTTGCTGGTGCGTGGTCACCTGGACGGCCGAAAACGGCGCGCCAGTCACCGCGGGACCGTCCAGCAGGTTCCCCGCCCCTCCCCTCTCGAACCCGCGGCCGCCAAATTCCATCCGGCCACGGGGACCCTGGGCCAACAGCACACTCCCGGCCAACCACGCGATTACAAACGCTTTTCTCATCTTGCTCTTGAAACCTCCGCTCAATAGAGGATTGCGGGATTATGCCGGAAAGTTCCAAAGAACGGGCGGATGGCGCCGAGGAACTCTTCTGAGAACTGCCGGGACAACAGCTCCCTTACGGTCGCGGCTCCGACGGGTTTTCCGGGCCGCGACCGAAGGCAGCGGTTTCCGCGAGGCAGCGGTCGAGCCGGTAACGGTGCCGGTTGTTCCCTGCCGGTCCCTAGTTTTCGCCGGAGATTTTCACCAGGTCTTCCCCGGACTGGCCGTTCAGCACCGCGTCGGCATCTTCGGCGCTGAAGGACTCCACCTTGGCCGAGATGTTCATCGAACAGAACTTGGGCCCGCACATGGAACAGAAATGGGCGTCCTTGAAGCCCTCTTCGGGCAGGGTTTCGTCGTGCATGGCGCGGGCGGTTTCCGGATCGAGCGATAGCTCGAACTGGCGGTTCCAGTCGAAGCGGTAGCGGGCGCGGGAAAGCTCGTCGTCGCGGTCGCGCACGCCGGGCCGCTTGCGCGCGATGTCGGCGGCGTGGGCGGCGATTTTATAGGCGATGATGCCGGCCTTGACGTCTTCCCGGTTGGGCAGGCCCAGGTGTTCCTTGGGCGTCACGTAGCAGAGCATGGAGGCGCCGTACCAGCCGATCATGGCGGCGCCGATGGCCGACGTGATGTGATCGTAGCCGGGCGCGATATCGGTGACCAGCGGGCCCAGCGTGTAAAACGGCGCTTCGTAGCAGATCTCGTTTTCCTTCTGCACCTGGAGCTCGATCTGGTCCATCGGAATGTGGCCGGGCCCTTCGATCATCACCTGCACGTCGAACTCCCAGGCCTTCTTGGTCAACTCGCCCAGGGTCCGCAGTTCGGCGAATTGGGCCTCGTCACTCGCGTCGGCCACGCTGCCGGGGCGCAGGCCATCGCCGAGCGAAAAGCTGACGTCGTGCTTCTGAAAAATCCGGCAGATGTCGTCGAAGCACTCGTAGAGAAAATTCTGCTTGTGGTTCTTGACCATCCACTCGGCCAGGATGGCGCCGCCGCGGCTCACGATGCCGGTGACGCGCCGCGTGGTGAGCGGGATGTGCTGCACCAGCACGCCGGCATGGATGGTCATGTAGTCCACGCCCTGCTCGGCCTGTTCCTCGATGACTTCCAGCATCACCCGCGCGCTCAGATCCTCCACCCGGCGCACGCGCGACAGCGCTTCGTAAATGGGCACCGTGCCGATGGGCACCTGCGACGCGTCGATGATGGCTTTGCGAATGGCCGGGATGTCGCCGCCGGTGGACAAGTCCATCACCGTATCGGCCCCGTATTTCACCGAGTCGCGCAGTTTTTCGAGTTCGCCCTCGACGTCCGATACCACCGACGAGTTGCCGATATTGGCGTTGATTTTGCACCTGGTGGCGATCCCGATGGCCATCGGCTCCAGGTTGGGGTGGTGGATGTTGGCGGGAATAATCAGGCGTCCGCGCGCCACCTCGGAGCGCACCAGTTCGGGCGCCAGGCCTTCGCGGCTCGCGATATAGTGCATTTCCTCGGTGATCGCGCCCTGGCGGGCATAGTGCAGTTGCGTGCGGATTCTATCGTTCGTACGTTTGGCTACCCAGTCACTGCGCATCGACAGCTCCTCTGAAGCCCGCGGACGCGGCTGGAGCGCCTTGAGAACGGCGCGGCCAGAGGCGCCCGCGGTTTACCTGGCGGGCCGACCCCGCGCCGACTATTTCTTCTTCTTGGGCTTCTTGACTTCCTTCTTGGGGCTCTTGTCTTTAGCCATTGATCCTCCCTTATGACTGAGATTATAACCGTAATGGCGGCGCGCGCAGCGAAAAATGAAGCATTGAAATTGCGTTTGCTTGCTCTACAATAGGGATATCGACAGAGCCGAGAGTTCGCAGCACCCAGACCGCGGCAGCCGATTCCAACGGAGCCGCTCCATTCGCATGCCCGATAAATTTCACGAAGAATGCGGCGTAGTCGCCATTTATGGACACCCGGAGGCCGCCAAGCTGGCTTACCTGGGGCTGTATGCGTTGCAGCACCGGGGGCAGGAATCGGCCGGCATCTGCACGTCCGACGGCAACCGGATTTACACGCACAAGGAAATGGGGCACGTGGCGGATATCTTCACCAAACCGGTGCTGGCCACGCTGCCGGGCGAGCTGGCCATCGGCCACACCCGCTACTCGACGGCCGGCGATACGGTCCTGCTGAACGCGCAGCCGTTTTCGGTTTCGTGCAAGAAGGGGCGGCTGGCGGTGGCCCACAACGGCAACATCACCAACACGGCGGAACTGCGCGAGGAGCTCGGCCGGCTGGGCTCGGTGTTCCAGGCCTCGAGCGATACCGAGCTGGTGCTGCACCTGGTGGCGCACTCTTCGGAACGCACGCTGGCCGGGGCGCTGCGGGAAGCGCTGCTGCAGGTGGAAGGCGCATTCTCGCTGGTGCTGCTGGCCCAGGACCGCATCCTGGTGGCGCGGGACCCGCACGGATTCCGGCCGCTGGCGGTGGGCGAAATGGAGTTCTCCGGCGGCCACAAATGCTACGTGTTCGCCTCCGAGACCTGCGCCTTCGACCTGATCGGCGCGGTCTATCTGCACGACGTGGAACCGGGCGAAATGGTGGAAGTGGGCCCGCAGGGGATGACGCGGGAGCGCTACGCGCCGGAGCGGCAGCGGGCGCAGTGTGTGTTCGAGCACGTTTACTTTTCGCGGCCGGATTCGATGGTGTTCGGGCGCTCGGTGGAAGAATCGCGGGAGAATCTGGGGCGGCGGCTGGCGCGGGAATGCCCGGCGGACGCCGACCTGGTGGTGCCGGTGCCGGATTCCGGCGTGGCGGCGGCCATCGGCTACTCGGCCGAATCGGGGCTGCCGTTCCGCCAGGCGCTGATCCGCAATCATTATGTGGGACGCACGTTCATCGAACCATCGCAAGCCATCCGCGATTTCGGCGTCAAGTTGAAACTCAACCCGGTGCGCCATCTGCTGAAGGACCAGCGGGTGGTGCTGGTGGACGATTCCATTGTGCGCGGCACCACCAGCCGCAAAATCGTGCGCATGGTGCGGCAGGCCGGGGCGCGCGAGGTTCACCTCCGCATCTCCTGCCCGCCCACGATTTCGCCGTGCTTCTACGGCGTCGATACGCCCAACCGCGCCGAGCTGATCGGCTCCAGCCACACGGTGGAGGAAATCCGCCGCTTCGTGGAGGCCGATTCGCTGGGGTATCTCTCCATCGCGTCCCTGCGCAAGGCGGTGGACGATGACGAGAAGCACGAATACTGCTACGCCTGCTACACCGGCAACTATCCGACCGAACTGACCAACATCGAAGGCCTGATCGCCGGCAGCCAGAAGCGTTAAGCTGGGGGTGCGTTAGAAAGGTAGGCAGGCGGAAGCGCCTGCCCCACGGCCGCGCCGGCCAAGGTGGGACAGACGCTTTCGTCTGTCAACCGTTCACCGACATTCGATGCCTCTCTCCCTTGACGGAAACTCACTGACCATCGCCGAAACCTGCGCGGCGGCGCGGGCGCGCACTGCGGAGGTGGCTCTCGCCGGCGAAGCGCGCGCGGCCATGGAGCGGTCGCGCGCCGTGGTCGACCGGCTGGCGGCCGGCGACGACCCCATCTACGCGGTGAACACCGGCGTCGGCCTGCTGGCCGGCGTGCGCATCCCGCGCGAGCAACTGGACCAGTTGCAGCGCAACGTGGTGCGCTCGCACGCGGTCGGCGTGGGCGAGCCGCTCGCCCGCGAAGTGGTGCGCGCCATGATGCTGATCCGCGCCAACGTTCTGGCCAAAGGATTCTCCGGCATCCGCCCGCTGATTGCCGAGCGCCTGTGCGAGATGCTGGGCCGCGGCGTCACGCCGGTGGTGCCTTCCCAAGGCAGCGTGGGAGCATCGGGCGACCTGGCGCCGCTGGCGCACATGGCGCTGGTATTGATCGGCGAAGGTGAAGCCGAATTCGAGGGCGTCATATACGATGGCGGCGAAGCGCTGCGGCGCGCCGGCATCGAGCCCGTCGAGCTGCACCCCAAGGAAGGCATCAGCCTGATCAACGGGACGCAGGCCATGCTGGCGGTCGGCTGCCTGGAGTTGGAGGCCGCCGAGACGCTGGCCAACACCGCCGACGTGGTAGCGGCGTTGACGCTCGACGCCCAGCGCGGCACGCCGCGGGCTTTCGATCCGCGCATTCACCAGGCGCGGCCGCAAGCCGGCCAACTCCTCAGCGCGGCGCGCCTGGTGCGCTTTTTCGAAGGCAGCCAGATTCGTGAATCGCATCGCGGCTGCGGCCGCGTGCAGGACGCCTATTCGCTGCGCGCAGTGCCGCAGGTTCACGGCGCGGTGCTCGACGCGCTGGCCGAGGCGCGGCGCGTGTTCGCCATCGAAGTGAACTCGGCCACCGACAATCCGCTGGTGTTCGACTCGGAAATTCTCTCCGGCGGCAATTTCCACGGCGAGCCGCTGGCGCTCCAGCTCGATTTTCTGGCCATTGCGCTGGCGGCGCTGGCGGGCATCTCGGAGCGCCGCATCGACCGGCTGGTGAACCCGGCGCTCAACGAAGGACTGCCGGCGTTCCTCGCCGGCCAACCGGGCCTGGAATCCGGGTTGATGATGGCGCAGGTCACCGCAGCCAGCCTGGTGGCCGAAATCCGCGTGCTGGCGAACCCCGCCTCCACCGGTTCCATCACCACCAGCGGCAACAAGGAAGATTTCGTTTCGATGGGGATGACGGCGGCGGTGAAGCTGCAACGGGTGGTCCGCGACGCGCGCTACGTGCTGGCCATCGAAGCGCTCTGCGCGGCGCGGGCGCTGGATCTTCTGGCGCCGCTCCGAACCAGCGACGCGCTGGAGGGGGTGCGGGACCGCATCCGCGCGGTATCCCCGCCGCTCACCTCCGACCGGCCGCTCTACCGCGACCTGGCGGCGCTCGAAGCGCTCATCGCCTCCGGCGGCCTTCAACTGGCATAGACGCTGAAACGAGCGACAGTCCGGAAGCCCATGCGTTCATAAAGGCGCAGGCCGGCTTCGGTGGATTGCAGGACCACGGGCCGCGAGGGTTGCTCGCGTTCGGCCTCCTCGAGCGCGTGGCGCATCACCGCCTCGCCATAGCCACGGCGCCGGTGGTCGGGCGCCGTAGCCACGTTATAGACGCCGATGGTGCCGCCGCAGGCCACCGTGGCCGCGGTCGAAACCGGCACACCGTCCACGTATCCGACGTATCCGGCGAAGCGGTCCCATACGGAATCCTGGTCGAACACTTCGTTGAACCAGACGATGGGGACGTGGAAGCAGACCGAGCCGATGCCGCGGAAATCGTCGGCGGTGCGGGCGTCGCGCACGCGGTGGACTTCGACCTCCGGCAGCCGCCGCGCGGGCGGGCGGACCTGCTCGGTGACCATGCCCGGCATCTCGGCGGTGCGGCGCAAACCGTACCGCTCGAGCACTTGCCGCAGGCGGCGATGCGCCTTGGGGGCCAGCCAGTCCTCGCACACCCAGAACGACCACTCCAGACCGCGCGTGTTGAATTGCAGCGAGGGCAAGAGAATGCGCCGAGCGAGTTCGGCTTCGGTCTCGACCGGGCCGGAGAGGAACGCCGCGTTGAACATCTGAAACTCGACCCCGGCCGAGGCGATGCTGACGCCGGGCAATTCGCGCACCTCGCCGGCCGCCCGGCTGGCCGCGATGACGCGGAAGGATTCCCGCAGGTTTTCCGCAACAGCCTCAAAGGTCACAAGGTTCAGTATCGCGCAGTTGGGCGAACGGGCTGGGGGGCGGGAACTCGGCCAATCCCCGCGAATTGAAGCGTCGGCCCGCCAGGATTCGGCCCATCACCGTCGCCAAGCCGGCTTCACAGGACTACTGGGCAAGCAGTGGCTCCTTTCGGTGGGCCAGGACGTAGACTGCAACTAGGGCAGCGGTGAAGCACGCCCCGGCGCCCACCGCGAGCGACCAGCGCGGGCTGAAATGGTTGGCAACCCAACCTACGATCGGAGCGCCGATCGTCGTTCCCCCCAGTGCAACGCCGACCCGGAGCGCCATCACCCTGCCCCGCATGGATGGTTCTGTCGAGAGCTGCATGATGCTGTTCGTGCCGTTGGTCAAGGTCAGGACAGCCGCGCCGCAGACCGCCAGAGCTGCCGCAAACCACCAGTATCCCGGCGCGAGTGCGGCTAGAGTACAGCCCAGCCCGACGACGCCGGCTCCCATCGACAGAGACGCTAAGCCTGGTTTCTTTCGGCCAGCAGCAAACAACGCTCCCGAAAGTGAGCCCACGGCCATGATGGAGGAGAGCAGGCCGAAAGCACGTGCGTCGGAGTGGAAGACATTCACGGCCATCGTAGAGATGAAAATCGGAAAGTTCAGTACAAAGGTGCCGATCAGAAACAACATGACCAGGATCGCTCTGAGGTCCGGTCTTCTCCACACGTAGCGAAACCCTTCTAGAAACCCAGCGGTGGTGCGATGCGCTCTGACGCTTGCACACAGTTCCGAGAGACGGAAGAACGACATCGAGAGCAGCACTGCCGCGAACGAGAGCCCATTGAGAAGAAAAGCCCAGCCGATGCCAACCTTTGCAATCAGCAAACCGGCAACGGCGGGACCAATCAAATGGGCGGCATTGAACGAGGTTGAGTTCAATGCGACGGCATTGGGAAGGTCCTCGTCGCCGACCATCTCCGCCACGAAGGTCTGTCTCACCGGAGCATCCAGCGCGGCGGCTGAGCCGGAGAGAAACGCGAACACATACACGTGCCAGAGCCGGATGACTCCCGCGATCGTGAGAACTCCCAGGATGAGTGCGAGAACGCCCATTGTTGCCTGGGTCAACATAAGGAGCTTACGCTGGTTGAGGCGGTCCGCAGCCGACCCCGTCCAGGGCAGGAGCAGAAGTTGCGGAGCGAACTGGAGGCCCATCACAATACCCAGCGCTGACGCATCGTGACGGGTAAGTTGCGTCAGCACAAGCCAGTCCTGTGCGACGCGCTGCATCCAGGTACCGACGTTGGAAACCAGCGAACCGGCTGTCCACAAGCGGAAGTTAAAGGTTCGCAGGGAGCGAAACGTGCCGGCCACTGGGTTCTTCATGTGCGCGGCGGCGTGTTGCCTCCATGGAACCGGCCGAAGTGACGCGCCGAAAAGACGCTGATGAGCAGCGCGCCCAGGCCGAACGCAAGGATGTGGGTTGTCGCCCGCGGATGGAAAGCGCCGACGTGCGCGACGAGCAGATACCCGACCACCGCGTTGAAGAATCCCCAAACAACGTTGACCGTCGCAGAGGAGAGCCCTTGGCCGGGCGGTTTGGCAAAGGGACTTTGAAAGGGGTGTCCCATCGTGCCGGCGACTAAGTGAGGGATGGCGTTTGCCGCAAAAATGCCCCCAAAGAAGTACGACACAAGGCAAAGCCAATTCATGATGCAGCGTTCCTTTCTTCCAACAATTCTTCGAGCAGCGAGATGACTTCGTTCGTCGACCCCGTCTCACCGACACGAGGGAAGACGTTTCTGATGCTGTACCCGTGCGCCTCCTCGCGGATATCGGTCATCGCATCGAGTGCGAAAGTCACATGGAACCCCTGCTCGTAGGCCTGGCGGGCGGTTGCCTCAACGCCACCGGATGTCGCCACTCCGGTCACAACCACCTGGGTAACGCCTCGGGCCTTGAGTTGACCTGCAAGACCCGTTGTTGCGAATGCGCCCCAGCTTCGCTTGGTGACGACAAGAT
>JBAVIH010000278.1:0-7961 GCA_049686695.1 Bryobacteraceae bacterium | reverse complement strand
GGCCGCCGCCGCCGGCGGGCGTTTGACGCTGGTGCGGAGCGATGGCCGGGTGACCGTGGATTCGGGCGCCGACGCCGCCAAAATGGAGAACCACGCCACGCGGCCGGAGCTCAAGAAGGCGCTGGCGGGCCAGCCCGGCTGGAGCGTCCGGCGCAGCGGGACGCTGGGGATTCCTTTCCTGTACGTAGCCTCGCCGTGCCGCGGCGGCGCGGTGCGGCTGGCGGTTCCCTATGCCCAGGTGGAGACCCAGGTGGCGCAGATCCGCGCCAAGATTCTGATCAGCACCGCCGTCGCGTTTCTGCCGGCCATTCTGGTGGCGGCCCTGCTGGCGCGCTGGATCTCGCGCCATTTCGCCACCATCATGGCGCACGCCGGCGAATTGGCGGGCGGCAACTTCCGCGCGCGCCTGCCCGTCACGGGCGGCAACGAGTTCGGCCAACTGGCGCGCACGCTCAACGACACCGCCGCCAACCTGCAGCGGACGGTGGAGCAGTTGCAGCTCGAGCATAGCGAACTCGAGCGCCTGGAGCGCATCCGCAAGGACTTCGTCATCAACGTCTCGCATGAGCTGCGCACGCCGCTGGCCTCGATCCAGGGCTACACGGAAACCCTGCTCGACGGCGCGCTCGGCGACCCGCAATACAACATGCGCTTTCTCGCCATCATCCGCCACAACGCCGAACGCCTGGCGCGGCTCACCGAGGATCTGCTCACGCTTTCCCGCGTCGAACAGAAGCGGCAGAAGCTGGAATTCGAGCCGCACTCGATCGCCGGCCTGCTCGAAGAGGCGATGGATCTGGTGCGCCCCATCGCCGCCAAGAGTTCGATTCGTCTCGAGACCGAACCGGACCCCGCCACGCGCGAGGTCTGGTGCGACGGCGAAGCGGTTTCGCAGATTCTGAGCAACCTGCTCGATAACGCCATCAAGTACACGCCGGCCGGCGGATCCATCGTGGCCGGCGCGCGCCCCGCCGGCAGCTTCGTCGAGGTCTTCGTGCGCGACAGCGGGGCCGGCATTCCGGCCGAGGATCTGCCGCGCCTGTTCGAACGGTTCTACCGCGTGGACAAGGCCCGCTCGCGGGAACTCGGCGGCACCGGGCTGGGGCTCTCCATCGTGAAACACCTGGTGGCAGCGCACAACGGCACCGTGCGTGTCGAGAGCCGCGTGCAGGAAGGCTCGACTTTCTTTTTCACCCTGCCCGCCGAAGAAGCCGCGCTGCCCAAGGAAACGCCGGTTCAAGCGCCGGCAACCGCTTCCTGACGGGGCGCCCTCTGGGCCCGGCTCGGAACGGGCATCGGAACCGCTTGCCGTCAGCGAGCGGTTGGTAGCAAGATATCGGAGTCGCCGCGGTGGGAGGGCGCCAATGAAAATCGTGGTTCTGGATGGCTATTGTTTGAACCCGGGCGATCTGAGCTGGGACGCAGTGCGGGCGTTCGGGGAGACGGCGGTGTTCGACCGGACGCCGGCCGGCCAAGCGGTCGCGCGCGCGGCGGGCGCCCAGGTCGCATTCACAAATAAGACGCCACTGCCGGCGGAAGCGCTGCTTCAACTGCCGGACCTGCGCTACATCGGAGTGCTGGCCACCGGGTACAACGTCGTGGACGTTGCGGCGGCGCGGCGGCAGGGAATCGTGGTGACCAACATCCCCACTTACGGCACTCGCTCGGTGGCGCAGTTCGTCTTCGCCCTGTTGCTCGAGCTGTGCCACAATGTGAAGCTGCATGCCGATGCGGTGCGGGCCGGCGAGTGGACGCGCTCGGCGGACTGGTGCTTCACCAAAGCGCCGCTGGTCGAACTGGCCGGCCTGACGATGGGCATCGTGGGCTTCGGACGCATCGGCCGCGCGGTGGGTAAAATCGCCGACGCGATGGGGATGCGAGTCGTGGCAGCCGATACCAATCGCAGCGATGCCCCGCCCTACGCGGGTTTCCGCTGGATGGAGATAGACGAGCTGCTGGCGGAGGCCGACGTGGTGAGCCTGCACGCGCCGCTGGCCGCCGAAACGCGGGGCATGATCGACGCGCGCTCGCTCCAGCGCATGAAGCCGTCGGCGTTCCTCATCAACACCTCGCGCGGGCCGCTGGTGGTGGATCGCGATTTGGCCGATGCGCTGAATGCGGGGCTTCTCGCGGGAGCGGCGCTCGACGTCCTCCCGGAAGAACCGCCGGCGGCGGATAGCCCGCTGCTCACCGCGCGCAACTGCCTGGTGACGCCGCACATCGCCTGGGCCACCCGCGCCGCCCGCGCCCGCCTGATGGAGGAAGCCGTGCGCAACCTGGCCGCCTTCATCTCCGGGGAGAGCCGCAACGTGATAGCTTGATCGGTAGTTGCCCCGTTCGGCAAACTGTCTGTCCCGCCAATTCGGGAACCAAGGAGCATCCATGGATCGAAGAAACTTCCTCATCAGTTCCGCCGCCGCCCTCGGCGCCAGCTCGAGCGTGTTCGGCGCCGCCAGCGACACCGTGCGGGTCGCGGTGGTCGGCATCGGCGGCCGCGCCAGGGACCACATCGCGGGCCTCATCCGGGAGCCGAACGTGGAGATCGTCGCCATCTGCGACCCCGACGATTCGCACCTCGACCGGGGGCAAAAACAGATTGCCGCGGCCAACCAGAAGGCGCCCCAGAACTTCCGCGACGTTCGCAAGCTGCTCGAGGACAAATCCATCGACGCCATCACCATCGCCGCACCGAACCACTGGCACACGCTGATGGCGGTGTGGGCGTGCCAGGCGGGCAAGGACGTCTACGTGGAAAAACCGTGCTCGCACAATATGTTCGAGGCCAAACAGATTGTGGCCGCGGCGCGCCGGTACAACCGCATCGTGCAGCACGGCAGCCAGATCCGCTCTTCGGTCGCGGTCCAGGAAGCCATGCAAAAGATGAACGACGGGTTGATCGGCGACGTCTACCTGGCGCGCGGGCTGTGCTTCAAATGGCGCGACACGATTGGCCGCACGCCCGTTTCTCCGGTGCCCGAGGGAGTCGATTACGACCTGTGGACCGGCCCCGCACCCAAGCGCGAATTCACCCGCAACCGCTTTCACTACAACTGGCACTACTTCTGGGACACCGGCGACGGCGACCTGGGCAACCAGGGCATTCACGAGCTCGATGTCGCGCGCTGGGGTTTGGGCGTGCGCTACCCGGTGACGGTGAGCGCGGTGGGCGGCAAATTCATGTTCGACGACGATCAGGAAACGCCCAACGTGCTCAACTGCGCTTACGAGTTCGACGTTAACGGCAAGCGGCGGATGATGGAATTCGAAGTGCGGCACTGGATGACCAACAGCGAAGCCGGCATCGAAGACCGCGGCCACAACGGGATCGGCAACCTTTTCTATGGCTCCAAGGGCTACCTGGCGGTGGATAGCTACGCTTCCTACAAGAGCTGGCTGGGGCGGGAGCAGGCGCCGGGTCCGGCGCGCCGCGAGGGCGGCGACCATTACGCCAACTGGCTGGACGCGATTCGCACGCGCAAGCGGGAAACCCTGCACTGCGAAGTCGAGGAGGGCGCCATTTCAACCACCCTGGTGCACCTGGCCAACGTTTCCTATCGCGTCGGCCGCACGCTCCACTTCGACGCCGCCACCTATTCGGTGACCGGCGACCCCGAAGCCAACCAACTGTTCACGCGCGATTACCGCAAGCCGTTCGTGGTGCCGGGAGAGGTGTAGAACACATTGGGGCAGGCGCTTGCAGCTTGGAATGTGTCGCCACTTTGCAGTAACGTGGATGTATGAGGTCGGAACTGCTTCGCCGATTGGATGAAGTCGTCTGGGTCGATCCCGATCGACTCTCGGGAGCGCCCTGCTTCCGAGGAACCCGGATACCGGTGCAGATGCTGATTGACCACGTAGCGGCGGGTTTCTCGCTGGACGAATTCCTGGAGACCGTGCCGTCCCTGGAACGGGGCCAGGCCCAGCGCTTTCTGGAACTCGCCGGTGAACAGATGAAGGAATGCGCATCCTCCTTGACGAGTGCGTGAACCCGCGGCTTCGCTTGGCCTTTCCCGGCGACGAGGTGCAGAGCGTCGCGGAGATGGGCTGGAGGGGGCTCAAGAATGGGGCGTTGATAAAGGAAGCTGCCCCGCTCTTTGATGTCCTGTTGACTTTGGACCAGAATCTCCCGTTTCAGAACCAGACCGGAAGGCACCCGATGGGGATTGTTGTCCTAATCACGCAGTTCAACCATCTCGCGGCCTACCGGCCACAGTTCGCGGAGATCCGCGATTTGGTCCGGCAGACAAGACCTGGGCAAGTGAACGCTCTCCGGATCCGGTAGCTTTTCGCAACGGCGTCAGGTCTCGCGTTTCGAATGAGGGAGCTCCTGTTCAACCGTATTGGCGTTAAGCTGGTCGGGACATGCGAGATACGGCGGTTTTGCTTATCGATTGCCCCGACCGCAAGGGGCTGGTGGCGGCGGTGGCCAGCGCGCTTTACCGGCACGGCGCCAATATCACCCATGCCGACCAGCACCAGGATCACGAAGCGGGGCTGTTCTTCATGCGCGTGGAATGGGCGCTGGAAGGATTCGCGCTGGATCGGTTCCGCGAAGAATTCGCGCCCATCGCCGGCGAGTTGCAAATGCGCTGGCGGCTGGCGCTGATGGCGGAGCGGCCGCGGGTGGCGATTTTCGTTTCCCAATACCTGCATTGTCTGGTGGACCTGCTGCACCGCCAGCAGACCGGCGAGCTGAATTGCGTGATTCCGTTGATCGTCAGCAACCATCCCGCGGCGGCCCCGCTGGCGCAGTTCTATGGCGCCCAGTTCCGTCACGTGCCGGTGAACGCGGAGGAAAAAGCCGCCGCCGAGGCCGAGCATCTCCGCCTGCTGCGCGACGCCGAAATCGACGTGGTGGTGCTGGCGCGATACATGCAGATCCTGCCGCCCGGGTTCGTCGCCGAGTACCCGCAGCGCATCATCAACGTGCACCATTCGTTTCTGCCGGCCTTCATGGGCGCCAAACCGTACCACGCAGCCTTTGCTCGGGGCGTCAAACTGATCGGCGCCACCGGCCACTACGTCACCGAAGTACTGGACGATGGGCCTATCATCGAGCAGGACGTGGTGCGGATTTCGCATCGCGACGAGGTAGCGGACCTGGTCGAAAAAGGCCGCGACCTGGAAAAGATGGTGCTGTCCCGCGCCGTGCGCTGGCACCTGGAACACCGCGTGCTGTGCTACGGCAATAAGACCGTGGTGTTCGATTAGGCGCCGCGCGGAATTCCTTCGCGCATCGAGCCCGGAAGGACGAAAGACAATACCCCACGGTGCCAGCCGCATGGAATCGCGGTCGGGATCCGGAGCCCCGGAACGGGGCGGAAGACCCACCGGCAGGAATGCGCGCCACGCTCGCTTTACTGGAGCGGATAGCCGTGGATCGGATGCAGCGTGCGCGACCAGCGGGTCTTGGTGAAGAAATGGGTCACCACATCCACCATGTGGTCGACGCCGATGTTGCCGTTCATCAAATCGGCGGTGGGCGCGTCGAACGACCAGTAGATCACCAGCGGCGTCCCCTCGATGTTCTGCCGCGGCACGAAACCCCAGTAGCGGCTGTCGAGCGAATCGTCGCGGTTGTCACCCATGGCGAAAATACAGCCGGACGGCACCACCAACTCGCCATTCACCACGTTGTCAGTGAGCATGACGACGGCCGGTGGCATCACGCTCCGATCCGGCGGCGCGTCGGGGAAGTTGTCGCGGTATGGATCGATGTACGGGAAAATATGCTGCACATACGGCTCGTTGGCGGCGTGCCCATTGAGAATGAGCTGCTTGTTGACCAGCCGGATACGATCGCCAGGGATTCCGATCGCGCGCTTCACCAGGTCCTTGTTCAGATCCACCGGATCGCGGAAGACGATGATGTCGCCGCGGCGCACGTCCCGGTACGGCAACAGGCGGCTCGAGACCGGGTCCGAAGGGGCGTAAACCATCTTGTCCACAAACACGTGGTCGCCGGTGAGCAGGGTGCCCTCCATGGACCCGCTGGGAATCGCGTATCCCTGCACCACGTTGGTGAACAGGAACAGCATCACGATGATGGTCACCGTCCACTCGGCGATGAAGCCGCGGCGGACGTCGCCCGTCAACGCTCGGTAACGGCCCCGGATCCCGCGCGGCGCCTGGATGGCGTCCGCCATCGCCGGCTGCCGCTTCTTCTTGTTTTTGCTCCCCACGTCTTTAATTGTAGCGAATGCGGCTCACAGTCCTCCGTGGAGCCGTCCGAAGACGTGGGCAAGCATGAGCGACATTAACACTATCCCCGCCCCGAGGACGAGCACGTGCTGGGTCTTGCGCAGATCGAAGCGGCCGACACGACAGACAAGCAGGTAGCCGACGGCGAAGTTGAAGAGGCCCCACAGGACATTGACCGTCGAGGAGGACAAGCCTTCCCCGGGCGGTGACGCAAAGGGGCTTTGGAAGGCATGTCCCGAAATGCCGTTGCCGAAATGGGGCAGGGCGTTGGCGAGGAACGCGCCCCCGAAGAAGTATGCCACATAGTGGTACCAGCGCACGGTTGCTCCTCCTGATTGCGAAATCGATGGTAGCAGGTCTCAGGTGCCGCGGCGTCTTCACTTCAGCGGATAGCCGTGGATCAGCTTGAACGTGCGCGACCAGCGCGTCCTCGAGAAGAAGTGGATCAGGACGTCCATGATGTGGTCGATGCCGATGTTGCCGTTGACCAGATCGGCGGTGGGCGCCTCAAACGACCAGTAGATCACCAGCGGCGTCCCCCGGATGTTTTCCCGCGGCACAAAACCCCAGTAGCGGCTGTCGAGCGAATCGTCGCGGTTGTCGCCCATGGCGAAAACGCAACCGGGCGGCACCACCAGCTCGCCGTTCTCCACGTTGTCGGCGAGCATGGCCCGCGCCGGCTCCATCACACCCGGCGGCGGCGGCGCGTCGGGAAAGTTGTCGCGGTACTCGTCTAGGTTTGGGAAAATGTGCTGTACGTACGGCTCGTTGACGGCGTGCCCGTTGAGGATCAGTTGCTTGTTGACCAGCTTGATATGATCGCCGGGAATTCCGATCGCCCGCTTCACGTAATCTTCCCGGATGTCCATCGGGTAGCGGAAAACGATGATGTCGCCGCGGCGCACGTCCCGATATGGCAACAATCGGCTTGAAACAGGGCCCGCCGGCGCAAAAGTCAGCTTGTCCACCAGCACGTGGTCGCCAATCAGCAGTGAGCCCTCCATGGAGGCGCTGGGGATCACGAAAGCCTGCACCAGGCTGGTGGTGGCGAACAGCAGCAGGACGATGGTGACGGTCCATTCCGCGATAAAGCCGCGGTGGAGTTCGTGCGTCAGCGCGCGGTAACGTTCCCACAGGCTGCGCGGCTGTTCGGCCGTCTCCGCCGCTCCCGCCGTCACCGCTTTCTCTTTTGTTTCGGTCGTCTCGCTCTTGGTTTTGATCCCCACAGTTGCCATTGTAGCGAATGCGCGCAGATTTCAGGCACAACCCGCGCCGCTACAGTGTCTTGAGGTAGGCGATCAGGTCGTCCTTTTCGCCGTCGGTGAGCATGTCCTTGTAACCCGGCATGCCGCCGCCACCTTCATCGATGCGCGCGCGAACGGTGGCGTCGGTCACCTTCTGGCCGTTCTTCAGCTTCGCTCTCTTGAACAGGCCCTTGAGTCCGGGTCCCATCTTCTGTTCGGTCGAGTCCGCGTTGTGACACACGGCGCAGGCTTCGAATACCTTCTTCCCCTTCGTTGGATCGCCATTCGCAGCTACTACCAGCGTCGCTGTTATGCAGAGACAGACACTCACGATTCCCAATGGTTTCATCCCCGACATTTTACCAGCTTGGCGTACAAGACGCGCTGCTTAGAATTGTCCAATACAAGATGATCCTGAAACAGGACTTGATTCCAATACAAGATGATCGTGAAAATGTGAAGAGGCGGGGCGTTCGGCGGCCGGATGCAAATGCGCATGCAGAACGCAGAATCGCT
>JBAVIH010000277.1:0-12572 GCA_049686695.1 Bryobacteraceae bacterium | reverse complement strand
GCCCGTCAGCAGGGTGTCGATCAGCTTCGTGTCGATCAGGTCGGTTGCCATCGGTTCTCCTAGTCTGCTCTATCCGATGGCCGTTTACACAGTTTAATTTACACCCTCTGCGTCATCCCATTCGCGGACCTGCTGATCGGCGCGACGGCCCTTCACTTCGGCTACGGAGTAGGTACCCGGAATCTGCGCCACTTCCGGATGATTCCCAACTTGGCCGTACTCCAGCTCTGACGCGCCGTCCCTTCCCCTACCGATCCGGTCAAAGACGCATCATCATCGAAAAGTGCGCCCACCCGCGCTTCCGCCCGCAACTGCTCGAATACATCGAAATCGTTAAAGAGGGCCACACCCCGCAGTCGCGGAGCCGCGCCTTCGCCATGCACCGCCAGTTCATCCGCACCGGCGACATGGGCGGAATTAAGTGGGAGGAGTGGGCGTAGGGGCGCCCAACGCGAAGTTCTGCCTATCTGTCGCTTTCGTAAGAAGCGATCACCCGCTTCTTCTTATCAATGTAGACCCGCGAGTCATAAAAGCCGACAACCGCGAGTCCGTCGGAAAATGGCCAATAGGCGCGGGAGTCCTCTACGACCGCAGCTCCTGATCGATCAATGTAGACACATTCGTCGGAGCAGACGGCGGCGAGGCCATCCGAGAAATCCGAAGCGTACGATAACTTTGCGGGTATGGCCATTTTCCCGTCGTGATCGACGTAGCCTATGCTCACGCCCAATTTGACCTCCACTCGCGCCAGCCCCTCCGAAAAGTTGCCGGCGAAGTCGTAGCTGTCCGGGATCTTGAGCGCTCCCGCCTTATCTATGAAACCCCAGGCAATATCCACGACCTGATTGCCGACAATTCGTGCACTGGTCTCGACGGCCGCCAATCCTTCCGAGAACGGTCCCGCCTGGTGGAAGTGGGGAGCGATTACCATTTGCCCTGTTCGGTCGATGTATCCGTACTTGCTGTCCGCACTTTCCTCCACCCGAACCGCCGCCAAGCCCTCGGCGAAGTCTTGCGCGATGAAGAATTGCGGCGTAATGACAACCTTGCCGGTTTTGTCGATATACCCAAACTTCCCGCCTTGAGGAAAGCAGCTTGGAAGGTCGGACTTGTCGTCTTCAAGCAGATGAAATGCATACAAGGGCGCGTCGTCGTTGGTCAATTCTCCCCCCAAGCAGACCACCTTGTTCCAAAGGTGGACTCTCGCCAGTCCTTCGTGAAACTCGCCGGCGGATTGGAAGCGAGGGTCGATCACCATTCGCCCCGATGTGTCAATGTACCCCCACTTCCGTCCAGTCCTCACGGGGGCAAGGTCCCCAGTGAAGTCCCGGACTTCGTCAAAACGGGCGGCGATGGCAAATCTACCCGTTTCGCTAATAAACCCCCATTGACCCGTTGGCAACTGCACGGCCGCCAGACCATGGAAAAAGTCGCGCTCGTCCAAGAAGGCCGGAGCGATCACGACGCGGCCCGTGCGATCCATGAAGCCCCATTTGCCACTTCGCCTAATTTGAAATAAAGGACCCGCTCCAGCTCTCTTGGTGGGGTCCCGGACTCTCTCGGCACTTGCGCTCGCGACCGCGAGTAGCGCAACGATCAGGATGATCCTCCACCGACATGAGAACATGCTGAGCCCACCTTACCGCAGTCGTAGCACCGACGCAAAAGGGTGGAAAACCTCGGGGCAAAGGGGGACATCCTGACTGATCTGCGGCACTTTCTCGGGTGCGCAGCCGATCAGGCCGACGCTGGCGCGCCATTTTCGTGCAAATCCCAGGACGACAGCGAGGAAGAATAGACGGTAGGATTGAGGCGATGGCAACGCTCCACCCGCTCCTCCGAAATCGGATATGCTTGTACTGATTCATGCTTACCGATCTCTATAAGCTGTTGCCGCCGGAAGGCGTCAAGATTCTGCTGGTCCTGTTTCTCGCCTTCCTGACCGGATTGGAGCGTGAGGAACGGCACACCGGCGCCAGCACCGGACAGTTCTCCTTCGGCGGCGTGCGCACCTACCCGCTCATCGGCCTGATCGCTTATGGCATCTCCCTCCTGTCGGGAGGAGAGATCCTGCCGGTGACCCTGGGCTTCGCGGTGGTGGCGGGCTTTCTGATGCTGAGCTACCGCAACAAACTGCAATCCGGAATGGCCGGCGTGACCACCGAGATGTCGGCGCTGACCACTTACGTGGCGGCCGCGCTGGTGTATCGCGACCAGTTCTGGATCGCTACCACTATTACCGTCGCCAGCATGCTGTTGCTGGAGCTGAAGGGCGGGCTGGAGGGTCTTACCCAGCGCATCGCTCCCGATGAGATCCTCACCTTCACCAAGTTCCTGCTGCTCACGGCGGTGATCTTGCCGGTGCTTCCGAACCGGGAGTTTGGAACCTTCGCCATCAATCCGGCCAAGGCCTGGCTGGTGGTGGTGGCGGTGAGCACCGTCTCCTACGGCAGTTACGTGATCCAGAAGGTCACCAAGGGACAGGGCGGCGTGATCCTGTCGGCGCTGCTGGGAGGCGCCTATTCTTCCACGGTGACTACGGTGGTGCTGGCCAAGCGCGCCAAGCGCGAGAATCGGCCGCACCTGTTTTCCGGGGTCACGCTGGTCGCCTCCGGCATGATGTATCTGCGGCTGGCCGGCCTGGTGACCATCTTCAACCGAAACCTGATTACGATTCTGGGCGTGCCGTTTCTGGTCCTGGCCGGGGTCAGCATCGCGGGCGGGTGGCTATGGAGCCGGGTTCCCGACGCCACGGCGGGAGACGTCAAGCGTGAATTCGAGCCGAAGAACCCCTTGGAACTGCGCGCCGCGCTGGGCTTCGCGGCGCTCTTCGTCGCCATGCTGGTGGCCACCCACCTGGTGGTGACTTACCTGGGCAAGGCGGGCGTGTACTCGCTGGCGGCCCTGATGGGCGTGACGGACGTGGACCCGTTCATCATGGGAATGACGCAGGCTGCCGGCAGCAGCGCATCGCTGGGCGTGGCGGCGGTGGGGATTCTGATTGCCGCCTCGAGCAACAACCTGGTCAAGGGAATTTACTCTTTCTCGCTGAGCGACCGCAAGACCGGCGTGCTGAGCCTGAGCCTGCTGGCCGCCCTGGCGCTGGCCGGGCTCACGCCGCTGTTGTGGCTGGCGCAGTAAGAAAGAACACCGGCGCTACCGCTGCCTACTGCGCCTTCTCCACTTCGACCGCGAAGACGTAGACCGGCCCGAACATATTGGAGCGGAACACCACCCACTTGCGGTCCGGCGTGAAGCTCACATTCGGCTCCAGTCGGTAGGCGTGTTTCGACATGTTCACCAGGCGCTCGGCGTGGAGAACGCCCGGCTGGACGAAACCCCTGTCATCCAGGCCGATATTCTTGACGATCTCCGGACGGAACAGGTAGATCCACTCGCCATCGGGCGCCTTGGCGACTTGTCCGGGATCGCCTCCATCGCCGCAGAACAGGGCGCCGTCGCGCGACACGTTGAAATGGATGGACCACTCGTTGCGCTGGAGGTGATACCAGGTGCGCGCGCCGCTGTCGACGTTGTAGGCGGCCAGCCAGAAATCCTCGCCGCGCGGCGTTTGCAGATCGTAATAGACGGTCTTGCCGTCGGCGCCCCAGAACTCGTGTCCGAAAATCTCCATCGCCATGGTGCGCGCGTGGATCTGCTTGAGACCGGAGCCGTCGCCGCGGATAGTCCAGATGCGGTCGACCTTGTGCCATGGCCCCTCATGGCAGAACATGAGGAGCGTGGGATCGGTGGGTGAGAACAGCAAGTGGCCGAGCCAGTCATTGCTTCGATGGATGATCTTGATCTCTCCGCTGCGAGCGTCGAGCGTGAAGATGACCATGGGGAGCCGCGCCGCCCAGCGCCGCTCCATCATCTCCGCCTTATCGGCCGGCTGATCGAGAGGATGCAACTGCTGCTCGGGCGTGGGCCGCACGCCCTGTTGCGGGCCCTGCGCATCGCCTTCCACGTATGCGCCCGCAAGCAGGGTCTCGTCGGCGTTCACTGTAGACACCCCGGCATGGGGCGGCAGAGCGCCAATGCGGCGGGTTTCTCCGGTGTCGGCGTCGGTCGAGAAGACCGCGCCATCGCGGGAATAGTAGATCCGCTGGGTCTTGCGTCCGGCCTCGATCAGGCGCGTGCGGCCTTCCACAATCTGGCGGGCTTCCTGGGTGGCCAGGTCGAGAACCGAGATGCCTCCCGGCGTCGAGTACACCAGCTTCTTTTGATCGGCGGTGTAGCCGTTCTGGTTGAAATAGAGGCTGGCGCTGCCGGGCTCGCGGGTAAGGCGCACCACGCGGTGTCCGGTGGAAGGATCGATCCAGGATGTGGGCGGCTCGGGCGCCTGCGCAAACAACAGGGGAAGCCCGGCGATGAAATACGCGGTAAGGATGCGCTGTCGCACGAACCATTCTAACTCCGGGCTGGAAGACGCCGCTTCCATCTCGCGGCTTTGCTTATTCCACCTCCAGCTTGATGGATGGGATGCTGATCCCGGTTCCAATTTGGACGCGGACTTCCGGGTTCGCGCCGGCATTTGCGGGGATAGTGAAGTTGATCTGGTACAGGCCGCCATACCCCGGGGTCAGGCCGGCGTAGAGTACCAGGTGGGGATCGATGGCGACGCCGTTCAGCAGCAATTGCAGGCTGGCCCAGGATGCGATGTAAGAGGCGGATTGCGGCACCTCTCCGGAGGGCCACGGGGGATTCGTATGGCCCAGACCCGTGGCATACAGCACGGCTGTGTCGCCCGCCTGCGCTGGAGCGTCCGGCGTCATCAGCTTGTAATTGGCATTCCAATCCTGCGCGAGGGCGTAGCCGCCGTTCATCACGAACAGCGCGGGAGCGGCGTCGATTAGGGTGATGGTCACCGTCGGACCGCATGTGCCCTGCCGCACCACTGTCACCGTGACGTCGCCCGGGATTTGCTCGGAGGGCACCAGAAAATTGATCTGCGTGGGAGACACGTAGAGCAACGGCACCGCCTGGCTGTCCACGAAAACGATGGTCGACGCCAGTTGAGTTGGCAGGCTGCCGGCCGCCAGGGTTTCGGGGGTCACGGCCGCGGTCGCCCAGGCCAGGTTCGTGCCGAACAGCGAGAGCGCGGAGCTCGGGGCGAATGGCCCCGGCGAGTAGTCGGAGGCGTTCACGATGCCGGCGGCCGTGTACTCGGGCGCTTGCGCCCACAGGTTGCCGCAAAGCGCCACACCAGCCACCACGCCGGCGCGCAGCCACTGGTACGGGGAAAACCGTGACCCCAACATGCTCGGTTGCCGATTATGGTAGTGGGTTGACGCGGGAAAGACTCTCACCCTCCGAGGCCGTTCGGCGGGCACTGCCACGCCTATTCCAGTACGGGATAGGAGGCATTACTGCCGGTAGCGCAATGCGGCAGGCTAAGCATGACCCATCGCGCTGCGCGCTGATTTACCATCTTCGGTGGTGAACAACCCATGGGAAACAAAACGGTATGCGCGGGCCTGGCGGTTGCGCTTTCGCTCGCGGCGCAAACGCCTATCAGCGTTCAGGTTCTGAACCAGACCAATCTCAACGCCGGGCTGCCGCCTGGCCGGCTTCAGTCTTTTCTCTCCACCGCGTTTCAGCCCGCGGGAGCCGATGCCTTCTTCACCAACATCCCCGGTGCCGACGGCTTGCTCTGGCAGCTCGCGCCCCAGCACATACGCTTGCAGCCGATCCAGCAGGCCGTCCCCTTGAGTCAGTCGAGCGGCGTTTTCGTGCTTTCGCCGTACCAGTGGAACTTCAACACGCTCAATGACATACTTCTTCCCGTGCTGAACTCGGGCGATCACAGTCCGGAACTGCAACTCGCCACGGCGCCCGCGTACATGAACGATTCGAACGGGCATCTGCTGCAGGCGAACTTTCAGGCCTTCGCCAACTACTGCGCCGACGTGGTGCGCTATTACAACACCGGCGGCTTCCAGACCGCATTGGGACCCGCCGGCATGCACTACCAGTCGCCGAGCCCCTACCACATCACCTGGTGGGGCATTTTCAACGAGCCGAATATCAACGGCCTCACCGCATCCCAGTACCTTACCCTCTACAACACGGTGGTACCGGCCATGCACGCGGCCGATCCCACCATCAAGTTCGTGGCCATCGAGGAGTCCGACTGGGGTACCCAGTCGCAGGAGTACGTTCCGACTTTTGTCCAGGGAGTGACGGCGCAGGTGGATGCGGTCGCACTGCACTACTACTCCACCTGCAACCAGAAGGACACCGACCAAAAGGTGATGGGAACCATCCCGGGGTTCTTAGCCGACCTGAAATACGTGCAGAGCGAGTTGCAAACCAACCCCGCGCTCCGTAACGTGCCGGTTTGGGTCACCGAGAACAATGTCAACGCCGATTACGGTGTGAACGGCATCAGCGCCTGCAACGGGACGCCTTACGTCACCGACCTGCGCGCCACCGACGCCTTCTTCGCGGCCTGGCGCCCCTATTTGTTCTCGCAACTGGCGCAGGGCGGCAATCAGTCCCTCTACCATTGGGATTTCGACGCCGATGCGGAGTTCGGCGAGGTCAACTACGCGTCCGGCAACACCTACCTCAGCTACTGGACCGATTACGAATTGGCGCACCTGTTTCCGTCGCCGCCCGGCGCGACCATTCTGCAAGTGACGAACTCCGACCCGGGCGCGCTCGAAGCGCTCGCCGTGCGCAACGATGACGGCTCGGTGGCGATCCTGTTGGCCAACCACGCCGTCCTCAACCCGAAAACCGACAATAACGGCCCGGGCGTGCCCGCCACCGTCACCCTGGATGTCTCCGCGTTGGGCTCGTTCTCGCTGGCCACCGTCACCGAGATCGACGCCAGTACCGATCCTTCCGCGGGCCCCTCCACGCAACCGATCGCGCCCGAAGGAACCATCTCGATTTCTTTTCCCGGTTACGGCGCTGCGTTCGTGCGCCTGGCCCAGGCCCAGCCGCAGATCGCGGCGGGCGGTATCGTCAACGCTGCCACTTATTCGGGCGGTGGGGCGGCGCCCGGAGAGTTGCTCACCATCTTTGGGCAGAACCTGGGACCGGCGTCGGGCTCGAGCAATCAGGTCAGCGCGGGCATCGTGCCCAATTCGCTCGACGGCGTTCGAGTGTGGTTCGACGACATTGCCGCGCCCATCCTGTATGCGAGCGCGGGTCAGCTCAACGTAGTGGCGCCCTATGCGATCTCCGGTGAGGCCAGCGTGCGGGTCGAGTACCTGGGCGCGTCTTCGCCGGCCGTCAGCGTGCCGGTGCTCGCGGCGCAACCGGGCATCTTCAGTTTGAACGGCTCCGGCGCAGGGCCGGCCGCGGTATTGAACCAGGACTACTCGGTGAATTCCGCCACGCATCCGGCGGTGCGCGGAAACGCCATCATGATCTTCGCTACCGGCCAGGGCGCCACGTCGCCCTCCAACGTAGATGGATTGGTCGCCTTGGCCGCTTCGACGGGCCAGCCGCCGCTGCCGGTCACGGTGGAGATCGGCGGCCAGGCAGCCACGGTTTCCTATGCCGGAAACGCGCCCGGCCTGGTGGAGGGGGCGCTCCAGGTGAATGCCACGGTGCCCACAAGCGTGGCGCCTGGAAACGCAGTCTCGCTCGTCGTAACCGTTGGCACGGCGGCCAGCCCTGTCACCGCGACCATCGCCGTCCAGTAGTTCCACGGCGCGCTTGTGCGTCAGATCTCGTAATGCGCGCTGTCCGCGGCTTCCCGCGCCGGACGGTTGCTTTCCACCTTGCGCAGCAGATCGGCCAGCGTCGTGCGGTCCAGCACGTCCGAAATGGCATCGCGCACCTCCCGCATGATGATGCGCGTCCCGCAGCCTTCGATGTCCTTGCACTCGGCGCACGGCCGGTAGGCGGTCTCGCTCGCGCACGGGATGGGCGCCAGCGGCCCTTCCATCATGCGAATGATCGACCCCACCGTCACCGCCGATGGCGGCCGGCTCAAGCGGTAGCCTCCCTTGCGTCCCAACTTGCTCTCGAGCAGCCCGTGGCTCTTGAGATCCAGCAGAATCGCTTCCAGGAATTTCAGCGGGATCGACTCTTCCCGTGCGATAGACCCGATCATCACCGGTCCCTCCCGGTACCGCCGGGCAAGGATCTGCATCGCCTTCAGGCCATACTGGGTCCGTTTCGAAATGGTGCGCATCGCCTCTCTTTAGAGTACCGCCGAAGCGGCCGGCCTGACATCGAGACGGGAATCGACGCGCTGGCGCGCCGGCTCTGGCTGGGCGTAGTAGCCGGATCGCGTGCACGCGGTTAGTCCGGGCACCTAGCGTTTGGCGCAGACCATGGCTGTGGTCTTCTCACCTTCAGTATGGCCGATGGTTATTCTCCGCGCCAGACTCTTTCGGGCCATGCCAGCCATTGCGGAAACGGTCCATGCACCCGGCCCCGCTATTCCGGCGGGTCGTTCTTGCGGCCGGATCTGACGATCCAATTGCGGAACATCGCGGTGTAGCCGCGGGCTTCGGAAGCTTCGCGCAGTTGCTCGATGGAGAACCGCATCTTGCGGCTCCAGTTGGGGTACTGCCAGGTTGTGCCCGGCAGGTTCTGCTGCTCGGTCTCCTTGGTGAGATCCTCCTGGTTGATGGCCAGAAGCTGGGAGGGCGTCAGCGCCAGGAAACCGACAATGGCGTTATGCAAGTCGCCGGAGAGTTCCGGGTAATCCTGCGCGCGGCGGGGCAAGCCGAGCGGCATCAGGTCGAGCTCGAAGAGCATGTCGAGCATCTTCTGCTTCTCTTCGAGGCGGGCGCGGGATTGGGCTTCGAATGCGGCCCGGTCCAGCATGCCGGCGGCGCGGCGGGCGTGGAGATCGGCTCCCGTCCACATGCCGGCCAGCGTGGGCAGATCGTGGGTGGTAGAGGAAACCAGCGCCTGCTTCGGGTATTCCCGGTAGCGGCGGAACTCGCCGCGCGGGCCCTTTTCGAAGTAGAACAGGCGATAGCTGAGGACGCCGAACTGCTCCAGCGTTTCGCGGATGGCCGGTTCCACGGTGCCCAGATCCTCGCCGACGATGAGCACCCGGTTGCGCACGCTTTCGAGCGCCAGAACGCGCAGGAAATCGAGTGAGACTTCCTTGACGTATGCGCCGTGGGCGGCGTCGCAGCCGTCGGGGATCCAATACAGGCGGAACAGCCGCATCACGTGATCCATGCGCAGGGCGCCGCCGTAGCGGGCGTTGCGGCGGATGGTTTCGGCGAAAAGGCGGTAGCCGTCGGCGCGGTGAACTTCGGCGTTGGGAGGCGGGAAGCCCCAATCCTGGCCGCCGAGGGCGAAATCGTCGGGCGGCGAGCCGACCCGGCAGCCGGCCACGAAGAAGCGGCGGTGGGCCCACAGGTCGGAGCCGAAGCGGTCGGTGGCCAACGCCAGATCGTGGTAGAGGCCGATCGACATCTTGTGGCTGCGCGCTCTCCGCTGCGCGCGCTGCAATTGCAGGCCGGTCTGCCATTGCAGGTACTGGTAAAACATCATCGAGCGCCAGTGTTTTTGGCGGAACGCGCGCGTGGCGGCCGAATCGGGGTCCCGATATTCGGCCGGCCAATCGGGCCAGATCCACAGCTTGGGATCGCGGCGGTGCAGCCACTCGTCGAGGGCGCAATAGAGGGCGAATTTCTCGAGCAGATCGCCTTCCCGCCGGCGAAATTCGTCGAACGCCGCGGCGCGCGGCGACCCGGTGCGCCATTCGCGCAAGAACTGCACGAACAGCAGCTTGAGAAATCGCAGCTTGAGCGCGGCCACTCCTTCGTATTCGACCAACGGGGCTTCGCGAAGCCGGCGGATTTCGGCATCCACCGGAGCGGAGGCGCGCAAACGCACGGCGCGGGCGGAGCGGGAGAAATCCTCCATCCCTTCGACATCCAGGTAAATGAAATTCTGATAGAAGATACAGTTCGGCAGGTAGGGGCTGGTGTTGAAGGGGCGCCGATTATGAATGGCATGCAGCGGATTGAGGCTGACGAAACTGGCTTCCAGATCGTCCGCCACCCAATCGATGACGCCCAGCAGGTCGCGGAAATCGCCGCATCCCCAGTTGCGTTCGGAGCGGACGCCGTACAGGCTGACGGCGACTCCGGCGGCGCGCCGGCCGCGCGCGGGCAGGTGATCGTTCCAGGCGCGCTCGGGGGTCACGATGTAGCGGGTCTCGGCGGCGGCCTCGCCGACGGTCACCTGGACGCGGTGGTAACCCAGAGGCAGCGCCACCGGCAGGCACGCCACCTTGCGGACCCAGGTCCGTCCGTCGATCTCGATGGAAGCGGATACGGGGAGGTCCGCCAATTGGATCTCGAACGCCGATTCGGTGCCGTCTTCCCGATGGATGACTGCGTGCGCCACCGGGTGCGCGCAATCGGCCGGAACATGGAGCGGCAGTTCCGTTTCGGCGGCGACGGTGACCACCACGGCGGGGGGCACCAGGCGTTCCCATTCGGCGTGGGCGCGGCGGGCCAGCGATTGCTCGAGTTCGGCCGCGTTTCCGGCGGCCACGCCCCGCGCGCGGAGAAGGGCCTGCTTGGCTTCCAGCGTGATTTCGTGCTTGTTGCCCCAAATATCCCAAAAGTACGGTTCGACACCATACAGGGATGCGGCGCGGTCCAGCAGTTGCTCGAAGGTTTCAGACGCCATCTGGAGGGTACTCTTCGATTCTACAGGAACGCCGGTCTCCATGCGAAAATGGAGGCATGGAAAAGCCCTTGGCCAGCGGCCCCGCGGACCTGTTCGCGCGTCTCGACGACTACACCTTCTCGAACAGCGCCGCCGCGGCCTCCGAGGGAATCCTGCTCACTTCGCTCGACAAGGCGGTGAACTGGGCGCGCAAGAATTCCATCTGGCCCATGTCGTTCGGCCTGGCGTGCTGCGCCATTGAGATGATGTCGATGAGCGCCTCGCGCTTCGACATCGCCCGCTTTGGCGCGGAAGTGTTTCGTGGATCGCCGCGGCAATCCGACCTGATCATCATTGCCGGCCGGGTCTCCAACAAAATGGCCCCGGTGATCCGCCATTTGTATCAACAAATGCCGGAGCCGAAATGGGCCATTTCGATGGGCGCATGCGCCACTTCGACGGGCGTCTTCCACAACTACGCTCTCATCCCCGTCAACCAGGTGATCCCGATCGACGTTTTCGTGCCCGGATGCCCGCCTCGTCCGGAGCAGTTGATTTACGCGCTGCTGATGTTGCAGAAGAAGATCCAGGATCAGAGCGGCACCATAAAACAGATTCTCAACCTGGCCTAGCGGCGGCGCCAACGTGGCGCGGGCTGTCCAGCCTGCCGAACCGCGATTCGTCTCGGCTATTCTTATCGACGTCTCGTGACCGTCGCGCGCCGCGGCAATTGCGCGGTGGCTGCGCTTTGACCTAGAATCTCTGTTGGGATCGAGGAGATTGCCCCGTTCGTATGACGACTTCGGTCAAAGCTGATTACGCGCTGCGAGCGATTCTGGATCTCGCCTCGCAGAAACCCGGCGAACCGGTGAAGATCGCGGACATTGCGCGGCGGAGAAGAATTCCGCAGAAGTTTCTGGAGCTGATCCTGGTGGGTCTGAAACAGGCTGGGTTCGTCGAGTCGCGGCGCGGGGCGGAGGGCGGGTACCTGCTGGCGCGGGCGGCGGATTCGATCATGGTGGGCGAGGTGATTCGCTCGGTGGATGGCCCGCCTGAGGGCAAGGGGCGAGGCCGAACGAAAGTGGAGACGCCCTTCACCGACATGTGGGACCGGGTGGACACGGCGGTGGCGGCCATCATCGACCACACCAGCATCGGGGAGTTGCTGCGCGATTGGGCCGACAGGCAAAGCAAGGGCGTATTGAACTGGGAGATCTGAGTGCGGGTTTACGACGACAATTCGCTAAGTATCGGGCGGACGCCGCTGGTGCGATTGAACCGCGTCACGGACGGAGCGCGGGCAACCGTGCTGGCCAAGATCGAAGGGCGCAATCCGGCTTACTCCGTGAAATGCCGGATCGGCGCGGCTATGGTGTGGGACGCGGAAAAGCGCGGGGTGCTGAAACCGGGCAAGCACCTGATCGAGCCGACCAGCGGCAACACCGGCATCGCGCTGGCATATGTGGGGGCGGCACGCGGCTATCCGGTCACGCTGACCATGCCATCCACCATGTCCGCGGAGAGGCGCAAGGTGCTGCGCGTGCTGGGAGCGAAACTGGTGCTGACGGATGGCGCGGGGGGCATGGCGGGCGCGATTGCCAAGGCCGAGGAGATCCGCGCTTCCGACCCCGACCGCTACGTGTTGCTGCAACAGTTCCGGAACCCGGCCAATCCGGCGATCCACTTCGAAACCACCGGCCCGGAGATTTGGGACGATACCGACGGCACCATCGACGCGCTGGTGGCGGGCGTCGGCACCGGAGGGACCATCACCGGCGTGGCCCGCTACGTCAAATGGGAAAAGGGCAAAAAGATAATCGCCGTGGCCGTCGAACCGGCCGCCAGCCCGGTGATCTCGCAGAAGCTGGCGGGGCTGCCGATGAAACCGGGGCCGCACAAGATCCAGGGCCTCGGCGCCGGATTCATCCCGGAAACCCTCGATCTGAGCGTGGTGGACCGTGTCGAGG
>JBAVIH010000276.1:0-5757 GCA_049686695.1 Bryobacteraceae bacterium | reverse complement strand
AGCGATTCTGCGTTCTGCATGCGCATTTGCATCCGGCCGCCGAACGCCCCGCCTCTTCACATTTTCACGATCATCTTGTATTGGAATCAAGTCCTGTTTCAGGATCATCTTGTATTGGACAATTCTCAGCAGCGAACGATGGCCAGCCGTGTGTTAAGCTGTGGCTTCTCCCCATGCAGGATGGTATTGGAGAAGAACCCACCGGTCTGGCGGAGAGGATCCTCGCTGGAGATCGGGAAGCCGAAGCCGAGTTGGTCGAGTTCTTCGGCCCGCGCATTTTCGCTGTTCTGTGCGCCCGTACTCAGGACCGGGAAGCCTCCCGCGATCTCCTGCATGACGCCCTCCTCGGCATTCTAAGAACCCTGCGGCAAGGCGAACTTCGCGAAGCCGGGAAACTGCCGGCGTTTGTCGCATCGGTGGCGCGGAACATCGCCCACACCCACCTGCGCGCGCGTACCCGCGCCAGGCTCAGTCAGCCGATCGGGGAGGACGACCTTGCCGCGCCCGGCCACGGAGACGCAGTGGTGGCGGCCGAGCGCCAGGCCCTGGTGCAACAAGCTCTGCTTCAATTGGATGCGATCGATCGGGAGATCCTCACGCGAATCCTGACCGAAGGACAGAAGCTGACAGTGATTGCCCGATCGATGGGAATCAGCCAGGAGACGGTGCGGCAGCGGAAATCGCGCGCTCTCAAGAAAGTCAGCGACATTGTCAAAAGAATGTAACGAAACCCCCGGTGCCGATACATAGTATCCGGAGAAAGCCGATGGACTGCGAAGAAATCGAAGAGACGGAAATCGCGGAGAAGTACGTCACCGGCCAGCTCGACGATATCGAACAGGCCGAATTCGAAACGCACTTCGTCGCCTGCCAGCGATGCTTCCAACAGGTGCAACTGTTGCAGGATATGCAGGCGGCGTTGGCGCCCCGTCCGAGCGGCCACTGGCGCTGGCTTGCGATTTCGGCCATAGCGGCCAGCCTGCTAGTGGCTGCGGGAGTCACATGGCTCCGGTTGCGGCCGGTTTCCGAACGGGAAGCGGGGCAATCCGCGGCTTCGAGCGGCACCCACTTTCCGGCCCGGCCGACCCTCGATCTGACGGCATTAGCGATGGTTTCGCCGCCCCGCTACTCGCAGCCGCGGTGGCGCGCAGCCGGCCAAACCGGTTTCGATCTGGCCATGCAGCACTATGCCAGGGGCGACTATGCCGGCGCCACGCCGGGCTTGCTGGCGGTGCTCGAGGGCGATCCCGGGAACAGCGCGGCCGGGTTTTTCCTGGGCATCTGCTACCTGATGCAGGGCCGGGATGACGAAGCCATCAAACGACTGAGGGCCACCATCGCGTTGCAGGATTCTCCCGAACTGGAAGAAGCCCACTTTTATCTGGCCAAGGCACTGTTGCGCAAACAGGATATCTCCGGCGCGATTGCCGAACTTCGCCAAGCCATAGCCTTGCACGGATCCCGCCAGCCGGAAGAGAGGAGTCTTCTGGAGAGCCTTAATAAGGAGACGCCCCCGGCACAGTGACCCGAATTCTCGCGGCGTGCCTGGCCGCAGCGGTATTGGCGTGCGGCCAGACGGGCCCCGGCGAGGGCGCCCCCAGCCAGGAGGCCGTCCGCAAACTGATTTTGGACGGCCGCTACGCGGAAGCCGAGCAACTAGCTCGACGTGCGCTCGCGGAAGCCGAGGCGCGCTCGGGCACGCATTCCAGAGACGTCGCTTCGGTGCTCGACGCTCTCCTCGAAATCAGCTTCTACTCCGGCCGCATTCGCGATCCTCAGGACCAGGCGCTGGCGAACCGGGCGGTAGCGCTCAGCGAGGAAGTGTTCGGTTCGGGTTCGCCCGAGCTGGCCCAGACGGTGCGGCGGGCGGGCGACCTGGCCAGGCACAACCAAGATTACGCGCAAGCGCGAGCTCTGCTCAAGCGGGCCATCGAGATGGAAGAAGCGCTTCCCGCCAGCGCGGTTTCGTTGCGGGAACTGGCACAGGCCTGGAACGACATGGCCAGCGTGCTGAAGGACACCTTCGACTATCAGGGATCCAAAGCGGACTACGAGCGCGCTCTGCCTCTGTATGAGAAGGCACTGGGCCACGAAGACCGAGAGGTGGCGATTTGTCTCAACAACCTCGCGGGGACTCTCGACAAGCTGGGCGATTACGCCGGCGCCAAGGCTCGCTACCAGGAAGCCTTGCGCATCTATGAGAAAACCGTCGGCCCCGATCATATCCTGACCGCCGGATGCCTGAATAACCTTGCGGTCCTGCTACTCGACACCGGCAAGCCCGCCGAGGCGGCGGAACTGTTGCGCCGGGTGGTGCGGATCGCCACCGCCACTTACGGCGAGCGGCACCCGCGCACTTCGGCTTCCCTCGGCAACCTCGCCAACGCGCTCAGCGGTTCCGGGCAGTACGATGCGGCGGCTTCGTACTACGAGAAGGCCGGCGAGATTCAGCTTGCCCTGTTCGGCCCCGCCAGCCTGGAGGCTGCCGGCAATCTGTACCAGCGGGCGGTCAACCTGGCGCTCGGCGGAAAGACCTCGCAAGCCACCGAGTTGGCCGCTCGATCGGAGGATATCTCGCGCGCATTCGACCTGATCGCCATCCGCACCATGCCGGAACGGGAAGCTCTGCTGCATGTGGGTGCGAAAGCGTCGGGACAGAGGTCGTCGGGCCTGAACACACTGCTGAGCCTGGCGGCGGCGGGAGCGCCCGGCGGGCTCGCGCTGGATGCCCTGATCCGTTCGCGGGCCGTGGTGTTCGACGAACTCGCGGCGCGGCGCCGGGCGGCGGAAAGCGGGGACCCGGAAGTGGCGCGTATGGCGGCCGGATTGGCGGCGGCGCGCGAGGAACTCGCCCGCCTGGTGGTGCGCGTCCCAAAGTCCATGACCGCTTCGCAATACCAGGCCGCTCTGGACCGCGCGCGGGAAAACAAGTACGAGGCCGAGCGCCTGCTGGCGGAAAAGAGCCTGCCGTTCCGCCGGGAACTGGCCAGCCGGCAAACCGGGCTGAGCGAGGTTGCCGCGGCTCTTCCGAAGGATGCGGCGCTGATTTCGTTCGTGCGCTATCAGCGCACGGCTTTCCGGTTGGATGCGCCCGCCCTGGATCCGGCCGCGAACGCGCGCGCCAGCTACCTCGCTCTGGTGTTGCGGCCCGGACAGAGCCAGGCTGCGGTGGTCGACCTGGGAGCCGCCGAGGAAGTGGATGCACTGGTCGCCCAATTGCGGCGAACCGTCTCGCAGGAGGCGCAGGACCCTGGACGCGCCCCGAAGCAATCCGAGGCTTCGTACCGGCGTGCGGCGGAGCGGTTGCGATTGCGGATCTGGGATCCGCTGGCCCCTTACTGGAAGGGAGCCGGGGAGTTGTTCCTGGTGCCGGATGGAGCGCTCCACACGGTCAGCTTCGCGGCTCTGCCCGTGGGCCGCGGCTACCTGGTGGAGAGCGGTCCGCTGATCCACTACCTGCTGGCGGAACGGGAGATTGCGGCGGACGCGCCATCGTCCGCAGGGCACGGCATGCTCCTGATAGCCAACCCCGCGTTCGACCGCGGACCGGCGCTAGCCTCCGCAGCCGGCGGCTTCCGCGGCGCCGCCTCGACGTGCGATGCGTATCGCAATCTGCATTTCGATCCCTTGCCCGGCGCCGCGCGGGAGGCGTCCAGTGTTTCGGCCATTTGGCTCCAGACCGGCGGCGCGGAGTCTTCGCTCGTCGGAACCAGCGCCCAAAAGAGTTCGGTTCTCGAACAGGCCGCCGGCAAGCGCGTGCTGCACCTGGCGACTCACGGGTTCTTTCTCGAGGGCTGCGGACCCGCCGCCGGCGCGGCCTTGCCAGAGGCTTCCCGGGCGACGGAGAATCCGCTGCTGCTGTCCGGCCTGGCCCTGGCAGGCGCCAACGAGAGAACACCGCCCGGCGAGGGTATTCTCACCGCGGAGGAAATCGCTTCTCTGAAGCTGGACGGGCTGGAGTGGGTGGTGCTTTCCGCCTGCGACACCGGGTTGGGCGAAATTCGCGCCGGCGAGGGCGTGTTCGGACTGCGGCGCGCCTTTCAGCTTGCCGGCGCCCGTACGGTGATCATGTCGCTGTGGCAGGTCGATGACAATAGCACGCGGCTTTGGATGCAGGAACTGTATCGGGCGCGCTTCCTGCGCGGCGCGGCGACCTCCGAAGCCGTGCGGACAGCTACGTTGTCTGTCCTGGCTCATCGCCGCGCCGCCCACCTCGGCACACACCCTTTGTACTGGGCCGGCTTTCTGGCCGCCGGAGAGTGGCGCTGAGGCGCTCACCCTCCTTTAGGTAGCGCGGCTGCGGCATCCGTGACAATTATTTGAAAAGAATTGTTCCTGTGCTGTTTTTTTGTCACGTTTCGCCTCCTCAACCAACAATAACCTTAGAGGATCGGAAAGTATAAACCTCGGACGATCCGGCAACATAACTTTAGAGAAGCTGGAAGAGAAGAAATGACCGTCATCGCAATCCTGGCCTCCCTGGGTCTCATCGCAGGAATCGCGGCCCTTCTGATCTGCGACCGCCTGATTCGCCTCCTGGTCCGGTCCGAAACGGCATGGTCGAACATCGAGGCGCTCCTCAAGGTGCGTCACGACATGGTTCCCAACCTGTTGGAAACGGTGAAGGACTATGCCGCCGACTAGGGTAGGGGCATTCGAACACATTGCGAGGTGGCGTTCGGCGGCGGCAGGGACGACCTTCGACGAAGTGCGCGTTGCGGCGGAGGACCAATTGACGGGAGCACTGCGCCATCTGTTGGCCATGGCGGAAGAGCACCCGCAACTGCGCGCCTCCGAGGAGTTCCAAGCGCTCGAACAGAACCTGAGGAGCGTCGAGGAGTCGCTCAATCAGGCGCGCCGCGATTACAACGCGACCGTGCGCGAT
This sequence comes from Bryobacteraceae bacterium, assembly GCA_049686695.1. GTDB lineage: Bacteria > Acidobacteriota > Terriglobia > Bryobacterales > Bryobacteraceae > Bog-375. The sequence continues at coordinate 872 of JBAVIH010000276.1, read as the reverse complement.
TACAACCGGCGGGTTCGGATGTTTCCCGGCAAACTTCTGGCGGGACTGCTGGGACTTCAGCCGAAGCCGGTCTTCGATCTCCCCCTGGCGGAAGAGCAAGACAGCCCGGCAATGCATTTGCACGGGCTTTCCTGACCGCGAATCATCGAGGCCGGGCGCACATTCAGTTGGCGAATCGGATGTTGACGTCGCGTTCCGCCGTGGTCGTCGATTACGCGGATGAGGCGCAGGCAGCACCTGCGCCACAAGATCGAACGCATCACCAGACACGGCACTGGCGTTCTATGGCAAGGAAGACAACCGCATCCGAACCATAGGAGCGCCAAGACGACCAGCCTTCACCTGCCAGCGGACCTTTGAACTTCTCAACCGAGTCGCTTTCGAACGGGCAAGAACGCAAGGTGGGCGTGGCCAGCGCCGGTGATGCTGTGAGTCCATGTGAGTCCATGTGAGTCCACCGGCGGATGGTCTGGAGACGACTCGTCATGGTAGAATCATGAAGCGACGTGCCCGCATAGCTCAGTTGGTTAGAGCGCCGCTTTCACACAGCGGAGGTCAGAGATTCGAGTTCTCTTGCGGGCACCACTTAAATCCGCAGTTTTCAAGAGTGCACACCTGCCGCCGCGCTGTCTGGCAGCCGATCAGGCTGGCCTTCAGGAATTCGCGGCGGGCCCGCTGCCTCGCGGAAACAATCGTTAGAGAGGGGGCCATAAAGGGCAGCGGCGGATGGTCACTTCGAGCTATGGCGTGAATCGGCGGGGTATATTAGAGATCGACATCCGAAAGAAGGAGAAGGTTAGTGACTGCATTTCGGTTCGCTCTCTTCGCTTTTGCCGCAGCGGCGTTCGGACAGGAGGCGCGCCTCACGCCGC
>JBAVIH010000275.1:0-2447 GCA_049686695.1 Bryobacteraceae bacterium | reverse complement strand
GCGATGGGGTGCGCGGTGGCTCAAGCTGCGCACCGTACGCGGGAGCGCCATAAGGCATGGCCGGTTGACGAACGATCACATGCTCGCCAGTGGGCGGCATGGGCATGTTCGCGAGGGCCTTTACCTCCTCGGGCGGCACGAGATTGTTTCCCGGCGTGGGAGGCGGAGCCGCGGCACTGCGGGACAAAGGCACGCTACCCGAGGGGATCTCTTTCGCAATTTCGGCTCCGGCAGAAGTTGCGGGAGCGACGCTCTTCGACCCGAAGTCGGCCACGGCGGCCCGCTGAAGGTTCTTCCGCCGGTAAGCGCCATACGCGAACAGGCCCAGTATCAGGGCCCCGATGATGAAGACGAGAGCACCGGCTCGCTTGCTGACGCGTACCGGGTTTGGCGGTTTCGGATGCAGATCGACGCCGGAAGGCGACTCAATTGGGGTAGCACTCTTACTTTCGCTCACGGGTGATCTCCACTTTCTGGGCCTTCTTTCCGGCGCCGAGAATGAGCTGCGCGCGATCGAACAGCCGGTCCACAACGTACAACTGATCCTTCACGCGGTAGTTGACCATCTCGCCCTTGCCATCCTGCCCGATGACAACGAGCGCGGGCGCCTGGCGATTCTGCACGCCGGCCGGCATTTGGATGTACGTCTTGGCGCCGTCATCGAAGACGCGAACCGGGCGGAGATTCTCATCCCCGCCCTTCACCGCGTACTCGAAGCAGAGGTTCCCAACCGCGACGGCGGCAGGCGTCAGTTCGCGGTTGCGGTTGGCTTCCCTTGCCTCCGCTTGCTGTTGGGCGAGGTGAACCTGCCACTTTCGCTCGTCGCCGTCGGGATAGGCGAAGGCGGCGCGGGCGACGTAGTCTTCGGGCTTGGAGATCAGGCGGAGGTAGTACGCGCGCCGATCCGTGGTGATGAGAAGGTTCGTATCGAGCCCCGCCGACTGCGGCTTCAACACGATGACCGAGGTTGCTTCATCGCCCTTGCCGTATAGGGCGGGCGCCAGGTTCCAGCGAACGGAGTCGCCGATCTGTGGCTCTCCGATGATCTTCTCCCCGGACTGCAATTCGATGATGCAGACGCGGAGCGGCGCGCACACCACAGTCGGCAGCCCGGCACCATACGAGAAGACAACCTTGCCGTCGGGACCAGCGGCCGGTGCGTTCTTCGAGGCCATCCATTGCTCACTCACCCGGACGGCTTCCTCCGCGTTGGGCGTGAGCGGCACGTCGACTTTACCCTGGAGGGTCTTCGGCGCCGCACCGCCCTGCAGAGCTTGGGAGTCGGACTGCTTTTCCGCAGCCGGTTTCGCTGGCGCGGAGGCGCGAGCAGCCGCCGCTTTTGGCTTGGCCGGACTCTGGCCATCTTGCGCGAACACGGCTCCGGCCAGCGCCAGGGCCACTACGATGAATCGATGATGTGTCATGGTTTTCTCTCCTGTCTTCAAAGCACTCTGGTCCAACTCGCGTTCGTGATGTAGACGCCGAGCGGGTTCATGCGCGCCAAGCGTTCGTCACTCGGCGGGCTAACGGTGATGGTGAACGCGCCCTTCCATCGTTCCTGGCCTTGAACGGCACCGTAGAGATCGCGCGTGGTTTCGATCCACTCGACTTCAACTGTGCGATCACTGGTGGGAAGGACGGACTTCACGTCCACGCTTGTGGTTCCGGTCTCCGCGCGTTTCTGTGGCGGATCGTTGCGATAGAACTCGCTCACAAACGGCTGGGCTTCGCTGCCATTGGCAATGTGCGCGTACACGCGATCGATGGCGCGGCGTTGCGCGATACCGTCGGAAGTCACCGTTCTCAGATCCTCGATCCAACTGAGGACGGTGGCCCGCCGCAGACGGTCATCCGCCGAGGTTGCTTGTTCCGCGAGTCCCGTGGCGACCGGCCGGCCGAGGGAATCGATGGCAACGACGAAAGGTATGATCCTGGAGCGGCTGGCCAGGAACGCCATGCCAGCCACTGCGGCGAGCGCCACGAGCGAGCTTGTGAGCGCGATCAGCCGCCAGTTTCGGGCGCGAGTAATCAGGTCGCCATATCTCTCATCCCATTCGCGGCGGGCGGCCAGATAAGGATTGTACGGCTTCGAATCGGTTACGGGTGTGGCTTGTGAAACGTCGGCAGAACTCAAGTTCGTTTCCTCCTATTCGTGGTGATCGAGATTCATGCGAGGCGGCGGCGTGTGCGGAGCCGCATCGGATGGGATTGCGCCGCCGAGGCGACGCCCCATGTTCTTGAGGCTTCGCGCGGCGTCCATCACCGGTGCTACCGAGCTTTGGCTGGGCGGATCGGGTTGGCTTGCGGCGCTGGTTCCGGCGCCCGTACTGGCAGCAGATGGAGGCGGCACGCTCGCACCGGCGCCCGCTGACATCGTCGTCATGCCAGAACCGCCGCCAGCCCCCGACGCGGCGCCTGCGCCGCCGCCCCCTGCCCCCGCACCGCCT
>JBAVIH010000274.1:0-40861 GCA_049686695.1 Bryobacteraceae bacterium | reverse complement strand
GAAGACCATCAACGTGATTGCCAATACCCAGTCGGTGGAGTTATTCGTAAACGGCAAATCGGCCGGAGTAAACTCTCAGCCGGTCAGTGGATACATCTTTGCTTTTCCCGATGTGGAATTCGCACCGGGGAGTCTGAAGGCTATCGGCAGAAACGATGGCAAGCCAGTGGCCCAGGAGGAGTTGACGACTGCCGGTCCACCGGCGCAAATCAAACTCACCCCGATGGTCGGTCCACAGGGCCTCCAGGCCGATGGGCAGGACGTGGCGCTGATTGACGTGGAAGTGGTCGATGCCAAGGGCCGGCGCTGCCCCACCGACGACGATAAAGTCGATTTTACGATCTCCGGACCAGGAGTCTGGCGCGGTGGCTACAACAGCGGCAAGACCGATTCGACAAACAATCTCTACCTGAATACCGAGTGCGGGATCAACCGTGTTTCCGTCCGCTCCACGTTCTCGGCCGGCGTAATTACAGTCACTGCCAGCCGTCCTGGCTTGAAATCCGCGCAAGTCACGTTCACCGCCAAGCCGGTCAAGTTAGCCGACGGCCTGACTACCGTCGTGGCGCAACATATGCGCGCGCCGGCGGAATAATAGAAATTACTTGTGGGGCAGGTTGTCAACCTGCGGCCGATTGTCAATCGGCCCGCACTTGCCAAGCTGCCCCGCAACGAAGTAGTAGTTACTCTTCTTTCGCCACCACCACCGTAACCTCGGCAGTGACGTCTTTGTGGAGCTTCACCGGGACCTTGAACTCGCCCAGTTGCTTGATCGGCTCGTCGAGATGGATCTTGCGGCCATCGATGGTGAAATTCTTGGCGGCCAGCGCGTCGGCCACGTCTTTGGCGGTCACCGAACCGAATAGCTGGTCCTGTTCGCCGGCCTTCTGCATGATGGTGACGGTGACGCCGGTCATCAGTTTGGACAGGTCCTCAGCCTCGCTTTTCAGGTGAGCTTCCTTGCGCAGGTGCGCCTGGCGCTCCTGTTCGACGATCTTGCGGTTCGCGTCCGTGGCGGCCACGGCGAGGCGTTTGGGCAGCAGGAAATTGCGGGCATAACCCGGCGCCACGCGCACCATATCGCCGCGGTTGCCCAGCTTCTCCACGTCTTCTCTCAATATGACTTCCATGCGAGTTTCCTCCTGACCCTAGTTCTGCGCCGCGAAGGGCAGCAGCGCGATGTTGCGCGCTTTCTTGATGGCGTCGGTGAGCCGCCGCTGGTGCGGCGCGCACACTCCCGAGATGCGGCGCGGGACGATCTTGCCGCGCTCCGCCACAAACGCATGCAGCGTCTTGACGTCTTTGTAATTGATGTCGTCCATCTTCTCGACGCAGAAACGGCAGATCTTCTTGCGCCTGAAATACTGCTTCTTCTGCGAAACAACGGCCTTGTCGCCGCCGGTGGGCCGCTGTCCGGCGCTGCCGGGTCTTCCTTTGAATTCCGCCATGGCTTAATTCTCCTTGGGCAGGCCGGGCATCGCCGGCGCCTCGGCGGCGTGGGCCGCGCTCTGGGGTGCTCCGGGAACGGTGGCTGGCTGCGGCGGCGGCGCGTTGGCCGCGCGCTTCGCGGCCCGCTTGTCCCGCTGCTTCTTCCGCTTGTCCAGCCGCTTGCGCGTCTTATCGATGCGCACCGTCAGGAACTTGATGACCATGTCCGAGACGCGCAGCCGGCGCTCGAGTTCCTTCACGGTATCCGCCGCGGCGGTGAATTCGAACAGCACGTACGCGCCCTCGCGGTACTTGTCCACCCGGTAAGCGAGGCGCCGCTTGCCCCATTTTTCGACTTTGTCCACCGTGGCGCCCGCGGCCGTCAACTGAGTCCGCAACTGTTCCACGAACTGGTCGACTTCCTCTTCCGGCACATCCGGTTTAACGATGAAAAGCTCTTCGTAAATCCTCATGCTTCCTCTATGTTTGAGCCTGGGGCGCGACGATTGAATTTCGTCATGGCCTTGGCGACGCCCTCGGCGATTATCGAATCGACCGCGTCGGCCGCATAGCCGACGAAGTCGTCCAATTCCTTGTCCTGCGAGCGCCGCACCGGCGCCAGCACATATTCCGCGCCGCTCCGTACTGGATGGCCCGGATGAATTCCCAACCGCACCCGCGCCACTTCGCCGGTTCCCAGGCTCGCGATCACCGAGATCATGCCTTTGTGGCCGGCCGGCGTGCCTTTCGGCTTGATGCGCACCGACAGCCACGGCAGATCCAGTTCGTCGTAAACCACCACCAGGCGATCCGTCGGAACGGAGTGCTTTTCCATCAGCGGCTTGAGCGAAGTGCCGCTGAGATTCATATACGTTTGCGGTTTGGCCAGCATCACCGCTTGCCCGCCGATTTCGCCCAACCCGACCAGCGCTCTGGAATCCTTGCGGGTGACCCGTATGCCGTGCCGCTCGGCCAGCCGGTCGATCGTGAGAAACCCGAGATTATGCGGCGTGCGCACATATTCCTCGCCCGGGTTCCCCAGACCGGCCACCAAAAACATGGAAGCCTACTTCTTCTTGCCCTTTTCCTTTTCCTTCTCTTTTTCCTTTTCCGCGGGGGCGGCTTCCTCTTCCTTCTTGCCCTTCTTGATCACTTCTGGCTCGGCTCCCTCCGCGGCAGCTTCGGCGGTTGGCGCGGCCTCTACCACCGGCTCGGCTTCGGCGCGCAGCGCCACCGCGTGAGCGATCACCGTCTCCGCGGCGCTCACCAGCTTCATCGAGGCCGCCAGCGCCACATCGCTCGCGCGCTTGCTTTGCCCGATCATCAGCTCGCTCACATCCACCGAGAAGCTTTCCGGTATCTCGTCCGGCAGGCACTCGATTTCAATCGCGCGGGTGATGACTTCGAGCAGCCCGCCCTGCAGCTTCACGCCCGCCGGCTCGCCCACCGTGTACACCGGAACCGTGATCCGGATCCGCTTGGTGAGATCGATGCGCTTCAGATCGGCGTGCAGCAGCGTGCCCTTCAGCGGGTCCACTTGGCTGTCCACCACCATGACAGGCGTGGTTTCGCCGCCTTCGATCGCCAGGTTGAAAATCGTGTTGTAGCCGGTCGAACTGCGGACGATCTTGAGGATCTCGCGCGGGTTGACCGATACGCTGACTGCGTCCTTATATGCGCCGTAGAGCACGGCCGGAATCTGCCCGGCGCTGCGTGTGCGGCGCGCTTCGTTCTTGCCGCGCGCCGTGCGCACTTCGGCTGTAACGGTAATATCTCTCTTCACTCAAACTCTCCTTTATTCCCCGCAAGTCCGGTTCACCCCGACGGGGTTGACGTGGGTTGCGGCCGGTAGGCCAGACCATCGCTTTTCGTGGTCTGTCAACCGTAAATTCAAATAAACAACACGCTCACCGAAGTCTCTTCGTGAATCGATCGGATGGCTTCCGCCAGCAAATGCCCGACCGACAACGCTTTGATCCGGCTCGACCGCTTCGCCTCATCGCTCAGCGGAATCGAATTCGTAAAAACTACTTCCTTCAGCCCGGATGCCTCGATCCTCTCCACCGCCGGACCGGACAGCACCGCGTGGGTCGCGCAGGCCGAAACGCTGGCCGCGCCCTTCTCGAGCAACGCTTCGGCGCCCTTCACCAGCGTGCCGGCGGTATCGATCAGATCGTCCACCAGCAGGCAGTGCCGCCCTGCCACCGCGCCCACTACGTTCATCACTTCGGCGACGTTGGCCTCTTCGCGCCGCTTGTCGATAATCGCCAGCGGCGAATTCAGCAGCTTGGCGAACGCCCGCGCCCGCTCCACGCCGCCGGCGTCAGGCGAAACCACCGTCACGTTCGGCAGGTTCTGCGCCCGGAAATACTCGATCATCACCGGCGAGGCGTACAAGTGATCCACCGGGATATCGAAAAAGCCCTGAATCTGCGCGGCGTGCAAATCGAGCGTCAGCACGCGGTCCGCGCCGGCCGTTTCGAGCAGCCCAGCCACCAGCTTGGCTGAAATCGGCACCCGCGGCTTGTCCTTCCGGTCCTGCCGCGCGTACCCATAATAGGGTAACACTGCCGTGATGCGCTCCGCCGAAGCCAGTTTCAGCGCCTGCATCATCAGCAGCAGCTCCATCAGGTTGCGCTCCACCGGCTTGCACGTCGGCTGGATCACGAAAACATCGGCGCCGCGCACATTTTCCTGGATCTGCAGGTGGATCTCGCCGTCGGCGAACTGCCGCACCGTGCATTCGCCCAGCGCGGTGTTCAGGTGCTGGGCGATCTCCTCAGACAGCGCCCGGTTGGCGTTGCCCGTGAACAGTTGTAGCCGGTCGTGACTCATCGCTCTTTTCGATTTCGGGGAGGCCATACTCTCGCGGTAATGTGCTCTTCGAGTGTCCGCCACCACATGGCGCGATAGCGCGCGCGGCTTACCAGCGAAAAGCGGAACGCCTTTTCTTTTCGGAAGACCCTAAAAACTTCGGATGCCTGGGCGGAACCTGGGAATATTCCGTACACCGCCGATCCGCTGCCGGTCATTAGCGCCATCGAAGCTCCGGCGCGCAGCATCTTTTTCTTGATCGCGCCGATGATTCCATGCTGCTCCTCGGCCACCGTTTCAAAATCGTTGCAGGCGGCTCGGGAGACACCCCCGTCCCACACCCGTGACTGGAAAGTAACCATTTTATTTTGTTGAGATTCGCTTGTCAAACGCGAATTCAGCAGACGGTACGCGCCGGCCGTCGAAATATGAATGCCGGGTGAAACCAGAACCCCGCTCAAAGGCTTGCCATCGGGCAGCGGAAACAGTTCCGTGCCGCGCCCTATGCCCACCGCGGCGCCGCCCAGCAAGAAGAAAGGCACGTCGCTACCCAACTGCTCGCCCAGTTGGCGCAGGCGATCGATTGTCAGGCTGCGCCCAGCCAGCACCGGCAGCGCCAGCAGCACCGCGGCCGCATCCGACGATCCTCCGCCCAGTCCCGCGCCCATCGGAATCCGCTTGGTGAGCCGCATCTCCACCTGCCCGGTGAGGCGCATGGCATCCATCGCGGCGCGGGCCGCGCGCGCAACCAGGTTATCTTCGATATCGAGATCGTCCACCAGCTCGATGGTGGTCCGCCGCGCCGGCGTGAAAGCGATCTCGATCGAATCGGCCAGAGAAATCGTGTGGAAGATGGTGCGCAGCTCGTGGTAGCCATCCGGCCGCTCGGCCAGCACGCGCAGCTCCAGGTTGATCTTGGCGAGCGCGCGCAAGCGAGCCCGGCGTATCAAGCTCATGGGAACCAAGCCCCGTGGCGCCGGCTGTCAAGCCGGATGAGCCGAGACTCATCTCGGCTATTCTTCTCCAAGCCGCTGCTCATCGGTCGTACTGGAGCAGCGAGAAGACCTCGCGGCCGCCCAGCCTGGCGCGCCCATGGAGAAACGTCAGCTCGACCACGAACCCCACGCCCGCAACCTCGCCGCCGGCCGATTCCACCATCCGCGCCGCCGCCGCCGCAGTGCCTCCGGTGGCCAGCAGGTCGTCCACGATCAGCACCCGGGCTCCGCTCGAAACCGCGTCCTTGTGCATCTCCAGCGTGTCCGTCCCGTACTCCAGGTCGTAGGTCACGCTCACCGTCTCGGCCGGCAACTTCCTGGGCTTGCGCACCGGCACGAAACCCGCGCCCAGCGCATAGGCCAGCGCCGGTGCGAAAATAAAGCCGCGCGCTTCAATCCCCAGTACCACGTCCACTTTGGTCTCGCGGTAATGGTCTTTCAACCCATCGATCACCCCGCGCAAGCCCGCCGGATCCTTCAGCAGCGTGGTGATGTCGTAGAAGAGGATGCCGGGTTTGGGGAAGTCCGGCACCTCGCGGATCAGCTTCTTCAGATCTGCCATCAAGCCTCTATGCGGAACGAACCCAATTCTTGCACGGCGCATTCCTGTTCTTCAACCCCGCGCACGTCGGCCCAGCGCGGCCCGTGGTGCAGCATGCCGGCCAGTTCGTCGAGTTTGGCCTTCGCGCCGGCCGCGTACACTTCCACCCGCCCGTCGTCCAGGTTGCGCGCATAACCGCTGAGCCCCAAATCGGCCGCGGCCTTCTGCGCGAACCAGCGGTAGCCCACCCCTTGCACGCGGCCGCGCACCAGCCATCTTCGGGCGCTTACTCGCGCTGCCATCTCACTCCCAGCTCAGAATCACTTTGCCCGAGTTGCCGGAAACCATGGCTTCGAACCCGCGCTCGAACTCGGTGTAGTGGTAACGGTGCGTGATCACCGGCGTGATATCCAGCCCGGATTCGAGCATCACCGTCATCTTGTACCACGTCTCGTACATTTCGCGGCCGTAGACGCCCTTCACCGTCAGCATGCGGAAGATCACCGTGCGCCAGTCGATCGCCACTTCCGCCGTCGGGATGCCCAGCATGGCGATCTTGGCGCCGTGACTCATGTTTTCGAGCATGTCGCGGAACGCCGCCGCGGTGCCCGACATCTCCAGTCCCACGTCGAAACCCTCGGCCATGCCGAGCTGCTTCTGCACCTCGCTCAGCCTGGTCCGCCTCGCATCCACCGCCAGCGTCACGCCCAGCTTGCGCGCCAACTCGAGCCGGTATGGGTTGATATCGGTGATCACCGTATAACGCGCGCCGGCGTGCCGAGCCACGGCGGCGGCCATGATGCCGATGGGACCTGCGCCGGTGATGAGCACATCCTCGCCCAGCACCGGAAACGAAAGCGCCGTGTGGACCGCGTTGCCGAAGGGATCGAAAATCGCCGCCACATCCAGCGGAACGCTCTCATGATGGCGCCAGATGTTGGTCATCGGCAACGCGATGTATTCCGCGAACGCGCCCGCCCGGTTCACCCCCACGCCCATCGTGTTGGCGCACAGGTGCCGCCGCCCGGCCAGGCAGTTGCGGCAGCGCCCGCAGACCACGTGCCCTTCGCCGCTGACGAGATCGCCCGGAAAGAAATCCGCGACGTTCGATCCCACCTCCACAATCCGCCCCACGAATTCGTGGCCGATCGCCATCGGCACCCGGATCGTGGTCTGCGCCCACTCGTCCCACTTGTAGATGTGTACGTCGGTGCCGCAGATGCCCGTCCGCAGCACCTGGATCAACACATCGTTGATGCCGATCCTCGGCGTCTCGACTTCGTCCAGCCACAGCCCCGGCTCGGGACGGCTTTTCACTAGCGCTTTCACAACCACTACGATAGCCCAGAATGCCGCCTGCCGCCGCCCCAACGCGTCAATAGCACCGCCAAAGTGGGACAGGCGCTTCCGCCTGTCAACCGCACGCGGCCCGGTCTAGAACGCCGTTCAAGGCGCCCAGGTTCTCAGGAATCGGCTCGGCTCGCCCGCTTTCACCTCCGGCTGCTCGCCCGCTTCGGGCAGCAGCCAGACGTCGCCTCGGGCGTATCGCTCGCCGCCGATGGTTCCGCTTCCCTCGATGGCAATCCACAGTTGACAGCCGTGCGCCTCCGGCGTTTCCGCGTCGCCCGCTCCCAGCCGCACCAGTTCGGTGACGAAGTGACGGTCGCGTACCAGTTCGTCGCGGTGATCGTCAACCCGCACCGGACGCGCGGCTCCCGGATGCACTCCCAGATCGGCGATCGGCACCGCCTTCTCCACATGGATGGGCCGCGGCCGGCCGTAATCCCACAGGCGATACGTCACGTCGGAGTTCTGTTGAATCTCGCACAGTACGATGCCGGCGCCGATGGCGTGAACCGTATGGGCGGGCGTGAAGTAAGTCTCGCCCGGTTTTACCTCGATCCACCGCAACAGGTGCTCTACTTCACCGCTGCGAGTGGCTTCCCACAGCCGCGCGCGCGTGATCGGCTCTCGAAATCCGATGGCGATGGTCGCGCCCGGCTCGGCTTCCAGGATGTGCCACATTTCGGTCTTGCCGCGCGCTCCGTCCTCGCCGTCGTCCGGGTGCACCTGCACCGACAGCCGCTCGGAGGTGAAGATCAGCTTCACCAGCAGCGGCAACTCGCGCTCGGTCAAAAACCAGGCTTCGCCGATCGGGCTGGCCGAATCGGGAAACCATGGCTCCAGCCGCGTCTTGCCCCAAACCTTTTCCCGCAGCGACGGTGTCAGCCGAATAGCTTGTGTCATAAACGGATGTTCTCCATACAACCGGTCCGCGGCGCACCTGCGCAAGTGAAGCGCTAGAATAGCAATTGAGATGGACCGCCCACCACAACAACCCGTCGAAGATCCGCCCAACCTCATCCGGTCCGGCCCGTTCTCGCTCGATCGGCTTCTGAGTCGCGTCGACCCCGCGCCGGCCGAAGAATCCGAAGCGTTCGTGCGCCTAATCCATGAGCAGCGCTACATTGACATCGCCTCCGACCGCAACGGCAAGACTGGTCGTTGACACCGACGTAGCCAGTTTTGTTTTCAAATGGCACCCGGAATTCGCGCCGCTCTACATCGACATGATCCGCGGCTCCGAATTGGTGGTTTCGTTCATGACCGTGGCCGAGATGCGCCAGGGCGCGCTGGGTGCTAACTGGGGACCGCGCAGGTGCGAGGTGCTCGAAGCGTATCTAGCCGATTTCTCAGTGCTCCATTCCGACACCCTCTTATGTTCCACCTGGGCGGCGGTTCGAAACCAGAGCGCCCGAAAAGGCCGCCAGATAAGCTCTGCAGACGCATGGATCGCAGCCACGGCGCTGGTTCTTTCGGCGCCTCTCGTAACGAACAACCCCAAGGACTACCGCCACCTCGATAACCTCCAACTTGTTTCCGCGCCTGCCGAATGAGCGGTGGTGCGAGTTGTAGACCCTATCCCTTGAGAAACTGCCCGATGGCCCGCGTGGCCTGACGGATGCGCTGCTCGTTTTCGACCAGCGCGAAGCGCACGTGCCCTTCGCCCAGCGGCCCGAATCCTATCCCAGGCGAAACCGCTACCAGCGCTTTTTCGAGCAGCAGCTTCGAGAACTCGAGCGATCCGATGCCGCGATACCGCTCCGGCAGCGGCGCCCACAGGAACATCGACCCGCGCGGTTTTTCCACCGGCCATCCGGCCCGTTTGAGACCCGCCACCAGCACGTCGCGCCGCTTCTGATAAATCGCGCAAATCTTCCGCGTATCCGCCTCGCACTCGCGCAGCGCCACAATCGACGCGATCTGGATCGGCTGGAACATACCGTAATCCAGGTAGCTCTTAATTCTCCCGAGCGCCGCGATCATCTTCGGGTTGCCCAGACAGTAGCCCACCCGCCAGCCCGCCATGTTGTAGCTCTTCGACATGGAAAAGATCTCGACCGCGATCTCCTTGGCCCCATCCACCTGCAAAATGCTGGGCGGCCGGTAGCCGTCGAAGCCCAGATCGGCATAGGCGAAATCGTGGATGATCATGGTGCCGTGCGCCGCCGCCAGCCGCACCACTTCTTTCATGAAATCCAGGTCCACGCACACCGTGGTGGGGTTGTGCGGGAAGCTAATGAGAAGCATCTTCGGCGTGCGCGCCGCCGTGCGGTAGAAATCTTCCAGGCCGTTCAGAAACGTCGCCGCATCCGGCATCGGCAGCTTCTCCGCGCACCCTTCCGCCATGATCACGCCGTATTGGTGAATCGGGTATGCCGGGTTCGGCGAAACCACCACATCGCCCGGTCCCACAGTGGCGAACAGCAGGTGCGCCAGCGCATCCTTGGCGCCGATGGTGACGATGGCCTCGCGGTCCGGGTCCAGTTCCACGCCGTAATTGGCGAGATAGCGCTTGGTGATTTCCTCGCGCAGCTTGGGGATGCCGCGCGATTGCGAGTAGCGATGGTTGCGCGGGTTGCGTGCGGCCTCCACCAGCTTGCTCACGATCACCCGCGGCGTAGCCCCATCCGGGTTGCCCATGCCCAGGTCGATCACATCGATCTGGGCCGCGCGCGCCTTGGCGCGCATCTCGTTGATCACCGCGAATACGTACGGCGGCAGCTTCTGAATTCGATAGAAGTCCTGTGAAGTTTCTGGTACTGTGATTGTTTCTGGCACTGATCTATTTTACGATGCCCGGAGCAAGAGCCTAGGGTGCCCGCTCCCCGGTTTTGACGCCCTGATAGCTAACAAACGTGATCCGTTTACTGTCTAGCGACCAGGGCCGCTCGCCCATGGTCCGTGGCCCGGCCATCAGGTTGGCGAGTGTGCGTATGCGGCCATCGGCTAGTGTCATTCCGCGCAGCACCGCCGGCTCAAAAGAGGCGGGGAATCGTAAGCCAGCCCCTTGGGCTGTCAGAAAGGCGAGGAACTTTCCGTCCGGCGAGACATGAGGAAACCAGTTATTGGACCCGTCGTTGATGACCCGCATCGGCTGCGAACCGTCCGGATTCATCCGCCAAACCTCCATCACGCCGGACCGGTCGGAATTGAAGTAGATGTACTGTCCATCCGGCGAAAATTCTGCACCCGAGTTTACGCCCTCGGTGGTCAGCCGCCTTTCTTCGCCTCCAGCCGTGGGAACGGAGACGACGTCAAAGCGGCCGTCACGCTCGGCCATAAAGACGATAGTCTTCCCGTCGGGCGACCATATGGGGCAACACCCCCCAGCGACCCGCCTCATCTCGCCGCGAGCAGTGGGCACGACATAAATATAGGAACCGGCGCCCGAGCTTATGATTGCAAACCCCAGCGTGCCGTCCGGCGAAACGCCGTGGTCTTTGCGCGCCTCAGCGTAGACTTCGGGCTTGCCCCCAACCGACGGCACCTTCCAGATCTGTCCGCCCTCGCCGAAGGCTAGATAGGCGCCGTCCCGAGCGAACCGCGGACTACCAACCCTTGGAGACCCAACATAGGTTACGCGGCGGTCCGTCGAGGCCACCGCGACCGTCTCGAGCGTGCCGAACTGCTCCGCAACGGTTGGTCCAACCTCCGCCGCCACATCGCTGAACTCCGCCGTCTCCACCGCGTCCTTGTTATGCGCACAAACGCCCAGCCCCACATAGAACTGCCCCGCCAGCGGTACCCGCATCGAGCCGCCCGCGAAGCGGAACTGGCCGTCCTCACCCGCCAGCCACATCGTGAATTCATCGCCGTATTTTTGCAGCCGCAATTTCTTCGGCGCGGAAATGTTGGATTGGATTTCGTGCGTGTCGGCGCCCTTGGCATCGCGCGCTTGCAGCGACGTCAACCCGACCCCGTGCAGCGCCACATCGGCGTAGGCCGAATCCGCGTCCAGGCTCTGCCGCGCCATCAGCATCGCCTTCTTGTGCGGATCGCCGCCTTGCCCAAGCACGGAAATATCGGCCGTCAGCGTGAAATCTCCCTCCATCTTTTTCCAGACGAACTGGAACGCGTCCGCCGTAGCCCACACGTTTTCGCCGCTGCCGCTGATAGTGTAGCTGCGCCGCCCCGCATCGTATACGACTGACCCCGGATGCAGAACCGTGCCCACATCCCCGTGCTCCGCAAATAGCCCGATCGGCTCAGCCGCCTGCGCAAGGCCAGCCGCCAGCGGCAAACAACCGCACACCAGCCATCGCACGCTTCGCCAGTTCATTGGAAAATACCTCCTGCTGCTATTGTGGGGCAGGATGATATCCTGCGCACCGATTGGTAATCGGTGCGCGGACCGATTCCCAATCGGTCCGCAGGTTGCCAACTGTTATCAACCTGCCCCACGGGCAGTCGGGCAGAATCTGCCCAACTGGTTACCGGGAACAAAGCACTTAACCCCGTTTCATGGGCAGATTCTGCCCAGATCGGGTCAACAGGTTACCAACCCGCCCCACTTCTACTTCCCTGCGCCGCATGCCTCGGGTTTTGGGATCTTCTGGTCCGCGTTCTCCTCGTAGCACCAGCCGACCAGCGCGTCCGGGTTGATGCCGGCGTTGGCGCGGCGCAGATCGTCCAGGCCGATGTGCTGAAATTCAAACCGGATCGAACCGTCCGCCATCACCATGGCCAGCAGGTAGCCATAGACATCGGTGCGGCTGATGGTGCCGGCAGCGACCCCCGGCGGCAGCCGATACCGCACCGCGCCGGCGGTGCCCACGATCCATCCCGGCAGCACGCGCTCGCCCCAGTAAGACGTCCGGTAGACATCGTCCATGATGAAGTGGGAGTGGCTGGCCAGCACGTACACCCGCTTGCCGCTCTGTTGCAGGTCCCAGAGCAGGTTGTAGACTTCGCGCCCGGTTTCGACCCCCGCGCCCGAATCGCACATGCTGTGGCTGAGGCCCTTGCTTCCCGGCAGCGCCTCATGCATGCCGGCGACTACCGTCACAATGTCGCCGGACTTCCGGTCGGCGGCCAGCCGCTCGCGAATCCACTTCATCTGGTCCGCGTCGAAGCTGTTGCCGGCGTTGTCGAGCGACAGGAAATCGACATGATTCATGACCCAGTGATAGTACGTGCGGGCGCCGGCCGGGTCGCCATCGGCCTGGCGCTGGGCGGCCAGGCGCGGGCTGTTCAGGTAGCTTTCGAACTGGGCGACGTAAGCGCTGCGCGTCTTCGGATAAACCAGCTCGTGATTGCCGATGCCCAGGAAAACCTCCAGCTTACCGAACGGGCGTAGCTGATGCTCGATGAAATCCGGCCACGCGTTTTCGAGGTAGCCGATGATGTTGAGGTGCGGCGTCTCCAGGTGCAGTTCTCGCGGCGGTGACATGTCCTCGTCGAAATCGTAGATGGCGCGAAAGTCGCCCAGGTGCCAGTAGAAGTCGGCTCCGCTCGCAACCACCTGTCCGGCGATGGCGGGCATCACCACGTCGCCGCAATTGCGCGAATCGCCCGAGACGGCGAATTTCCAAACGGGCGTGGCGGGATTTTGCGCCGCCAGGCAGAGCGGAAGCGCGAGCAGCAGGAGCAGCTCCGTCGCGCGGTGGTGGTTCGTCATGACAGAAAACCTCCGGGGCGGCGGCCGCGATCCGATCAGGTCGCCATCCAACCCACTGTAGCTCTGTAGCACAACGGGGCGGGGAAGCCAGTTTGCTATGCTGAGACTTGACCCCCTCGATCCTGCTCCGTCTGGCGCTGCCGCTCGCCCTGGCAGCCGCTGCCACGGCTCAACCCACCCTGGTGGACGCCATGAGCCAGGAACTGGCGCGCAACTTTCAGGCGCTCCAGGACAAGGCCGATCCTCCGCCTTACTTTCTCAGCTACGAAATCACCCAGGAAGACGTCTACAACGTGTCCGGGACGCTGGGCGCGATCGACACGAGCGGTGGCGGGAAATCGCGAACGCTGGATGTTTCCGTGCGCGTGGGCTCGCCGAAACTGGACAACTACCACCGCGTGCGCGGGGCCGGCGGCGGCGCCGCCCAGTTCACTTCCGGAGCGCAGATCACCTACGAAGACAACCCCAATTCCATCAAGCACCGCCTGTGGGAGGAGACCGATCGCGCGTATCGCGCGGCGGCCGAGCGGTTGATCCGGATTCAGACCAACACACAAGTGAAAGTGGCGGAGCAGGACGCCTCGGCCGATTTTTCCAGCGCACCGCCCGAAGTCTCGATCGCCACGCCGGTCAAGCTCCGCTTCGACATCGAGGAATGGACCGGCCGCATCCGCAAGCTTTCCGAGCGCTTCCGCAATTACCCTGCAGTGCTCACCAGCCAGGTGACGGTTTCCGGCCAGGCCGAAACACGCTACTTCGTGAACACGGAAGGAGCGCGCCTCGAATTCGGCCGCGGCTACGCGCGCATCTTCATTTCCGCTTCCGCCAAAGCCGCCGATGGCGCCGACGTCGCCAACTTCGAGAGCTTCGAAGCGGAGGATCCAGGCAGCCTGCCCGGCGACAAGACCATTCTGGCGGCGATCGACCGCGTTGCCAAAGACGTGACGGATCTGCTGCATGCGCCCGAAGCCGAGCCGTTCGTCGGGCCCGCCATTCTCAGCGGCCGCGCGGCGGGCGTGTTTTTTCACGAAATCTTCGGCCATCGCGTCGAGGGTCACCGCCAGAAGGACGAAGACGAGGGCCAGACCTTCACCAAGAGCGTCGGCACCAAGGTTCTGCCCGATTTCCTGTCGGTGATTTTCGATCCCACCCGGCATTCGATGGCGGGCGGGGATCTCTACGGCTGGTACGATTTCGACGACGAAGGAGTGAAGGCGAGGCCAGTCACCGTGGTCGAAAACGGAGTGCTGAAAACCTTCCTCATGTCCCGTTCGCCCATCGCGGGCGTCGGCCAGTCGAACGGGCACGGCCGGCGCCAGCCCGGTTACGAAGTGGTTTCGCGGCAGTCCAATCTGATTGTGGAATCGGCCAAAGCCGTCTCCGACGCCAGGCTGCGCGAGATGCTGATCGAAGAGATCAAGCGGCAGAACAAGCCTTACGGCCTCTACTTCCGCGACATCACCAACGGGTTCACCAGCACCAGCCGCGCCGGGTTGCAGGCATTCAAGGTGATTCCGGTGATCGTGTACCGCGTGTATGCCGACGGCCGTCCGGACGAGCTGGTGCGCGGCGCGGATATGGTGGGCACGCCGCTGGCGAGCTTCGCCAAAATCCTCGCCACCGGGGACAAGCCGGAAACGTTCAACGGCTACTGCGGCGCGGAAAGCGGCAGCGTGCCGGTGTCGGCGGTGTCGCCGGCCATCCTGGTATCGGAAATCGAGATCGAAAAGAAAGCCAAGGCGAACGACCGGCCACCGCTGCTCCCGGATCCGGCGGCGAGCGAAAAAGGGGGCGCGCAATGAGAAAGCCGGTTGACAGGCGGAAGCGCCTGTCCCACATTCCCGCGCTCAGGTGGGACAGGCGCTTTCGCCTGTCAACCTCTGTAAATGGCCTGCTCCTGGCCACGGTCTGTACGGCGATTGCGGCATCCGCGGCGGACGCGCCGGACCCGATGCTGGCCGCCATGCGCGACGAAATCGCGCGCGCGAGCAAGATCACGGTGTCCAACCTGGATGCCCCGTACTTCATTCAGTACCTGATCGACGAGGGGGACGGCTTCAATGTCACGGCCTCGCTCGGCGGCCTGCTGGCGCGGCGCCGCGACCGCATCCGGCAGCCGGAGATCACCGTGCGGGTGGGCGATTACAAGTTCGACAACACCAACTTCGTGGGCGGCGTCCGAGGGACGCGTTATGACATCGGCCGCTGGCCGCTCGACGACTCCTATCCGGTGCTGCGCCGCTACTTGTGGCTGGCCACCGATTCGGTTTACAAGGGCGCCGTCGAGACTATTTCGCGCAAGCGCGCGGCGCTGCGCAATCTTACCGAGAGCAATCCGGCCGACGACTTTTCGCGAGCCCAACCGGTCGAGCTTATCCAGGAGCTCGGCCGCCTGGCGATCGACGAGAACGATTGGGCCGCGCGCGTCCGCGAGCTGTCCGCCATCTTCGTCGATTATCCGGGAGTGGTGGATTCGCGCGTCGAGCTGGACGCCGAGACCGGCGGCTACTACGTGGTGAATTCGGAAGGTACGGCGGTGCGGGCGGCCGAAAATGCCACCAGTCTGCGGGCGCGCGCCACCACCCAAGCGCCGGATGGCATGGTGCTCCATGACGCCGTCACCTTCCTCGCGCTCGATCCGGCGCACCTGCCGGGCGATTCCGTTTTGAGCGGCGCGCTCCGCGAGATGGCGCACAACCTGGAAGCGCTGGCCAAGGCCCCCAAGGGCGAAGATTACAGCGGTCCGGTGCTGTTCGAAGGCGCGGCCGGCCCACAGATCTTCGCCGAGCTGCTGGGCCGCAACCTGACGCTCCCGCGCAAGCCGGAAGGCGGGCGCAGCGGGTTCAACTCGAGCGAGCTCGAGGGGCGGCTGGGCGCGCGCGTTTTGCCCGAATCGTTCGACGTGGTGGACGATCCGACCCAGCGGGAATGGCGCGGCCGGCCCCTGTTCGGCGCCTATGACGTGGATCGCGAAGGCGTCCGCCCGCAGCCGATCACGCTGGTCGAAAAAGGCGTCCTCAAGGGCTTCCTGCTCACACGGCAGCCGGTGCGCGGATTCTCCGCCTCCAACGGCCACGCGCGCCTGCCGGGGCCGCTCGGCGCCGCCACCGCCGGCATCGGCAACCTCTTCATCAGCTCCTCGGAGACCATGCGGGCGGCGGAGCTCAAGAAGAAATTGATCGAGCTGGTGGTTGCGCGCGGCCTTGCCTATGGCGTGGTAGTGCGCAAGATGGATTACCCGTCCACGGCATCGCTCGACCAATTGCGGCGTACGTTTTCGACCGCCGAAGCCGCCGCGCACCCGGTCAGCTCGCCGGCGCTGGTCTATAAGGTCTATCCCGACGGGCGGGAAGAACTGGTGCGCGGAATGCGCTTCCGCGGGCTCAACGTGCGGTCGCTCAAGGACATTCTGGTGGCCGGCGACGACAACATGGTCTTCGATTATTTGGATAATGGCGTTCCGCTGGCGCTGGTGGGCGCGACCAGCTACACCACCGAAAGCTGCGTGGTGGCGCCCTCCATCATCATCGACGACCTCGAGTTGCACCCAGTGGAAGAGGAGCTGCCCAAGCTGCCCGTGGCGCCGCCGCCGGAGATGGCGCGGTAGGCTATGCGCCTGTTGGGCCGTTACGTATTCCGCGAGATCCTGACCAGTGCGGTGCTGGGCACCCTGCTGGCCACCTTCGTCATTTTCCTGCGCGAGGCGGACAAGCTGTTCGCGGTGCTGGTGGCCAGCAACAACGCCCAGGCGTCCACCGTGGTCGAGTTGCTTCTCTGGGCCATGCCGCCGGTGCTGCCGCTTACCATTCCGTTCGGCGTGCTGGTGGGCATTTTGATCGGGCTCGGGAGGATGGCGTCGGATGGTGAGATCATCGCCATGCGCGCCGCGGGCGTCTCCAGCCGCAAGGTAATCGGCCCGGTGGTGCTGTTCGCCGCGCTGGGAATGAGCGTGGCCGGCCTGGCGTCGCTGCGCCTGACCCCGCTCGCCATCCGCAGGAGCACCGACATCGTCAACCAACTCCTGCAGGGACAGCTTTCGGCGGGAATCGAGCCGCGCGTCTTCAACGAGAGCTTCCCCAACCGGGTCCTCTACGTGGGCGACGTGGGGACGGGGCCCGTGTACCGGTGGCGCCCCGTGTTCATCGCCGATGTCACCCCGCCCGAGCAGCGCGTTTCGGGGATGCGCGAAAAAGCCGAAGGGCCGCTGATCACCGTGGCGCGGGCGGCCATCGCCACGTCGGACCCCAAGAACAACCGCCTCCAGCTCACCCTGTACGACTACTGTTCCCACGAGATGGGCAAGGACCGCGTGGCCAACGACTCGTGCGCGCCCATCAGCACCCAGGTGCTCGATGCCGCGCCGCCGGCGCACAAAACGCCGCCCACCAGCGCCATGAATACGCGCGAGCTGATGCGCTATCCGCGCTCCGGGGAAGACTGGACCGAGGTGCGCATCGAGCTGTTCCGGCGGTTTGCCCTCCCCGTCGCCTGCATCGCGCTGGCGCTGGTCGGCATTCCGCTCGGCATCGCCACGCGCAAGGGCGGCAAATCCGCCGGCTATGTCATCGCGCTGTTTCTCAGCTTCTTCTGCTACCACCTTTCCTCGCTCACCCTGATCGGATTTGCCAAGCAGAGAACCTTGGGCGTCGCGCTGGCCGTCTGGCTGCCCGATGCCGCGTTTGTTCTGGCCGGGATAATCTTTCTTTACCGCATGGAGCAACCCGGGGACCGCGACCTGCTGGGCGGCGTCACCGGTGGGCTGGCCCGCATGGGCGCCTGGCTGCGGCATCGCAAACCCGAACCCGCCGGGCGCGCGGCCCGCCTGCCGCACTGGAGGCTGCCCATCCTGCCGCAGATCATCGACGCCTATATCCTGACCAGCTTCATGTTCTATCTCTGCGTGGTGCTGGCCAGCCTGTTGTCGATGATCCTCGCGTATAACTTCTTCGAACTCATGGGCGACTGGATCCGCAACAAGATCCCGCTGACGGAGATGTTCTCTTATCTCTTCTTCCTAACACCCGAGTTGATTTACGAAACCCTGCCGTTCGCCATTCTGGTGGCCGTGCTGGTGCACCTGGGCGTGCTGAGCAAGCAGAACGAAATCACCGCTTTCAGGGCCTGCGGCGTCAGCCTGTACCGGCTGGCCATGCCGCTGCTGCTGGCGGGCACGTTGTTTGCCGGCGGCCTGTTTGCCTTCGAATACTATTACGTCCCCGGCGCCAATCTCAAGCAGGACGCCATGCGCGACGAGATCAAGGGCCGGCCCAAACAGACTTACCTGCGCGCGGACCACAAGTGGATCATGGGCGCGGGCCACTCGCGCGTCTATTACTACGAATTCTTCGACCATGCCGCGGGCATCATGCACGGCGTGGACGTGTTCGACATGGACCCCAACGCCTTCCGCCTGAAGCGCGAAATCGTGGCCGAGCGCGGCCAGTGGAGCCCGGTGCTGAAGACGTGGGTTTTCGAGAACGGCTGGAGCTGCCGCTATGCCGGCGATTCCTGCAGCAACTACCAGTCCTTCTCGAGCGAACCGGGCGGCCTCGAAACCCGCTGGCATTCCGACCTCACCGAGCCGCCCGATTACTTCGTAACCGCGGCCGTGCAGGAGAAGCAGATGAACTTTCTCGGGCTGAAGGGCTACATCGCCGAGTTGCAGGAGCGCGGCTTCCCCACCGGCAAGCTCCAGGTGCAGTTCTATCTGAAGTTCGCGCTGCCGCTGTTTGCGCTGATCATGGCCATGATCGCCGTGCCGTACGGCTTCCTGGTGGGCAACCGCGGCGCGATGGCCGGCATCGGAGTCAGCCTCGGCATCGGCGTAGGGTACAAGGGTCTCGGCATCCTGTTCGAGAAGATCGGCGACGTGAATCTTCTGCCGCCCGCCATGGCGGCCTGGTCCCCGGATGTCATATTCGGACTCGCCGGGCTGTACCTGCTGCTGCGGATGCGGAGTTAGCTGCAAAGCCAAATGATCGCGAAGATTCTGGACTTAGCCTGTATCGCCGTTCTATGCACCATCCTGACCCTGGGTCTGTGGCCCTTTCATGCGCCCGGCAACGAGGTCGCCTGGCTGGCTGGGCGCAACGGCCTGCGTTTCGGCGGGCACGGCACCGTGATCGGCTCCCGCGAATTCGACACTGCGGCTTCGCCAGGCAGCCAGCTTTCCGGCAGCCTCGAGATCTGGCTACTGCCGGCGCGCGTGCCGGATAGCAGCACGTTGCTCGCGTTTTCCACTCCCCAGGATCCCTTTCGATTCTCGCTGCACCAATCGGAAACGGACCTGCGGCTGCAATCTGCCACTCCCAACGATCGGAATCGGACTCCGGCAGTCAAGCTCTACGCCAAGAATGTGTTTCGCAGGGCGCGCCCGGCATTCATCACGATCACCGCGGGCACACTCGGGATGTCGGTCTACGTTGACGGCGTTTTGGCCACGCGGGCGCCGCAGCTTCGGCTTCCCGCCAATCGGTTCTCCGGCCGCATCGTCCTCGGCGATTCGCCGGGGCAGACCGATAGCTTCACCGGCCAGTTGCTGGGCTTCGCGATCTACGATCGGGAACTTACCGAGGCGCGGCTCTCGAGACACTTCCAGACCTGGACCCATGCCGGACGCCCCGACATCCAAAACGACGATGGCAATCTTGCGCTTTACCTTTTTGACGAGCGCGCGGGAAACGTCGTCCACAATCGCGCCAATTCCGGAGTCGATCTGTCGATTCCCGAAAAGTACGTGGTTCTGGATCAAATCTTCCTGGAGCCCTTTTGGCGGGAATTTAACCTGTCCTGGAGTTATTGGAACGCCGCGCTCAGAAACGTCGTCGGATTCGTTCCTCTCGGTTTCTGCTTCTTCGCCCGCCTGTCCATAGCGCGCCGTGTCAAGCGGGCGGCGCTGACGGCGGTTCTGGCGGGCGCGCTGGTAAGTCTTACCATTGAGATTCTCCAGTCGCATCTTCCGACGCGCGACTCCGGTATGACGGATATCGTCACCAATACACTCGGAACTTGGGTCGGGGTCATGCTGTTCCGCAGCCGGGCCGCCCGTGCTGTTCTTGCAACACTGGGTCAACGGCGCGACGCGTAACCGGGGCCGCGCAATTCACGTCTAAAATTGTGATGAGAATTATGGTTACGAAACTCCCTTGGGTTCTGGCATTATTCCTGGCGATAGTTTCGCCCGGCGCCGTCTTTGCCCGCGAATCGAAGAACGTCGCCAAAGCCGACTATCAGGGCGGCACGCTGCCCTTCGATCACAGCAAGGTGAAAGCCACCCTCGGCGCCGACGAAGTGGTCCTGGTCCAGCACGGCCGCCGGATCGCCGTGCCGGCCAGCAGCATTACGGAGATCGATAGCGCCACCGGCGTTCATCGCCGCCTTGGCGCAGCCGTGCTCGACGTGGTTCCGTACATGCACCTGGGAGAGACCGAGAACCACTACGTTGGCGTCGCCTGGAGGAACGCCAGTACAGGCGCAAAGCCGCCGAAAGTGGAAGCCCTCTTCAAGTTAAACAAGAGCGAGTACACCGCTTTTCTTTCCGGCCTGGAACGCCTCACCGGCAAGAAAGCCGTCGACACCAACCAGACGCGCACCGCCGTCCGCTACTACTGATCTTTTCCGGCCTGTCGCACTCACAGAGCCGAGGTGACGAAGAGAGGATACGGCAGTGAGAAGGGGCGTCTCACCTGGGAGGTCGCCGCAACACACACAAAGTTCGCGGCGTCGTCCGTGCTGCCGTACCCCAGCCATCGGGCCGCCGCGGGATAGGCGCACAAGGGCCGGGTGCGTATCACGCCGCTGGTGGGATCGAGATCGGTATTGTACTTGGTGGCGACGATCCGCTCCGGTGCAACGCCATGCTCCACCCAGAGTTCCAGAGCCGACTCCAGGTCGTGCTGCGGGTCGCCCTGGTCGAAGCCATTCTGGCCGAAGCTGTCCGGCCCGGGCCCATATTCGCAGTGCTGCATTCCGGGCGCGAGAAACAAGCGGACATACGACCGTTTCCGGTCCGGGATCACGCTGTCGTAGTAGTCGATCGTGCTTTCGGTCGCGATCGCGGGGTCGCTCCAGCCGTGAAACAAAATGAGCTTCCCGCCGCGTTCCCGGAATGCAGACAAGTCCGGATTGATCGCGTTCAGCGTCGCGCCCGTCGCCGCGTCCGCGGCAGCCACGTCGCTGTCGGTGTCGAAGGCGAGGGGATTCCAGTTCGGGTTGCCATAGACCATGTTGCTGAAGAAGTAATATCCGAAGGCGAATAACCCTCCCGTGCCCTGCGTGGCCCCGGTTACCCACAACGGCCATCCGTTGGCGCCCGTTTGGCCGCCCACCGGATAGCCTGGGAAGACCTGAATGCCCTCGGAGTTCACCGGACCGGCGTAGAGTGCCTTCAAGGTCGCGATCTGCGGTGCAGTCAGACACGCATCGGATTCGGCAGACTGGCAGAGCAGCGTCGAGGGGTCGAAGTGGCACTTCCGAGGATCGTCGATCACGCCATCCACGACGCCATCCAGAGCGTCGCAGGCAGCCAGCGCGGCCGCCTCGATCGCCGGCAATTTGGACGGAGCGAGATAGTTCTGCGCCAGCACCTGGTTATCCCATACGCCGGACGAGAGCAAATGCGTCCAGTAGCCGGCGGGCGATCCGGCGATGATGCCATCGTAGTCGGCGGGATATCGCTGGGCCTCCATCAGCGCCTGCCGTCCGCCGTTCGAGCAGCCGTTAAAATACGAGTGATCGGGCGCTCGCCCATAGAAAGCAGCGACGATGGCCTGTGCCGTTTGAGCTGTTTCGTGAATGGCGCGATAGCCGAAATCGACGACTTTATCCGGATGTCCCAAGGCCCAGCTCGCGTCCAGCACGCCCAGCGAACCCGCCTGGTGACCGGTATCGGTGGAGGCGGCGGCATAGCCATGACTCAGCGCGTCGCCTATTTTGCCGTAATTGATCGATCCGGCGAAGCCGCCGTTGTCAGCGCCCGCAAACCTGCCGTTCCAGGCCGAGCCTGGCATCCACACCTCGAATCGAATGTCGGAATCGGCGGTCGGCCGGATGGAGCCAACCACCCGGCAGAATGCGGGCAGACTTGGAAACAACGTGCCGTCCGGAGCCGTGAACGGGCCGGCGCGTACGGAGGCGGCGGTCGCAATCGTGGTATTGGCTAGCGACAGGCTTGCCAGTCCCTCGCAAGGGGAAGCCGCGAGCAACCGGCCGACACTTAGTAAGCCAATCAAAAGAGCCAGACCTGTCATTCCGGCCAATTAGCTTACCGCTCAGTCGTCCTATAAGCAACCCAAGACGGAGCCCGTTAGCGAGTTGCGCCGTCGCGATGACTTTCTCGATGGGGTGTGCGGTTTGACCCGCGCGGACGTCATTGGGCCGCTGTGCGTGGAAGGGAGAACTTCCTGGTCGGAGTCCGGCACTTCAGGCTCCACCAGTGGCCTGCGCGAAGCCCGTTCTGCTCGATGCACATTCATTGAATATTCAGTGAGTATTCGATGGTTGGCCGCCGGGCCCGCGCCAGAGACCTTTCGGGTGGAATCGATATGGACGATAGGGTCAATGAGAGTCTCGATACACTGCCGCCTACAGCGTCTTCATCAAACACGCGGGCGCTGGCCAACTCTCCCGGGGTTGTGCTGTTGTAGCGGCGCTGACACTTGAGAATGAATCTGTTCTCAATTCGGGCCGGTCGGGACGATGCTCGATTCGGCCTGAGCCCTCCGGTAGTCCCTATAGGTGTAATCGAAGATCTGCCCGAACCTCATTATCAGAACCCGCGCTGAGATGCGTCCTTCGATGCGCTTCGGCAGCCACACTTCGCCATCGACCCGCACTTGTTCCATCAGGAGGCGCGTCCCCTTGTCGACCTTCGCCAGAAAGCCGCCGAACGGGACATCCGCCATCGCTTCCGCCTCGAGGCGACTCGCGTAGTAACCCTCCTGATCGATCCATAGCTTGCCGCGCGTCTGGGTGAGAAACTTCGTTTCGACAGATTTGGGATGGTAACCGGGGCGCGGCGTGGCTTCGATGACCCATGCCGTGCGCCCGGCGACGGGTTCCTCTCCGGCGAGGCGAAAATTCATCGCATCCAGAAGTTCGTTCACGAACGCGCGGCTCTTTTCGCGCTTCTTCTGCCACTCGGCGATGCGCCTGGCCCTCTGCTGCGGAGACTCCTTCCGCCGCGTCTCGATGCTCTGGCGGAGCTTTTCCTGCTTCATGCGTTCGCGATCGGGCGCCAGCGGCTTGTCGTTGATCGCGATGAGCCGCCGGTACGGCGTTCCATCCGCGAAGGTCACGTCGTGTGTGAGGCTCTCGATACGCTTGACGCTGCCGTCGCTGTTGAGCGTGCGTTCTTCCGAGCGTTGCACGTATGTGTAGTGGCGGGCGATCTGTTCGTTCCGCCGGGCCGCCTCGGTGGCGCGCCGCACGATTTCCCGCGGATCATCGGCTGCCGGAAGCCGCACTGCGGCGGCAAGCAGCAGCACCGCTCGGATGCTCACATCGGCCCTCTGGGCGCCGCTCTGGGGATTGGTGCCAAATCGACATCGGTTGCTCGACGACTGCAACCGGCTTGGACCAGAGCAAAGCGTTCCCCATAATTCGATCTTACAGTCCTATTTCAGGTCAAGGCACAGAAGAGTCGCGCCGTCCGATAGAACAGCGGCGCCATCGCCCTGGCGACCGGCCACTCGTCAGCCGCGGCTATCCCCGAGCTTGAAGTGGTCGACCCGGTTCAACTCAAAGTCCCTCTTCATCGAAATGACATCGACGTTGGCGCTGCCCAACGTCCACCGCTCCCACTCCTGCAAAGAGTGAATTCGTTCATTCGAATCCATATTCTCAGCCAAGGAACACGACCGATATTAGCATGCCGCCGGAAGCAGATGACTTCCGCATCGAGTGCCACCGAGAGCGGGCAACGCGCCAGCGCCGCCGCCGATACTGCCGCGACCCCGGTCGCGAAGGCCACGTTCAAATGGGGACCCTGGTCATCAAGGGTGACCATCCAGACCAGGGTGATTTCGCCGGCGCTGCGCCGCGGAGGGTGGGCTCGAGCCCGCCGCGGATGAGAAGGGGCGGGAGGACCGCTGCGGTACACTGAATTGACCCGTGAGGTTGCTCCGATCATTGCGAATCGCGGTCGTGGCGATGCTTCTGCTCGGGGCGGGCGCGTCCGCCTCGGCCGACGAGTGGGAGCGCATTCATGGCGATTTCCGAAAGGCGCTGCTCGATCTTTCGGGGCGCATTGACGCGAAGCGGGAATCGCAGTTGCCCGACCCAGCGGCGGACGCCGCATCGCCCGTTTCCGCGCGCGTGGTGGTGGTCGGCTTTACCGGCGGTCTGATACCGTACGTTCATAACAGCACCGGAGTCGCCATGCTGACCCAACGGATCAATGGCATAGGCGACGAGGGAGTCGCTGCGCTCCTGTTCGGCCGGGGCGGATGGCGCCAGGCCGCCGCGGAAGTTCTGAAACTCGCGCATTCTCCGCCACGGTCCGCGAGTCGTCTCCCGCAGCCGCTGATCGTCGCCTGTGGGCACAGCCTGGGGGCCAACGCCATGGGCAAGTTCGTGCGGCTGCTGGGCGAGTCGGGGCTGGAGGTCTCGCTGGCAGTCTATATCGACGCGTTCTCCGCGGAGAAGCCCAGGGTGCCCGCCAATGTCGCCTGCGCCATCAACTTCTATCAGCGATCTGGAATGCGCAAAGGAATCCCGGTGCGGGGGCAGCCCGGTCTGGTGGCCTCGGAGCCAGCCCGGACCACGCTGCTGGGCAGCTACCTTTTGAAGCCGCGGGACAAGCCTCCCAAAGCCAGGCCGCAGCCACTCCGCCGCCTGTTCATGGAGTCACATTACCTGCTGCCGTACGATGCGCGCGTGCAGGGATACGTTTGCGACTCGGTCCGCATCCTGTTGCAGCTGTCGGCGGAAGGGACGGGCGATGGCCCGCGAACCGTGTTGCCACTGGATTCCAGGGTTTCTGACCGACAATGACGGAGGCTCCCGGCATGCCGCCGCCAGCGGTTCTTTCAGGGGCGTTCCGCGTGTTCGGAGCCGTTGCGACAATCGCCCACCACGCGCGCGTCGCATAGGGCGATGGTGCGCGAGCAACTGTTTGCTACGCCGGAGTCGTGAGTCACGATCAGGATGGTGGCGTTCAACTTCTCGTGCAACGAGCGGATCAGATCGAGGATTTCAGCGCCGCTGCGCGAATCGAGGTTGCCGGTGGGCTCGTCGGCCAGCAGAATTGGGGGGAGAGCCGCCAGGGAGCGCGCGATGGCCACGCGCTGGCGCTCGCCGCCGGACAGTTCGTCGGGCTGGTGATCGAGGCGGTGAGTGAGTTGGACCAGATCGAGCAGCTCGCGCGAGCGCTCCTCGATCTTCCGTTTCGGCCACCCGCGCAAGTGCAGGGGCAGGGCCACGTTCTCCAGGCAGGTGAGGCTGGGCATCAGGTTGAAGAACTGGAAGATGAAGCCGATCTTGTCGCGCCGCAAGCGAGTCAGCTCATCGTCGGTCAGCCGGGCGATGCTTTGGCCGTCGATCTGGACTTCCCCGGAGGTGGGCTGGTCGAGCCCGCCGACCAGGTTGAGCAAGGTGGATTTGCCCGAGCCGGATGGGCCGATGATGGAAACCATCTCGCCGCGAGCCACCTCGAGATTGATGTCTTCGAGCGCGACCACTCGCTTCTTGCCGCCAAAGTTCTTCGAAACCTGGGTGAGCCGTATCATAGGAATCTCCCTAGAAGCTGTATCGCAAATCCAGCGTCACGTAGGAATCCACATTGTAGCGGGCTAGCGGGTCGGATTGGCTGCCGCCAATCCAGAGGAATCCCCCGCTGGCGCGAAGAGTCGAATAGAGGTTTCGCGAATAGAGAATCCGCGTCACAAACGCTTTTCCGTTGGGGTGGACGAACCACTCGGCCGACACGGTTTGTTTTGGGTTCGGAGTCCAGAATACGTGCCCGGAAACGGCGTCTCTGGTGGCGCGGTCCAGATCCAGCGTGTTGGGACGCTTGGCTTGCGTGAGCTGGTCGCCGGCGAGTTCCACCGCCCATTGCCACTTGTCACCGGCTTTCTCCACCTGGACGGCGTGTGTCCAGGCGCTGCTGACGTGAGGGGACGCCGCGTCAATGTAGGCCGATTCGATCTTCCACAACAGGCCCCGCCATGGCGCGGCGAAATCGGCGCCCACCAGGCGCATTTTCGGGTAGAGCGTCTGGTAGTTCAGGTTCAGGTTGAGGGGATCCTTGTCATATAGAAAGGTCGGCAGAGTCTTGAATCCCTCGAAATAACAGACGGAGAATTCGTAGGGGGAAACGATCTGGTGATAGCGCGCCCCGAACTGGCCGCCGCCGGGATACTGCACGCCCTGGGAATGGTATGAGTAGCCGTCGAATTCGGCGGGAAGGATCAGCCAGCGCCGGTCAACCAGGGGGATGCGGCTGGGGGTGAAATGCGGCAGGTAGATGAGCTCCAGGCTGCGCGGGCCGGTGTCGGCGACCGCGCGGACGGCGAAGGCGCCCAGGGAGTCGGCGCCGGTCGGGTTGAGATAATCGCGCGGCGCGAGCTTGTCGGTGGGCGAGGAGAAGTCCATCTGCCCCCAGTGCAGGAGCTGCTTTCCGGCCTCGATGCGAAAGGGCCCGCGGGCATAGTGGAAACTCATCGTCCGCACAGCGAACGGCGGGCGTTGGGCGGTGCGGTCGTCCCAGGAAAAGCGCCACGCTTGGATCGCCTGGTTGTCCGAATCGGTCCGCGCGTCGAGGCCCGCCGAAATGCCGAACCCGTTGGCGAACTGCAGAACCCCTTCCACGCGCACCAGCGTCTCATTGACGAACTGGACCTGGTCGTCGGCGGTGGTGCGGGGAAAGTAAACCAGGCTGTTGTCAACATACCCCCGATACGACCAGGGTCCGTTTTGCGCGGAGCACGCTGCCGCCAGCACGGCCTGCGCCCATACCAGCCGGAGCTTCACCAGGGACCTTTCGTCGCCTCGAGAGTGAATTGCGCCTCGGACATGCGCTGGTTGTAGCGTGCATCGACGAGCTCCAGCGTGGTGGCGCCGTTGCCGAGCAGGTCGACGACCTCAACCCGCATGGGAGTCCAGATGCCCTGACGCAATTCCAGGGAGTGCATGGTCATGCGCCGGGCGAGCTTGTCGCGGCGGAACTTGTCGGCGCGCATGGGCGTCATTTTTTCCTTGCTCACCCATATCCACTGCCGGTCGTACTGCGAGGGGTGGGTGGTGGAGCGGCGCGCGGTGATGCGCCAGCAGGCCTCGCCGCCTTCCTGCGCATCCTGGAGCTCGGAGTAATCCCAACTGGAAGTGTCGGACTCCTCAAAATCCTCAAAGCTGAAATCGGTGCCCGCGAAGCGCGAGGAGCGGTCCTGCTGCGCGATCCGCCGCGTGCGCGCCAGGGCCGGCGTGTAGAGCCACATTTCCGAAGGCTTCTGCGAATGGTTCCACACCAGCAGCGCGACACCGCGGATATCGGCCGGATCGAGAAACCTCAGCATCATCTTGCTGCTGCCGGCCTCGCCCAGGCGTTCGCATCGCCAGCTCTTCTGGTCTTTGCTGCCGTTTGCCTTGCGGGTTGTAATCCGCCCCTCGTAGCGGAAGTTGTCGGAGTGCGCGCGGCGATGGACTTCGTCCATGATCTGAGTGGCGGTTTGCGCGGCAAGCGCCGAGGCTGTGCACGAGAGCGCGAGGGTGAGGGCTTTTCCGCTCATTGGAGTCTTCTCCTCATTCCGAATCCAGGGCAACCGAAAGCGATACACGCCGCATAGCGGGAACGGCGGCCAGAACCGCGGCGGGGCCGGCCGCCACGGCGACGCATACCAGCCAGAGTACCGCATTCCAGGGGAACGCATACTCCAGATTCACGCCGGTCAGGTAGCGGTGGACCGCCGCCAGAAGGTACAGCAGCAAGGCCGCGCCGAGCGCCAGGCCCAGCAGCAGGCTCACGCCGCCGGTGGTCAGCATCTCGACCAGCAGCGTCTTGCGTACCTGTCCGCGAAAGGCGCCGATGGCGCGCAGCACGGCGAATTCCCGGCCGCGGTCTGCCACCGATATCAACGCCATGTTCATCAGGGCGAGGGCCGCCACGGCCA
The DNA here is from genome assembly GCA_049686695.1 of Bryobacteraceae bacterium. Taxonomy (GTDB): domain Bacteria; phylum Acidobacteriota; class Terriglobia; order Bryobacterales; family Bryobacteraceae; genus Bog-375. The sequence continues at coordinate 13,018 of JBAVIH010000274.1, read as the reverse complement.
GACAAATCAGAAGTTGATATTCGGACTGGCCGAGTTTGTCGCCTCTCGGGTGGAAAACGTAGTTGTACATCTGCTGCTTGCTCATCATGGAGGCCGGGTATCGATCGGCCAAAGCCCCGCGAATGCGCGCGCGCAGTTCTTCGACGGTGACACCGGACGCGGCGTCGATGCGGAACTTGTCGGTGGTCTGGTCGTTCCAGTATCGCCGGTACAGCGGAAGCGAGAGAAAGATGACGCCCCGCTTGTCGCTATGGTCGTTTACGATACCAACCACAGGCAGCCGCAGAGTCCCGCCCGGAGCGTTCAACTCCAATTGCGAGCCGCGCTTCAGCCGCTCGAAGCGGGCCAGAGCTTCGGAGATGAAGACGCCCTCTTCGCGGGCGGTCTTGAGGCACATCTCGCGCCAGTTTCCGTCAATCACACGCTGGCCTCGTTTCCCCGCAAACACCGAGTAGTCCGCCGCGATGATCAACACCGGCTTTCCATGCAAAGGGACGTGCACGCTGCGCACGGGCTGTACCGCGGCGATGCCGGGAATAGCGCGCAGGGTGTCCTCGAAATGGGGCGGGAAACGCAGCGACTGGGATGCCAGATTGGCCGACGCGCTCAGCAGAAGGTCCGCCTGAAACGCGCGATCCACCCAGACCTCGAGGGTGCGGTGAATGGAACGGTTGGTGCCGGCCACCGTCACCGCCTGGCCGAAGATGAGCACCAGCACGATCATGGTGGCGACCGTCCGCCGGGGGGTCGCCGCGAGGCTGTCGAGGGCCAGGGTCGCTTCCAGCCCCAGGACGCGGCCGAGCAGCGGCCGTAACACGCGAACCGCCGCCAGAACGAACGTGGGAATGGCCAGAACCACGGCCACAAACAGCAGCACCATGGACGTATAGAAGACCGCCGTGGAACCCTCCTGCGTGCCGCCGGCCAGGGCGCCCAGCGCGAGCAAGCCGCTCCACAGCAGCGCGCGCGGCCGCCACGCGGTGAGGCTGCGCTGGTAATGCATGGGGCGGAATGCTTCCACGGGGTTGGCGCGCGCTGCTTCGCGGGCCGGCAGCCAGGAAGCTATCAGGCTAATGCCGATGCCGGCCAGGAGAGCCGCCACTATCACCGGCGGTGAAACGTGGACCTGCTGCGTCTGGTCCGCCAGGCCGCCGAAGGAGCCGCGAAAAATGGTCCCCGCCATGCGGGTCCCGGCGGCGAACAGGCGGATTCCGAGGGCCAGCCCGAAAGTCGAACCGAGCACGCCGGTGATAAGGCCTTCCCACATGAATAGCGACTGAATCTGGCGGCGCGTCGCACCCAGGGCGCGGAGGATGCCGATTTCCGTGCGGCGCTGCGCCACCGCCAGGCGGAAGGAGGCGTCGATCATGCAAATGCCCAGCGCGATTGCGAACAGGCACGCCATGGCTTCGAGCGTCTCGTAGGACTTCACCAGATCCTCGAACTGCTCGCCGCGGGCGGAGGGAGGATCCACCGTGTATCCCGGCCCCATCACGCGCCGGATGGCTGCGCGGCCATCTTCCAGCTCGGTGCCGTCGGTGAGCGCAATCTCGATGCGGTCCACCGTCGCCCCGCGCCCGAATACGTGCTGGGCGCCGTACACATCCATCACGGCAACGTTGCCGCCATAAATCTTCTCGAGGCTCTCGTCGCTTAGCAGCCCGCGGATGGTGAATGCCTTCAGCCCGTCCATGGTGTGCAAGCCGAGCTTACTGCCGATCGCCCAGCCATGCGCGGCGGCGAAAGACCGGGTCATGAGGAGAGAATCCGGCTGAGCGATGAAAGTGATCGGGTCGACCTCGGCGGATCCCTCGCCGGTGCGAAAGAGCCAGGGCCGCATGGCCGCGTCGCCGGTGATGTCCAAGCCGACGATCAACAGGCGCGTGCCGGCCACGTCGGTCTCGGCCAGAGCTTCGACTACGGGGCTAGCCGCGCGCACCTGGGGGAGGGCCTGCAGTTTCTCGATAAACGCCTCGGGAACGCCCGCTTCGCCGGCCGCCACCTGCAGTTGGCACGATCCGGCGATCTGGTCGACCGTCTGCCGGAAATCGCTGAGCACGGTTTGCGTGCCCCCCTGGAGCGCCATCGCGATGCCGATGCCCAGGGCAATGCCAATTACGGATAATCCGTATCGCAGCAGGTGCTTTCGGGCGTAAGGCCAACTGATGAGACGCAACAGTTGCACGGCGCATCATCCCCCATGGCGCTCGATACGCTTCGCCCGCAGACAGTGAGAGATTGATCTCCGCGGGCCGGCACCGGGGTCGGGACCGGGCAGGCTCAGGGCGGCTTCTACGACGCCCTTGCATACCCCGGCCCCCGGCGCCAGGGCGAAAACCGATTTCCCAACTGGTCAGACCCCCTGACGGCGCAGCTTGCGAAGCTTCCTCAAAAGCGGAGATTAGCACGTTTTAGTCTCAATCGCACAGATGGGCGCCGGGGCGGGTTTCATAGGGGTACTGTATTTCACAGGAGTACTGCGGCGCGGCCTCCCGACGCCTCATGGCTGGCAGCGGCAGGCTGCCGGAGGCCTTGAGCCTTTCTCCGAAGTTCCCAAGAAACTGCCGGCCGGCAATGCCGTCGGACTGCTCAATCAGATGGTTGGTTCAGCGGTTCCGGCTCTGGGCGCTGCTGCGCGTGGCTTCCAGCAGATGCGCGACGGATGCGCCCGGCAGCGATCGGACGATCGGATTCACCAGCCAGCCGAGCCCGGCTGGCGCGGCGCGCTGGGAAACTCTACTCGATGTAGTCGAAGCGCAACCCGCTTCGACCCTCTCCCCGGCCTGTTGTTCGCCGGCGGCCGATCCAGAGATAGCCGGAGCCATCCGGTCCACGCGCCCACCGGTAGCGGCGTTCCAGGTGGACGCCCTCGCGAGGAACTTCTTCGAGAAACATCGACGTTTCCTCGCCGAGCATTCGCCCTTCCGGTCCGGTTGCGGATCCGGGCAAACGACCGCGGCGAAGCTGGAGCCTTCCGGATGCATCGATCTGTACGGGCAAAAATGGAATCCAGTAGTCCGGCACAGTGGAACCGAGCCTGTAATTCGGAATCGAACCATTTCCGGAGGGCGCGGGCGCCGGCGCGGCGATGCGCCACTCGAGCGTTCGATCCAGCGGAAATCCCGAAACTCCCAGCACCGTCTGCTCAATCCCCCAGGCGACATTCGCGGGCTCGTCGCGGAGCAGGAGAACATCCTCAATCGACGAGCTGGTAAGCGGAGCCACCGCGCTCGGAACCAGGAGAAGCGGCTGGGGGGGCGCGCCCGTACTGAGGACGGGAGGCGCCAACGGATCAACTGAAATCGAAAACATGTGCCAGTTGCCCGAAAGCCCATCGACGGCGGAATAGTGGGGAATCTGCGTGGCAACGCCAAAAGTGTCGGCCACCGATAAGGACTGCAGCAGGAACTGCGATCCGACCGGAACAACCAGCGGAAACTGAAACCAATCGTTTCCGTAGATCAGTGCGAACTCCCGCAGCAGAAGTCGTCCGACGTCTTCGGCAGCCGCTGTCAGCAACCCGATGTTGGTTCCGCCGTCCTCCATTTCCCAGAAGCGGCGAGCGGGCATGCCTCGAAACGTGACCGGGCTCGCCACTACGGTCCGCTGCGAGGCAACCGGGGTTGCGGTGCTCCCCGCAAGTGGAACCGTCGACCGGTCAAAAGTGTGCCAGTCGATGGCGCCGCCATCGTATTCCTGCGCAACGTAGGAGCCCGAATCGCCGGCCGCCGCGGCCGAGAACGTGTACTCCATCCGATCCGCGGTCCAGCCGTCCTCCCCGGCCGGCCCGCTGAACAACGAACTGTACCACTGCAGCCACGCTCGCGTGACGCCGAGAACAGCGGCCCGTTGAGGCTGCGGAATGGCCGGAGCCGCCGGCAGGCTGCTTCCGGCCGCGATCAGATCCGTATGCAGCTTGATGCCATCGATCACCCGGCCGGCGATAGCTGGGGCGACCGCGGCGACATCGCTTGCCGCGGGAGAGGGCGCGGAAAGACGGTAGCTCGCCAGATACGCGGCTGCGATAGTGGCGGGCAAGTTTGCGGCGGCGAGCAGACGAAGAAAATACAATCCCGCCTCCGCGGCCTGATGGAGATCGCCGGCCGCACTGGAGGGCCGGGCGGCTTCCTGTTCGACCAGCGTTTCCAGCGGCTGGATGCCGCCATACCTCTGGACGGCCTGACCCGCCACGGAGAAGCGGTCGAGGACTGCAGCGGAAGACTGGACGGTCGCGACGACGGGTGACCCTGCGTCGCGGCCTTCGAACTCGCCCACCTGCCACTGCCGCGCGAGCAGCCACAGCGGATCGTGGACGCGTGCCTCCAATCCCGGCGCCGGATCGTTTGCCCGGCAACGCGGTTCAATGCGATCCCAAATCGTTACCGACGGCATCAGGCAACGCTCCCGGACGAGAATAACAGCGCTAGGTTGAAGTCGGTCGAGACAGTTTCCACCATGTTTCCTCCCGAGTTGTAGGCAAAATACAGGGCCGGAAGATAGTGTCCCAAGGCGCCCAGGGAATCGGGATCGACAGCGCGAATCTTGGCCAGATCCAGCGCTTCCAGGATCGTACCCTCAACTGCCTCCATGGTCCATTCCGGAAAATCGTCCGGTTTGACTGCGAGCAAAATCGACTGCGGGGGCCGCGCGACCGGGTCGGTGTATTGAAACGACACGCCGGTGATCTCCTGCGAGGAGGGCAGCACTTCGGTCCATTCGTCGATCATCAAACCGGCGATGGCCGCTCCGGCCGGGATCGGCACCGGCGAGAATGCGACCAGCGATAGACGGCTGGCGGATGCGGAGCCGGGCAGCGCCAACCATTTGTCTCCGGCTGCCACGGGGAGTTGCGCCACCTTGAATTGCAGTAGAAGATTCCCGGAGAGCGCCTCGGCGAGCATCACGGCGCGATCCAGACTTGCGGCTCCCGGCCGGACTCGCGCTGTGCGCTGGAACCATCGGACCGATGCAAGGGGATCGTTCGCCTGGAGACTGGCGCTAGCGACCCACAAATCGCCGGCGCTGGGCGTGAGCACGGGAAGCGCCGGGAACGAATTACCGAAAATGGCCTGGAGCCGGGCGGAATCGTAGTCGCACGACTGTTCGGGCGTAGCCGAGGCCCGTGTGAAGTTCGCAGCGAGCTGATCGAGCAGAGTGGCCCTGGCGGCCAGGTCCGCACCCGTCGCCGCGATCTGCGCCGGCCAACTCATAGATTCCGTGCCCGGAATGGCTCCAGCGATTCCGAAGGCCGCGGCAGCCAGCAGCGCGGCGTCATCGGCGGAACCGCTGCTCAGGGTTGCGAGCGCGGCGCGCATCAGGCTCTCGGCCGCGTCGGCCCGGGCCTGCAATTCCGCGGCGTCGATCGCGGCTGGAGGATCGCCTTGGACCACGACGTCCTTCGGCGCTAATGGCCGCGCGCCATTGACCAGGCGGGCTAACGATTGCGCCAGAGCGAGCCATTCGGTAAGGGCAATCACCTGCGGCTGCCAGCCTGGATCCCGATCGGTGAGAATGGCGATTTGCGCCATCCCCGCAGGGGCCGACTGCGAGGCAGCGCGGCGGATGCGATCGCCGAGTTCCTGCGGCACGCCCTGCGCCTCGGGAAGGCTGAGGATGTCTAGCGGCGCTAAGCTCAACTGATCGAGGCCCATCTCCGAAATAGACAAGTTGGCACCCTGCGAGTCCAGGAACTGCACGCGGATGCGGACCAGTTTGGGGTCGCCCAGCAGGCTCCCTGCCCAGGAGTTCAGGCGAGGTTCCGCCTGAGCGCGCGGCGTCGCACTCCATGCGGCGGCGCTGGTGCCCGAAGCGACCGCCAGCAACCGGTATCCCAGAGCCGTGCCGGTTCGCGGCGTATCCATCGCTTCGATCTCGGCGGGCGGCGTGTCGCCGCGGGCAATGCTGTCGAGCGTGGCGCCGGCGCGCAGCAGGTTCCCCCGAATGAGCTGGTGGACGCTTTCCGATAGCGCCAGGTCCGCGACCGCATTCACGGCGTCATCGAGCCGGCTGATTGCAGCCGTGAGCGATGTCCGGTCGGCGGTGCCCGCGGCAGGGAGGCCGGGGTGGTTCCAGAAATTGGGATCGCTGTGAAATCTCTGCAGCAGGTCGAGCCCGTCGACGACATCCAGGTTGTTGGCGCCGGAACTCAGCGGGGAAATCCCGCGCACGTTGTCGATGTACGCATCGAGCTTCAGATCGTGCATGGTGCGCTCGAGCCGATAGCCGAGCAGCGCACTCAACGGCTGGCCCGACCGGATGCCATCCAGCAGTTGCAGCCCCAGGCGCACCTTGCCGGAGGACAGATCGACCTCGAAGGGGCGCTGCGGGGCGTCGCTGTGAGCCAGGTAGCCGGCGCGAAGCACTGCGGCGGTGGTTGCCTGATTGAGCGAAGGCGCATGGACGAAGCCCGATGACGCTGGTTGTCCCGTCTGGGGAACCACGTTTTCCAGCCACCCGTATGCCCCGAGCACGATGCCTCCATTCGGATTCGAGGCGCGGAGACTCTCGAGGCGGAAAAACGCGAGAGAGGCGATCCAGGCATCCAGGCGGTACGACGCAATGTCGAACGCCTCGCGGGCGGCGGCGTCCAGGTCGGCGGCGGAGAAGCCGGACAACTGCGAGAAGGCTCCCCAGAACGGGGCGAATGCCGGAATCGTCGCATCGGCCTTCGCGCCGTCCAGGAATGTTCCCACCGGCCCTTTGCCGGGAAGCGTGCGGGCGAGCAGATCCCACGCGGTCGGGCGGACAAGCGTCGAGAAGCCGAGCAGTTCGGGCTCAATGCGATCTGCTGGCTGCGCCGCGCCGGCCGCAGCCAGCAGATCGAGCGCTGAATCCATGTATTGCCGCAGCGCGCAATGCCGCAGCAGGAGAAACAAGAGCGGGATTGGCGTGGGCGGAGCGGCGTCCCGCAAACCCTGCCATCCGAGAGCCGCCAGCGCTGCGATATACGATGGAGCCGACAGCCCGTCGAGCGGCAGTGGCGCGACCAGGATATCCGTCAACGGGCGCTGCGCCGTCACGTAAGTGGAACTAGCGAGCCGTGTGTTCGCCATGGTGGCCGAAAGGTCGGCCGTATCAGCCAGAGTCTTCGCCGATAGAGCTTTCCACCAGGTGGCCACCAGATCGTTCTGCACGAAGTTCCAGTAAGAGAAGTTGTATTCCGGACCGATCAAGGTGCGCGCGACGAAGCTGTTGGACGAGGCCGTCATTCCCAACAGGCTTACCAGTGAGACTTCGGGATCCGCCGATGCCGGAATTCGCGGGACATTGGGAAGCGAGTTCTCCCAGGTGGTTCGAAGCCTGGCGAGCAACCCCGCCAGTGGAGCGTCCAGCGCCCTGCCTTCCAACGATTTCCAGTTCGCGCTCCAGCACACCGGGAGCACGCCGTACGGCTGCCGCCCGACCCGCAGAATGGGAAAATGCCCGCGAGCACGCACCGCAGCGGCAAAATGGTCGCGAGCCGCGGGAAGGATCGTGTCCGGGTTGGGGATCGATCCGTTGACGAGCTGGCTCAGATAATAGCCCCAGGTTCCGGGCCACATGACGGTGTTCATGGCATGCGCGATCTCGTCCTGCGCGCCATCGGCGCCGCGCACGTGCGCCAGAACGGCCGGGGCAATGGTCAACGCCGCCGCGAGGCGATCTCCGTCCGCGGTGGGACGAGACGGGCACAACGCGGGCCCCTGTTCGAGCGCGAATGCGGCATCGTAGTCGGTCTGGCTCGACGAGAATCCCGCATTGACGTCTTCGGTGTTGTTGGTGGGCGTGTTCAGCGCCAGCAATTCCAGCCCATCGGTGTAGTGATGCGCCTGCAGCAAGTCGCCCAGCCGCGCCGACGAGTCCGCGGCCTTCAGCCCGGACTTTAATCCCAACACGACAATGCGGGTGAAGCCCCGCTGCTGCACCGGTGTCAGGGCAATTCGAAAGGCCATCCCGGCCTGGATGGCCGTGTTGAAGTCGGTCACCCACTTCATCCCCGCATCCGACTGAGGACCGGCGCTGGTGGGCGCGGGCCCCACCTGCAAGCTGTCCTGAATCGGCGGTCCGACGGCCAGCACCTGGCCCGCGGCATTTCCCTGGTAGCCGATTACGATCCATCGCTCCGGCAGCACATTCGTGAATGGCGCCACCGTCCACTGCGACGGTTTGGTTCCGGCGGGAACGTTGGCGCTGGCGATCCAGGCGGCGCGTGTGGCTCCGTATTGGCGTGCAAGCTGCGCAAAGGCGAGCTTCGCCGCATCCTGTCCGCCATTCGCCGCCGACAAGTAGGCCGCGCGGGCCGTCTGCTCGTCATCGGTCAGTTGAGGCTCGAAGCTGTTGGTATGGATGTCGTCAGGGTAGACGCGCAGCCACAATTCCGCGCCCTGAAACCGGGTCTCCAAACGCACTGGCAGCAGCACGAGCGGCGTGTCGGCGGACGGCGGCGACAAGAAGCGGCTGGTGGAGGGAAACGCCGGTCCATCGGGGATCAACGCAGCATCAATTGCGCCGATCGGCAGAAGAGCGGAGATGTCATGACCGGCGTCGCGGAAAGTCGTGGCATTCGGGAAAGCCCTCTTTTGTCCGGACGAAACGACGTACGCGAAGGCACCCGCTGTCCCGTTGTACAGCGTGTTTTCCGCACGCGTGGGCAGAGCGGGTCCTTCCGGAATCGCCTGCAGATCCGCCAACTCCACGCTCACCGCCGTCAGCGTCCTGGTGAGGATCAGCGATGTTGCCAGATCGGGAACCCTGCGCCGCACGCCGGCCGTCATGAAGTAATACACGATACCCGGCGGAGGCGCCGTGAACTTCTGCGTGAGCAGCGTGCCGTCTTTTCGACTTGGCAGCGGCGCCCCAAGTGGAATGGCGGCAAGGTCGGCGTCGCTAAGGACGCGGACCGTTTGCGCCGCAAGCATGAACTGCAGCGTATCCGCATCCGGAATCGGCCGGCGCACACCCGCCTGCAGCAGGAACACGTGCGCGGTGTCGGTGGTTCCGCGAACGAATGGAGAAAGTGGCGGATTCGGCCCTGAGCTCATGCTCCCCCCATCAGCGCCATGGCGTGAAAAGCCACGCGGACCGGCCGGCGGACTAGGATGTAGGCCAAAGCCGCCGAGTTTTCGCTCCACACTACCGTCTCACCCGAGGGTCTCGGCGGCGCGGAAGATACATCGACATAGCTTCCGTTCGACGCGACCTCCTCCCAACTGAGATCGTTCCACAAACCGGTTGGGCTGAGGCTCTTGGCGGGTTCCAGACCAACGCGCGGCTCCGTGGGATGCTCGGCGATCACGAAGTACCAACCGGCGTCTGCGGCGGCCGGATCGGTCGATCCTTTCGGATCGTCGATATTGAACCCGAAGAACGCCATGTCCTGCCCGAAGCTGCCGCGAAAGACGGGGAACTGGACGGTATCGGTCAGTTGCCGGACGCCGCTCGCCCATTGTGCCTGCGCCGCATAAACCATGGCGTTTGGGTAGCGGCGAAACAGAGTCGCCCGGACAAGCAGCACAACCTGGTTTCCGGTGGAGGAGCCGGCGACGTGGCCTCCCAGGTGCGCGTTCGGATCGAAACCGCGGATGACGCCGATATCCGGCGTGGCCGCTCCCCAGAAGCTCTGGAAGAATGTCACGGCGCGGTCGGCGGGGAACTCGCGCCACAATAATTCGCGCGACAGTTCGTCGTTCAATCCGACCATATACGATTCGATGAATGCCGGGTTCGTCTCGAGGAGAATTGCGCAGTCGTTTCCGATCTGCGAAATTCCCGGCAGCATCCACTCGGGAGACAAATTGGCCAGTGGCGCATACATGGCCTGTGGGAACTTGGGTCCAACTTCCATCGGCTGCAGAGGATCGGGGCCCGTACCCAGCGGGATGCGCGAGTCAAGCCGCACTCTGAGCGTGATCGCCGGGTTCAAGGCCGCAGCCAACTGTGCGCGAACCGGCGCCAGCGGGGCTTGTCCTCCCAATGGCGCCGGGTCGGGAGGAGTGGCCGGCGCGGTGTTCAGGTGTGTGTTGACGGATTGCGCGGCAGCTCGAAAGTCGGTCTTCACTGTCTCCAGCGCGGCGGTGTCGCTGGGAAACGCAATGGGTGCGGGGACATTGGACAGAGTGCCGCTGAGGATAACCGGGAGATTAGGGTTCTTGGTCCAATCGATGAGCGGAGGCGCTGCCGATCGTGCGCCGGACAGAACCGTGCCCGTTGTGGAAACGGCTCCCGTGGTGGAGACGGGCCCAACGGCAGTGGTGGCGGGCGGCGCCGGCGTGGTTGGCGCCATTCGCGCCACGAGAGGAGCCTCCACGGCAGCCGTCGACACACCCGTCGTTGAGACCGCGGTTGCGACTTTCCATCCTCCGGCGGAGATTGCCGAAACCGCCGTCATGCTCTTTAACTGGAAGCTCGTCGAAACAGCATCGAAAGCCACCATTCCCCTGGGAGGCTGCACGGGCCCGGCAACCTGCATCGCCGCCGGCGTCGAATTGGCGAGCATATTCAGCCGGTCGACGATCTGCGGCACGCCGGGCTTCAACTGCCTCCCAATCGGCCCGCCAGGCCGGGCGATTCTGCGCATGGCGGGTGAGAGCGATCCGGATGGGAGCCGGCTTGCCTGCACCTGCGCGCTCATGGTCGCGGTCACGCCGGCCAGCGTCAGGCGGACGCGGCTATGAACGGGCTTGGTAATCTGAAGCCATTTGCCGTCGCCGGCGACGCGATCCAGATGGCGCTGGCTCAGTGAGGTCGCAACCTCGCGGGCCAACTGTGCCTGCCGCAGAAGCCGGTTGGCCTTCTGAATATCGCCCCACTGATCCCAAGCGGATGCGACCAGCGCTTCCTGCTGCTGCTGGACAACCTGGGAGCCCGCGGAGGCAGCCGCGCGCGAACGCGGATTCAGGTTGAGCTCGCCCAGCCAGATGGGTGCGGCTCCGGCGGCCGGCAACGCCGCGCCGGATTGCGCGCTCCCATAGGTAGGCGGCGCGACCACGGGATCGCCAACTACCGGCGGAGCGAGGGCGGCGCGCAACTGCCCTTCGTAGATCCCCTGTGATCCGCCCGGCCACGGCGTCGACTGATTGCCGGCTGTTCGCAGCGCCCCTTCCAGGCCGAGTGTCACGCCGGGCACTCCTGGCGCGCCGAAACCCGGTTGGCTCACGTCGATCGTGCGAGTACCGGCGTCGAGTTTCTGCGCGGGTGGCGCGATCTTCTCCGCCAGAGACGCAAAGTCTCCGTCGGGCCCGGTCTCAAAGCGGAACACGTAGTAGGCTGGAATCGTGAACGGCGCCGAAACATTTGCGTCCCAGGCCGGCGCCAGATCGCTGTCGTCCACCGGCAAGCCGAGCGCGGCGTTCACGCCCGCACGATAGGTCGGCACAATGCACGCGATGTAGCCCTGGTTCGCCTCCAGTTGCCGCGGCGCGATGAGGCGCGACACCATGGCGGACCGATCGCCATTCAACGCCGCGGTCAACGCGTCGCCGGAGAGGTTGGCGCCGGTGACCTGCGCATGTGCCCAGGCGTCGATGGTCGCCAAATCGGGCAGCTCGTTTTTCGGGTCGAGCGGTCCGTCGATGCGCAGCCGGCTGATGCCTGAGGCGTCGGTTTCGATGTCGATTCCTTCGGAATCCGGTACCACTACCAGGCAGATCCACGGCTGCAAGCGGTCGCCCGCCGGCGGCGAGGGAGTGAACATCCACGGGAGGTCCGGCGCAGCGAGTTCCACCATCGCCATGTAGTTCGGCTCGAAACCGGCGGCGCCGTCGCGAGGATCGGTTCGCACGACGGCGCGCGGGTCCAGTGCGGTGATTTGTCCCGGCCCGATCAAGCGCACGGCGGGAGCAGATACCGGGGCGCCGTTGACGCTCAGCGTTACGGGCAAGGTGGCATAGTTGGCCGCCGGCGCCGCGGTGATGGTGGACGCGAGTCCCCGCCGGACCCAGGGGACAATAGTATACGCGGCTGGAGTTTGATCTGGCATATCAGGAAGCCGGGATTTCGTGGGTGGCCACGATCTGCAATGTGGCGCTCCGCGCCGGATTCTGCGCCACCGCCGCCTGGAGCGCCGATTGAGCGTCGCTGTAAGTTGTCCCCTGACCGGGGATACCGGCGACCGCCATCGTTGTTCGATCCACAATGGTGAAGCTCTGCGGAGCGATCGTGACCGGTGTTCCGGGCGCCGTGTAGCGCCGGTTTCCAGCGGTCCGGATCGCGGCTTGGCCAGATGCGCCGAAGGCAAGGACCGACAACAGGCCGTCAATCCCGAACGTCTTCAGCGGCGCCACGATGTCCGGGCGCAGCGGGCCGCCCGGCTGGTCAATGTAGAAAGTTTCATAGGAGATCGTTTTGGAGACGGGCGCACCGCACGCCACCAAGCCGCTCCCGGTCAAGCGCACTCCTGCATCGTGCGTTTCAAACGACGGACGCGCCAGCTTCTCTTCGTCAGTCAAGTTGAAGAACTGGGCCGGAGCGAAATCGTCCTCGACGGGCGCGGACGGAGGGCTGTTGCCGTTAATCGAATAGCCGCCGATTGTGAAGGTCGAGGTTCCCGACACCGGAGCGGATCCGAATTGGGCGATCGCCAATCCCAGGGGCACAAGGCTCTCGTGAACTTCCAGCAGGGCTAGCGGATGCACCACCGCGGATCCCGGATTGTTGAGCGAAACCAGGGCCGATTCGCCGGGAGGCAGCGGCGCGCCCCAATTGTGCGGATCGGCCAACGCAGCGCTCAGCAGCGATAGGACATCGACCGGCGCGATCTGCGGCGCGGGCGCGTCGACGCCCCAGCTATGGGAGAACTGGATGGTCACATCGAAGAACACGATGTGAATCTTGAACTGGCCAGCGATATGCCACGGCGCTGGACCCGACAAGGTGGCATCGAGTCCAACCGACATCAGGTCGTCGCCGCCCGCGGTCAGCGCCACGCGTCCCGAAATGTCGGCCTCAAACTGAAACGGACTGAATTGCAGCAGCGCGTCGAAACCGAGATGCCCGGAAAGTCCGTAGCCGGAAACGCCGATGAAGACGTCCAGCGTGGCTC
>JBAVIH010000273.1:0-2859 GCA_049686695.1 Bryobacteraceae bacterium | reverse complement strand
CGGCAGGCCGGGCCGACCGCCACCGAAACCAGCTCGGCGCAGGACACGCCCCGGCGCTCCGCCGCCGCCGTGACCATGTAGGCGCGAATGCCGGACGCCGCGGCGGCCACCAGAAACAGGCGCCCGCACTCGTCGAAGAGCTCTGCAAACAAGTTGCGATCGTAAGCTTCGGCGCCGAAACTGGCGCGCTCGATGGCCAACACGCCGTCCAGATCGGACATCCGGAAGGGCCGTATACGGTACTCGGGCTTCATGGTCCTAAGTGCTATTTTGCTATACTTGACACCTTGGGGGCAGCGAGTGAAGAAAGCCAGGCGCAAACCGGGCGAGAGGCGTCTTGACAAGGATTTCGGAGGCGTGCATACTGATATTGAGATGCAACTGAGTGGCAACAAGAACGGATCCGAAATCCTCCCGGCGAGCCTGGTGGATTTGCGCCGCGGCGACGAAGCGGTATTGAGCGAGATCGATTTGCCGGCCGACGACGCGCGCCGTTTGATGGAATTCGGCTTTCTTCCCGGAGCCCGCGTGGTTGCCGGGCAGAGCGCGCCGGGCGGGGATCCGCAGGTGTTTCAGGTGGATGGATCGGAAATCGCGGTGCGGCGCGAAACCGCGCGGCGGCTCAAGATCCACCGTAAGGGACGCCTTCCGGGGAAGGCATGAGCGAGTGCTCGGACTGCGCCGGCTGTGGCCCGGCGGCGGTAGCCCCGTTTCTTCCCAGCCCCGCGGTTAAGACAGTGGCCGTCATCGGGCCGCCCAACTCCGGCAAAACCACGCTTTTCAACCGTCTCACCGGCTTGCGCCAGAAGGTGGCCAATTATCCCGGCGTCACGGTCGAGCAGCACACCGGCATCGCCGAACTGGACAGTGGCCAATCCGTGGAGTTGATCGACCTGCCCGGCGTCTACAGCCTCTCGCCGCATTCGGAAGACGAGCAGGTGGCGTACGACGTGCTGACCGGCCGGCGCCAGGACACCGCCAAGCCCGAAGCCATCCTGCTGGTGCTCGATTCGACCAACCTGAGCCGCCATCTGATGCTGGCGGCGCCGATCCTGGCGCTGGGTCTGCCGTCGCTCATCATTCTCAACATGGCCGACGACCTGCGCAGCCGCGGCGGCACGCTCGACACCAAAGCGCTCTCGAGGGAGCTGGGCGCGCCGGTGGCCCTGGTCAGCGCGCGCCAGGGTGAGGGCCTCGAGCAGGTGCGCGAGTTTCTCTCCGGCGCCATGGCGCTGCCTGCGCCCAGGTCGCTGCCGGTGCTGCACGACGTTCCCAAGTGCCGCGAGTGGGCCGGAATGGTGGGCCGCCAGGCCGACTACCGGGCGCCCATCGCCCCCAAGTGGACGCGCCGCCTGGATCGCGTGGTCCTGCATCCGGTGGCCGGGCCGTTGATTTTCGCCTTCATCGTCATCGCCGTCTTTCAATCCATCTTCAGCTACGTCACGCCGCTGATGGATGGAGTCAAGTGGCTGTTCGAGGTCTCCGGCAACTGGGTTGCAATTACGCTGCCGCCTTCGCCGCTCCGCTCGCTGCTGGTGGACGGAGTGTGGAAGGGCGTCGGCTCGGTGATCGTATTCCTGCCGCAGGTGCTGCTGTTGTTTCTCTTCATCGGCATCCTGGAAGATTCCGGCTACCTGGCGCGCGCGGCCCTGATCGCGGACCGCACCATGGCGCGCGTCGGGCTGCAAGGCAAGTCGTTCATCCCGCTGCTGTCGGCTTACGCCTGCGCGGTGCCGGCGATTCTCTCGACGCGCACCATCGAAAACAAGCGCGACCGCACCGCGACCATCCTGATCGCGCCCTTCATGACCTGCGCGGCGCGTTTCCCCGTCTACACCCTGATCATCGCCGCCTTTTTGCCCAACCGGCAACTGCTCGGTTTTCTCAGCGTCCGCACGGTGGCCATGATCGGCCTTTATGCGCTCGGCTTCGCCATGGCCGTGCTGACCGCGCGGATTCTGAAATCGTCGATTCTGAAGAGCGGCCGCACGCCGTTTCTGCTCGAAATGCCGGCTTACCGCTGGCCCACCGTGCAATCGCTCGGGCTGCGGCTGCTCGACCGCTCCAAGGTCTTTCTCCGCCGCGCCGGCACGGTGATCCTGCTGGTGACGGTGCTGTTGTGGATGGCGGCGCACGTGCCTTACTCGCACGGCCATCCTCCGGCCATTCGCGACAGCCTGGCGGGCACGCTCGGCCGCACCATCGAGCCGGTCATCAAGCCGCTCGGTTTCGATTGGAAGATCGGCGTCGGCCTGATCACTTCCTTCGCCGCGCGCGAGACCATCATCGCCACCCTGGGTGCGATCTATGGCATGGATCACCCCGATTCCACCAGCATGGATTTGCAGAGCGCGCTGCGACACGACCTGACGCCCGGCGGCGCCGTCGCCCTGCTGATCTTCTTCGCATTCGCCATGCAGTGCGTTTCCACCGTGGCCGTGGTTCGGCGCGAAACCGGCGGCTGGAAGTGGCCGCTGGCCCAGTTCGCCTACATGAGCGCGCTGGCCTATGGCGGCGCGTTCCTGGCCGCCCACCTGCTGCGCTCCATGTAGGTGGGCCAGCTTCAAGCTTGCCCGTCTTTTTGTTTGATTGATGAAGAACCGCCTTGTCGAAAGCCTGCACGCCGCGTGGCGTAGGTGGGGCATGCTTTAGCTTGCCCGTCTTCTTGTTTCATTGATGAAGAACCGCCTTGTCGAAGTCCTGCACGCCGCGTGGCGTAGGTGGGGCATGCTTTAGCCCAGGTTCCGCAGTTTGAAGGATAAAGTCCTTGGTTTCTGCGGCGGCATGGGCGAGTTTCCACTACATCGCCGCTCGTTCCAGCGCGCTGGGCAGTTTCAACCCGAGCCGCTGGAGCAGGAT
>JBAVIH010000272.1:0-3444 GCA_049686695.1 Bryobacteraceae bacterium | reverse complement strand
GCGGACGCGCGCAGCCTCGCCGATTACCGCGGCGCGCAGCAATCGCTCGACGCGGCCCGCTCGAGCGCGGCGCGCCTGGTGGAATCGAGCGGCGGCGAAAAGGGCTTCAGCGACACCAACTACATCTTCCTTTCGTTTGTGACGCGCTACCTGCCGGCCGGTATCGTGGGACTGGTGATTGCGGTGGTCTTCGCCGCCACCATGTCCGCCAGTTCGGGCGAAATCAACTCGCTGGCCACGGTCACGGTGGTGGATCTGTACAAGCGGCACTTTCGGCGCGGCGCCAGCGATCATCATTATCTAAATGCCTCGCGGTGGGCCACCTTGTTCTGGGGCGCTTATGCGGTGGCATTCGCCGGCTGGGGCAAGAAGCTGGGATCGCTGATCGTGGCCGTGAACGTGGTGGGCTCGCTGTTCTACGGCTCGCTGCTGGGCTGTTTCGTGGTGGCGTTCGCCTTCCGCAGGGTCGGCGGCACGGCCGTGTTCCTGGGTATGCTGGCGGGCGAGGCCGCCATTTTCTGGGCGTTCCTGCACAGCCACATTTCCTATCTCTGGTATAACGTGATCGGCTGCGTGGTGGTGATGGCGGTGTCGCTGGCTCTCACCTGGCTCGCGCCGGGCGTCTTCGCCAAATCGCGGGCGGCGGATCAGGAGGACGAGAGAGCTTAGCCGTCAATAGCGACGCGCTTTCAGCGCAGACCGTTTTCGAGTTGGAGCCGGTTCAGGGCGGCGCAGAGGCGGGACAGGATCTGAGTGAAGTGCAGCCAGTTCTCGCCGCAGCGCTCCTTTTTGGAGAATTGCCGGAGTTCGGCGACGATGGCGTCACACCGCTTGTCGAGAACGGCGAGTTGCTCATGCGGCTGAAGCTGGCGGCGGGGCCTGGCAGGCGGGATGGCACGGCGAAATCCGGCGACGGCCGCCGCGAGGCGGGGCGAGTTCTCCGGGATGAGCTCGATGACTTCGCCGTTGAGATGGAGCGCGCCATCGCGGACAGAGGGGACGAGGGCGCGATAGAGGTCCGGAGTGACGCCAGTCAGTTGGGCGAGATCGAAGAAAGGCGCGCCGAACTCCTCCCAGAGGCGGATGATCTTGTCGGCGTTTCGGCCGTCGATTCCGAGATGGCGTGAACAGAAATCGCGCCAGCAGTGGGACACGCGGCGGAACTCGCGCGTTTTGCGCAGGCGATGGAGGCAAGCGGCCTGGCCGGCCAGGCAGCGGCCGGCGACGAGGCCAAAGGCGTGGGACTGGCCCAGGGTGGAACCGAGGCCGAGCGGGCCGGCGGGGTCGGGTTTCGGGGTCGAGGGAAGCATATTGCGAGGTGCGCCGTGGGGCGAGTTTGCCCCGCCGGAGGCGCGCTAACCAATTGAAAACAAACAAAACAGTTGGCCGAAAACGGGGCGAATTCGCCCCGCTTCCGGCGGGCGGCCGGCAAAACGGTCCGGCGCCGGCACGAATGCCGATGCCGGACGGGCGGACGCTTGCGCCGCGCGGACTTCCTGTAATCACTGTGACATGGATGTTGGCGGGCGCGGCCGCAGGGCGAATGGGGCAGGCGGGCGAAAGCGTTCAGGGGTGGAGGGTTAGGGGCTGAGGGGAAAAATCGATGAAGCTGTGACCGCTCACGCCGACCGGCTACTGATCGGCCGGCGCGACCATCGCGGCGCCAGCCACCGCTCCCACATCCCCGGTCTGCACCCACAGGATGGCGCGTTGGCGCCGCGCCTGCGGCGGTAACTTGACGAGCTGGTAAAAAGCTCCGCCGGGCGGCACCAGGCCGACTCTGTGGATTTCACGGCACACCGCCACGTGATGCAGTTCGCGCCCTCTGTTTGCCCCCGCCGTCACCGTCGACGATGCGCTGTCGTCCGCGATCGCCAGAAAAACGCGGTCGCCGACGTGCGCCCCGTCAATCTCTATTTGCACGCCGCCTTCCGCCCATAAGAGGCGCGGCACCACTTTGACGCGTTTGGCGGCCTTTCCGATTTCACTGGCGGCGCGGACTGCATCGCTGCCGCTGAACTGCACCGCCCCGTTGACCACCATCTGGGGAGCGTAGGAGGCTTCCAGGCGGAAGCGATCGGCATATGCCTGGTGCCGTTTGGTCAGGTCTTCCAAAGAAAAACGGTCGCGCCATCCATTGCCGTCCCACGTGGTGACGTGCTCGCCCAGTACAATCGCCGTGGCATCCAGCCTTGCCAGCAGTTGGTCCGCCGGCGGGCAACCCACCGATCCCTCCGACGTGAACAATTCCACCAGTACCGGAGCCCGGTCCGCTCCAGCCATGCCGGCCGGCAGAACGGCGGCCAGCAGCGGCACACAAATCGCTCGCCAGTGCTTCATCTCCCTCTCCCGGCCAAAGCGCTTGTAACTTCAATTCCGCCGTGGCCGCCCAGACGCTTCTTCTTCAATCGCATCGATTATCCCAGATCCGTTGACAACACGCCAGACTACTGAGCGGTATGACTGAACCATAAGTACCAAAGCGCGAAACTCACCCCTGTCAGGGCCAGGCAGATCCACGCAGCCACCTGCCACAGCCTCTCGACCGGCGATCCTTCGTAGCGGGGCGTGCCCGCCAGGTAGGCCACGCCGAAGCCCGCGAGGCCGCCGCCGACGTGCGCGGCCATGTCGATGCCCGGCAGCAGGCTGAAGAGGAGAATGTAGATGGCCCAACGCATGTACGTGCTCCGGATCAGGGCGCCCATGGCCGCGCTGTGATGGGTCACGCCCAGCGCGATCATGGCCCCGATCAAACCGCAGAGCGCCGCCGATGCGCCCACCGAGAGCGCCCGCGGATTCCACAGATCGCTCAAGTAGAATCCGCCCACCGTCGAAACGAAATAGATCACCCACATGCGGCTGGCGCCATACATTTCCTCCACCTGGGGCGCCAGGTCGAACAGCACCCAGGAGTTCATCAGAATGTGCAGCAACCCGCCGTGGAGAAAGCCCGCCGTCACCAGCCGCCACCATTGGCCAGCGGCAATTGCGGCGCCGAATTTGGCTCCGAACGCGAACAGCGTAGCGCCGTCGATCGACGAAAAACCGCCTCCGGCTTCGGTTCTCATGCTGTACAGCGTGCTCACCAGGTAGAGCCCGAAGTTGGCCAGCAGAATGACGATGGTGTTGAACCGCGCGTGCGGGATCAGCCCTCCCAGAAAGTCCGCCGGGCTGCGCCGGTCGATCGCGCGCGGCCCCACCTGCTCCCCGCAGTATGGGCAGACCTTGTCTTTGACGGTAATGAAGGCCCGGCAATGCGGGCACATCCGGCGCGAATCCATAACAGCTTATGATACAACCCGGTGGGGCAGGTCCCAGAGAATTGTCCAATACAAGATGATCCTGAAACAGGACTTGATTCCAATACAAGATGATCGTGAAAATGTGAAGAGGCGGGGCGTTCGGCGGCCGGATGCAAATGCGCATGCAGAACGCAGAATCGCT
>JBAVIH010000271.1:0-18996 GCA_049686695.1 Bryobacteraceae bacterium | reverse complement strand
GGTGATGGAGTGGGCCAAGGGACAAAGCCAGATCGACGGCATGAAGCTGGGGCAGTGCATGGAGAACAAGCTGACCGAGGCCGAGGTGGACAAGACCGTGGCGCAGGCTCGCGACCTGGGCATTAATTCCACACCCACCCTGTTTGTGAACGGACGGCGCATCGAGAGCTCGATCGACTGGACATCGCTGAAGATCATCATCGATTACGAAATCGAATACCAGAAAACCGCCCACAATGCCGGCGACGATTGCGGCTGCGAACTCAAGCTGAACCTGCCCGGCCAGCCGGAGTCCAAATCCACGCTCGGCCTGCCGAACCGGAAATAGCCGGCCCCATCACGCCTCGGGCAGCAGTTCGCTCAAACACTCGATCAGTTGCGCCGGAAAGAACGGCTTTGGCAGAAAACGGACCCGGCGCGACTTGGACAAGGTCGGCGTCTCCTTTGCCTCTCCCGAGATCAGCAGTATCCGAGCCTCGGGAAGCAGTTTCAGCACGCGCTCGGCCAGCTTAATCCCGTCCATCTCCGGCATGACAATATCGGAAATGAGCAGATCGACCGTCTGCCGCTGGCAGATTTCGAGGGCCGCCGAAGGCCGCCGCGCCACCAGCACATTGACCTTGCGCCCGCCGAGCATGCGCTCGACCAGCCGCAGAATCTGCGGATCGTCGTCCACGATTAACACTGTTTGCGGCTGGCTCATGCGAATCTATCGATTCTACGAATGCCCGGCACCGGGCGCAAGTGGGGCGCTCCATGATAACAATTCGGCACCCGGGGTGGAAACACAGGCGCGTGTGCAATCGCTTACCATGGAAGACATGATGTTACATCGCCCGATGGCCGTGTGCGCGGCCCTGCTCGCGTGCGCTTGCTTTGCCCAGGCGCCGGCCAAGAAAGGACAACCCCACGTGAAGAAGCAATCATACGGAAAGATGCCGGATGGCACTCCGGTCGATCTATACCTGCTCACCAACTCGAGCGGCATGGAAGCCCACCTGGCGGCGTACGGTGGCGCGCTGGTATCGCTGACGGCGCCCGACCGTCACGGCGCGTTCGCCGATGTGGTGCTGGGCACGGACACGTTGGACGGCTGCCGCACCCAGACCGCCTTCCTCGGCGCACTGATAGGCCGGTACGGCAACCGCATCGGCGGCGCGCAGTTCGCGCTCGAGGGCAAGACCTATCACTTGCCCGTCAATGACGGCCCCAACACGCTCCACGGCGGCCCGCTCGGATTCGACAAGCAGTTGTGGCGGGCGCGCGAAGTGGCTTCCGCGGACGGACCGGCAATCGAGTTCAGCTACGTCAGCAAGGACGGCGAGGAAGGCTTCCCCGGCACCTTGACCGCCAAAGTGGTTTACACGCTTACGAACACGAACGAGCTGAAGATCGATTACACCGCTAGCACCGACAAGCCCACCGTGGTCAACCTCACCAACCACGCCTACTTCAACCTGAAGGGCGCCGGCGAGGGCGACGTCCTGGGCCATGAAGTCACCATCCATGCCAGCCGCTTCACGCCGGTGGATGCGACGCTGATTCCCACCGGAGAGCTGCGGGAGGTGAAAGGCACGCCGTTCGATTTCACCAAGGCCACCGCCATCGGCGCACGCATCGAGAGCGGCGACCAGCAGATCAAGTTCGGCAAAGGCTACGACCACAACTGGGTGCTCGACAAAACCGGCGCCGGCCTGACCAAGGCGGCGGAAGTGTACGAGCCAACGACCGGCCGCGTGATGCAGGTCCGGACCACCGAGCCGGCCCTGCAGTTCTACACCGGCAATTTTCTGGATGGCTCCATTCACGGCAAGGACGGCAAGGTGTACCCGCGCCGCGGCGCATTCTGCATGGAGACGCAACACTACCCGGATTCGCCCAACCATCCGGCTTTCCCCTCCACAGAGCTGAAACCCGGCGCCACTTACCATACGACTACGGTCTACAGCTTCTCGGCAAGATAGCGAGGTAGGACAGACGATCGGTTTCTGTCGTCTGTGAAACTGTCCTCCGCCGGCGAGGATTGACAGACCACGAAAGGCGATGGTCTGTCCTACCTACTGCGCGGTCAGTTCGTTTGCATTTCTCACTGACCCGGAGCGGGGCGAGGTATTGTCTTCGGCGGCTCGCGTAGGCGATCATAGCTCACCGACCGCATCCTGGGCTTCCCTTTGGCATCGAGGAGCGGCTTGCCATCGGCGCTGGTTACAAGGACATGGAGGGGGGCCACGTTGAGCGTGCAAGAGCGGTTCTCCGGCTTGGCGCTCGGCTGACACAAGAGCCGCCACGAAAGCGTCGTACCCGAGGAATCCAGCAAGCTGAGCAGGGCGTCGCGCGCGGTCATCGTCGTAGCTCCCCAAACGAAGGAGTACGGTTCCTGCTCCTCCTTGGTCAGCAGCTTGGTTGCGAACTTGGGTGGCGCAAGCCCGCCCGCCGCGTAGAACTGATCGAACCACTGGCCGCCGTTGATAAGGGACGTGCCCGCCGAAGCGGTCACCGCGTCGCAGAGAGCCTGTAGATGATCGGACGCCATCCGCCGCGCCTCGGGAACCCGGACGTAAACATCGAGCAGAGTGCTGGCCGTGACGAACTGCCCCTGGGCGTTGTGGAACAGGGCCGGCATGATGTGCAAGCCCAATCGCGAGACGGTTACCTTGAAGCGGGTGTCGCCAGCGTCCTGGCTGTGATACGTGTCGAGCACCTTGCCAACAAGCTCGGCATCCAGCGTCGGAGTTTCGGCGGGCGTTAAGCCGTCAGGCAGGTTGAGTATTCGGTTCTTGAGCCAGAGCGCCATCGGCGCGGTTTCATCGCTGCCAACCGCATACACGTCACCCCGCCACTGCCAAACCGGATCTTCGTAAGTGACCGGCTTCGCATACCGCGCCTCCAAGAGCAATGCCGCTTCCATGAGCGGTCGCGGGGCCTCGATGGTTCGACCGTCGGGTTCCAGACCAGCCGTTTGGGCCGGCGCTACAGGGGGCCCGGCCAATTGCAGTGTCAACAACGCAAAGCACGCCGACGCGCCGCAGCGCCCTACTGAGGTCCGGCGCATTATCTTCTCTCCTTTCGCCGGCCCGCCTGCGCTTACTGCGCCTTCGCCGGGAACGCGGGTGGTTGCGGCGGGCTGGCGGTTTTGACGACGTCCTGCTTGGTTGGCAATTGCGATGTGTCCCAACCGCCGCCGAGGTTCACCACTAGTTGTACGCTGGCCTCCAGGCGGCGCGTCAGCAGATCGATCTGGGTTCTCTCGGCGGCCAGCGCGGTGCCCTGTGCGGTCAGCACGGTGAGATACGCCGTGGTACCGGCCTTGTACTGCGCCACAGAGACGTCCAGAGCGCGTTCCGCGGATTTGACGGACTGATCGGCGACCACCGATTCCTCGGCCAGGACGCGCAACGTGGAAAGGCTGTCCTCGACTTGCTGGAACGCGGTCAGCACGCTCTGTCGATACGCGGCTACGGCGGCATCGTAAGCGGCCAGGTTTTGGGTAACCTGCGCGCGGCGGCGGCCTGCATCGAAAATGGTTTCGGCCAGGGTGGGGCCGACCGAGAAGAACCGGCTGGGCCAGCTTAGCCAGGTGGTGATGCGGGAAGCCTCGAAGCCGGCCGTAGCGGCCAGCGTGAGCGCGGGAAAAAAGGCCGCATCGGCAATGCCGATCTGTTCGTTGGCGGCGGCCGCCAGCCGCTCATTGGAAGCGATGTCGGGACGCCGCTCGAGCAGCATGGATGGCAGCGCAATGGGCACCGGCGGTGGCGTCGTCGTCAAGATCTTGGCGGCGACGGTGACCGCCGCCGGCGGCTGGCCGGTAAGCACCGCGATGGCGTGCTCCAATTGCGCGCGGGTCACGCCGAAATCGACCAACAGGGTCTGCGCCGCGTAGAGTTGCGCTTCCGCCTGGGCCACATCCAGGTCGGAGGCAATGCCACCGCGGAAGCGGTTGTGGGTCAGGTCCAGGTATTCAGTATAGGACTTGACGGTGCGCGTCAGCAGACCGATATCGCCATCGAGGCCATGCAATGCGAAATAGTCCTGGGCCAACTCGGACTGGTAGAGCAGCCGCGCGTTCTCGAGATCGGCGGCCGAAGCTTGCGCCTGGGCGGCCGCGGCGGTCACGCCGCGCCGGATGTTGCCCCACAGGTCCGGCTCCCAGGACGCGCTGACGGGCAGGCTGAACGAGCTGCGCATGCCGGACAGCGCTCCCGTGTTCGGCGAGCTGCGCGACTCCGTGATGGAAGGCGCGCTCGACACGCTGGGGTAGAGCCCGGAGCGGACGATCTTCACCGCCGCGACGGCCTCGCGGTATTGGCCCTCGGCCTGCAACACGCTCTGGTTGTCGATCGCCACCCGCTCCTCGAGCGCGTTCAGTTCCGGATCGTTATAGATCTCCCACCACTTGCCTTTGAGCTGGCCGTCGTTGGGCTGCGCCCGCTTCCAGCCCTGCGCCTCCTTGAAGTCCGCCGGAGGCTGCTCCTTGAATTCGGGCGGCGCCGGCGCACTGGGGCGCTGGTACCGGGGTCCAGGTGTACATCCGGCCAGCGCCAGCACGCCGGCCAGCGTCGCCACAACCGATGGCTTCATGTGTCGCATTCGGTGTCTTTCAAGCCTCCGATCCGATCACGCGAGCTTCGCGCCCGCGAACCCGGTTCCACCACTGCTGCAAGCGGTCGAAGTAGAGATAGACCACCGGCGTGGTGTAGAGGGTGAGCGCCTGGCTGAGGACCAGGCCGCCGATGATGGTGATACCGAGCGGGCGGCGCAGTTCCGATCCAACGCCCCGGCCGAAGGCCAGCGGCACGGCGCCCAGCATGGCCGCCATGGTGGTCATCAGGATGGGGCGGAAGCGCAGCATGCAGGCCTCGAAAATGGCGTCGCGCGCATTCTTTCCTTCCAGCCGCTCCGCCGCCAGGGCGAAATCGATCATCATGATGGCGTTCTTCTTAACGATGCCGATCAGCAGAATGATGCCGATCAAAGCGATCACGGTCAAATCCGTGTGGGTAACGGTCAGCGCCAGCAGCGCGCCCACGCCGGCCGAGGGGAGCGTGGAAAGAATCGTGATGGGATGAATGTAGCTTTCGTAAAGGATGCCCAACACCAGGTACACGGTGAGCAGCGCGGCGCCGATCAGGATCGGCTGGTTGTTCAGCGACTGCATATAAGCCTGGGCCGTTCCGGCGAACATGGTCTGAATGGAGGGCGGCAGGCCGATCTTTTCGGCGGCGGCCTGGATGGCGTCGACCGCGTCCCCCAGCGCCACGCCGGGCCGCAGGTTGAACGAAATGGTGATGGCGGGAAAGAGGCCCTGGTGGTTGACCGAGAGCGGGGCCGTGGCCGGAGCGAACTGGGCGAAAGCGCTCAGCGGCACCTGGGACCCGGAGGGCGCGCGCACATAGATATTCCGCAGGATATTCGGGTCCTGCCAATAGATTGGCGCCACCTCCATCACCACGTGGTACTGGTTCAGCGGCTTGTACATGGTCGAGACCTGGCGCTGTCCGAAGGCGTCGTAAAGGGTGTTGTCGATCAACTGCGGCGAGATGCCGAAGCGCGCCGCGGTGTCGCGGTCGTAAGTGACCAGCGCCTGGAGGCCGCGGATCTGCTGGTCGCTGTTGACGTCGACGATGATCGGGATTTTGGCGATTTCCCGGAACATGCGCGGCGCATAGGCGTTCAGATCGTCCAGGTTGTCGCCGCGCATGGTGTACTGATATTGCGCGGCGCTGTTGCGGCCGCCGACGCGGATATCCTGGTTGGCCTGTAGGTAAAGGGTGGCGCCCGGAATCCGTCCCAGCTTGGGCCGCAGCCGCGCAATCACAAGGTCGGCCGAAATCTTGCGCTCCGCCAGCGGCTTCAGCGAGATGAACATGCTGCCGGTGTTGGTGCTCCCGCCGCGGCCTCCGCCGGTAAAGCCGTTCACCGCGTCCACCGCCGGATCCGCGGCGACGATGTTCACCATCGGCAACAGGATCTTGTTCATGGCCTGGAACGAGGTGTCCTGGTCGGCCAGGATCTGGCCCGAGAGGCGGCCATTGTCCTGCTGCGGGAAAAAGCCTTTGGGCACATGTATGAACAGCCGGACGTTGAGGGCGATAGTCGCGAGCAGCACGCACAGCGTGACAAACCGGTGGCGCAGCACGAACTGGAGCGAGTCGCCGTAGGCGCCGATCACGCGCTTGAAGCCGCGATCCGTGGTGCGGTAGAGCCAGCCGTGATCGGTGTGCTCCTTCAGCATGTGGGCGCACATCATCGGCGTGGCGGTCAGCGACACCACCATGGAAACCACGATGGCCACCGAAAGCGTCACCGAGAACTCCCGGAACAGGCGGCCCACCACGCCGCCCATCATCAGCAGGGGCAGGAAAACCGACACCAGGGAAATGCTGATGGTCATCACCGTGAAGCCGATTTCCTTGGCTCCCTTGAGCGCAGCCGCAAAGGGCTTCATTCCCATTTCCAGGTATCGGGTGATGTTTTCGATCACCACGATGGCATCATCCACCACGAAGCCAGTCGAAATGCACAGCGCCATCAGCGACAGGTTGTCCACGCTGTACCCCAGCAGGTACATGACGCCGAAAGTGCCGATCAGGGAAACCGGGACGGCCACGCTGGGAATGAAGGTGGTGCGCGGGCTGCGCAGAAACAGGAACACCACCAGAATCACCAGCAGGATGGAGACGATCAGCGTGCGCTCCACGTCGCGCACCGAAGCGCGGATGGTGGTGGTCTGATCCATGGCGACGGTCACGTCGATGGACTGCGGAATAGAGGCCTTCAACTGCGGGAGGGTGGCGCGAATGCGGTCCACGGTGTCGATGATGTTGGCGCCGGGCTGGCGGAAAATAACCACCAGCACGCTGGGCTTGCCGTTCAGGTAGCCGGCGTTGCGCAGGTCTTCCACCGAATCCACCGCCTCGCCCACATCGGCGATGCGCAGCGCCGTCCCGTTGTGGTAGGCAATCACCATGGGCCGGTAATCGGCAGCTTTGAAGATCTGGTCGCTGGCGCCCACCTCCCACATCCTGGTGCCGTCGGAGAAGTGCCCTTTGGGAGTGTTGGTGTTGGCGCCGTTCAGAATGGTGCGTATCTGTTCGAGGCCGACGCCGTAATTGGACAGCGCGTCGGGGTTGAGCTCGATACGCACGCCGGGCAGCGCGCTGCCGCCCACGAAGACCTGGCCTACTCCCGGCACCTGCGACAGTTTCTGCGCCATGATGCTGGAGGCCGCGTCGTACATGGCGCCCTTGTCGAGGATGTTGGAGGTGAGCGCCAGCATGAAGATGGGTGCGTCGGCCGGATTGACCTTACGGTAATTCGGGTTGGAGGGCAGGTTGCTCGGCAGATAGCCGCGGGCGGCGGCGATGGCGGCCTGCACGTCGCGCGCGGCCGCGTCGATGTTGCGGTTCAGGTCGAATTGCAGGGTGACGCCGGTCGAGCCTAGGCCGCTCGACGAGGTCATCTCGGTGACGGACGCGATGCGGCCGAACTGGCGCTCCAGCGGCGTGGCCACGGAAGTAGCCATGGTCTCCGGGCTGGCCCCCGGCAGGTTTGCGCCCACGTTCACGGTGGGAAAGTCCACCTGCGGCAGCGGCGACACGGGAAGCAGCCGGAACGCCACGCTGCCAGCCAGGGCGATCGCGATCAGCAGCAGCGTAGTGGCAACCGGACGGCGGATGAATGGTTCGCAGATATTCATGGCTTACCGCGCCGCCACAGGCTGGCCGGCCTCCGCCTGACGATCGCTCTTGTGCGAGAAACGCCGCGCCAGCCGGTCGAACCAGAGGTAGATCACCGGCGTCGTATAGAGCGTCAGCATCTGGCTGAAGATCAGGCCGCCGATGATGGTGATGCCGAGCGGACGGCGCAATTCCGACCCGGTGCCGGTGCCGAAGGCCAGCGGAACGCCCGCCAGCAGCGCCGCCATGGTGGTCATCATGATGGGCCGGAAACGCAGCAGGCAGGCCTGGTAAATGGCCTCCCGCGGCGGCATGCCCTCTTTGCGCTCGGCGTCCAGCGCGAAATCGATCATCATGATGGCGTTCTTCTTCACGATCCCGATCAGCAGCACGATGCCGATCAGCGCGATCACGCTGAAGTCGCTGTGGCAGATGTTCAGCGCCAGCAGCGCGCCCACGCCCGCCGATGGGAGAGTGGACAGGATGGTGACGGGGTGAATGTAGCTTTCGTACAGCACGCCCAGCACGATGTACACCGTCACCAGCGCCGCCAGAATCAGCACCCATTCATTAGCCAGCGCCGCCTGAAAGGCCTGCGCGCTGCCTTGAAACGCGGCTTGAATGCTGGCCGGCAGGCCCAGTTGGTCCTTCAGCCGGTTCACCCCGTTCACCGCGTCGCCCAGCGAAGCGCCGGGCGCCAGGTTGAAGGAAAACGTCACCACCGGGAACTGTCCCTGATGGTTGACGGTGATGGGCACGGAGATCAGCTCCACCCGGCTGAAGGCGCTCAGCGGCACCTGGCCGCCGGTCGGAAAGACACTGGCCGAGGCGATTGGCGCGCCGAAGACGGCGCTCGATCCCGCCGTGGAATTGGCGCCGGCCGCGGTGCTGGCCGCGGCGGAAGGAGCCAGGTTGGAGGGCCCGCTGGCGACGGCGGCGCTCGAAGACCCTCCCGAAACCACTCCCGTCGAGCCGGATGGATAGCCGGTGCCGGTGCGGATGTATAGTTCGTTCAGGTTTTCCGGGTTGCGCGCGAATTCCCGTGCCACCTCCAGGATCACGTGGTATTGGTTCAACTGCGTGAACATGGTGGAGACTTCCCGCTGGCCATAGGCGTCGTACAACGTCTGGTCGATGGTGGAAGGCGTGATGCCGACGCGCGCCGCGGTGTCGCGGTCGAACACCACCTTCGCCCGCAGCCCCTGCACTTGCTGGTCGCTGGCGACGTCGATCAGATCGGGAAGCCGCTTCATGCCCTCCAGCATGCGCGGGGCGTAGACGTTCAGCTCATCGGGGTTGGGATCTTCGAGTGTGTACTGGAACTGCGTGCGGCTCACCCGGTCGTCGACGGTGATGTCCTGCACCGGCTGCATGAACAGGGTGATGCCGGCCACCTGTTCGAGCGCCGGCTGCAAGCGCCGGATCACGTCGCTGGCCGAAGCGTCGCGCTGTTCGAGCGGCTTCAGGTTGATCAGCACGCGCCCGCTGTTGAGCGTGGTATTGGTGCCGTCGATGCCGATAAACGACGACAGGCTGTCGACGGCCGGGTCTTTCAGAATCACGCCGGTGAGCGACCGCTGCAGCCGCGACATCTCGGCGAACGAAACCGTCTGCGCGGCTTCGGAAACCCCCTGGATCACGCCCGTATCCTGGATCGGGAAGAAGCCCTTTGGAATATAAATGAACTGCAACACAGTGATCCCGAGGGTGGCAATGGCAACCAACAGCGTGATCGTCTGAAACCGCAGCACGAATTGCAGGGTCTTGCCGTAGAAGGCGATCACCGCGTTGAAGGCGTGCTCGGATTTGCGGTAGAACCATCCCTGCCGGGCCTCGGGTGTGTGCTTCAGCAGCTTGGAGCACATCATGGGCGTGAGGGTGAGCGACACCACCGCCGAAACCAGGATGGTCACCGCCAGCGTGACCGCGAACTCGCGGAACAGGCGGCCCACGATGTCGCCCATGAACAGCAGCGGGATCAGCACCGCGATCAGCGAGATGGTCAGCGACACGATGGTGAAGCCGATCTGCGCCGAGCCGCGCAGGGCGGCCTCGAGCGCGCTTTCCCCTTCCTCGATGTAGCGGGCGATATTCTCGATCATCACGATCGCGTCGTCCACCACGAAGCCGGTGGAAATGGTGAGTGCCATCAGGGTCAGGTTGTTCAGGCTGTATCCCAGCAGGTACATCACGCCGAAAGTGCCCACCAGCGAGAGCGGCACCGCGACGCTCGGAATCACGGTGGCGGCCAGGTTGCGCAGGAACAGGAAGATCACCATCACCACCAGCGCCACCGTCAGCATCAGCTCCATTTGCACGTCCTCGACGGAGGCGCGGATGGTGTTGGTACGGTCGGTCAGGATGGTCACGTCGACCGACTTGGGCAGCGAAGCCGTGAGCTGCGGCAGCAGCGCCTTGATGCGGTCCACCACCGAGATGATGTTGGCGCCGGGCTGCCGCTGGATGTTCATGATCACCGCCGGCGTGCGGTTCATCCAGGCCGCCTGGCGCAGGTTCTCCGCCTCGTCTTTCACCACCGCCACGTCGGAGAGCTTGATGGGCGCGTTGTTGCGATACGCGATGATCAGCGGCGCATAGTCGCTGCTCGAAAGCAACTGGTCGTTGGCGCCGATCTGGAACGACTGGTGCGGCCCGTCGAAATTCCCTTTGGCCAGGTTGACGTTGGCGGCCAGGATCGCGCTGCGCAGATCCTCCAGGTTCATCCCGTAGGATGCCATCTGGGTCGGATTGGCCTGGATGCGCACGGCCGGCTTCTGGCCGCCGCTGATGCTCACCAGGCCCACCCCGGCCAGTTGCGAAATCTTGGGCGCCAGGCGCGTGTCGGCCAGGTCCTCCACCTTGGTCAGAGGCATCGTCTTCGACGTCAGCGCCAGGGTCAGGATGGGCGCGTCGGCGGGGTTGGTCTTGCTGTAAATCGGCGGCGCGGGAAGGTCGGCTGGGAGAAAAGTGCCGGAGGCGTTGATGGATTGCTGCACCTCCTGCTCGGCGACGTCGATATTCAAATTGAGGTTGAATTGCAGGGTGATGACCGAGCTGCCGTCGGAACTGGTCGACGTCATCTGCTGCAGGCCGGGCACCTGGCCGAACTGGCGTTCGAGCGGCGCGGTGACCGACGAGGCCATCACGTCCGGGCTGGCGCCGGGGTAGAACGTCGCCACCTGAATGGTCGGGTAATCCACCTCGGGCAGCGCCGATACCGGCAACTGCTTGTAGGCGACCGCGCCCGCCAGCAGGATGCCCACCATCAGCAGCGAGGTTGCGACCGGACGAAGAATAAATGTCCGGGACGGGCTCACTGCGGGTTCCCTCTGCCGGCCTTTCCCGTTCCGCTGCGCCCGCCCTGGCCACCCCAGCCGCTGGCACCGCCCTGGCCACCTTGCCCGCTACGGCCACCCTGCCCGCTTTGGCCGCCGCGCCCGCTCGCCGGTTGCTCTCCGGCGATGGTGACGACCACCTTGCTGCCTTCGTTCAGCTTGTCGACGCCCTGCATCACCACTACGTCGCCGGCGTTCAGGCCCGACACCACCTCCGTCTGGTCGCCCTCGGTGGTGCCGGCGATGATGTTGCGCACGGTCACGCTAGAGTCCGGCTTCACCAGGTATACGTACTTGTTGTCGGTCGTGATCTGCACCGCGCCGCTGGGAACCAGCACCACGCCGTGCTTTTGCTCCACCAGCAGCCGCACGTTGACGAACTGGTTGGGGAACAGAGTGTCGTCCTGATTGGGATAGATCGCCCGCAAGCGCAGCGTGCCGGTGGTCTGGTCGATCTCGTTGTCTATGGTCGCCAGCATGCCGGTGCCCAACCTCTTGCGCGGGTCGCTGAAGGTTCCGGCGTCGCGGTCCCAGGCTTCGACCGATAGCTTCTGGCCGGCGTGGTAGCGGCTGAGCACCGCCTGCAGCTTGTCCTCGGGAATGGTGAAAACGATGCTGATCGGCTGGACCTGGGTGATGACCACCAGGCCCGCGGCGTCCGAGGCGTGCACGATATTGCCGGCGTCCACCAGGCGTAAACCGACGCGCCCGGTGATGGGCGACGCGATGTGGCAGTAAACCAGGTTGAGTTTGGCCGCGTCAATCTGGCCCTGGTCCGACTTGACCACGCCTTCTTCCTGCGCCACCAGCGCTTTCTGCGTGGCGTACTGTTGCTCGGGGATGGCGTTCTGCTTCAACAGCCCCGCGTAACGGCTGAGGTCGACGTTGGCGTTGTCCAGCAGCGCCTGGTCGCGGAGTTGTTGGCCCTCGGCCTGTTCCAGCGCAACCTGGTAGGGGCGAGTGTCGATCTCCACCAGCGGAGCGCCTTGCGGCACAATATCGCCTTCCTTGTACTTCACCTCCATCAACTGGCCATCCACGCGGCTCTTGATGGTGACCGTGCTGAGGGAGGTGACATTACCGAGGGCTTCCAGGTAAACCGAAATGTCGCCCTTCTTGGCGCGCGCGGCAACCACCGGCGCGATGCCGGCGCCGCGGCCGCCTCGTCCCCCGGAACCGGCTGTGGGAGACGCGTTGCCCGCGCCGGTGTTACCGCCGGCGCCGGATTTGGGCCAGTAATAATAGGCGACTGCCGCGGCTGCAATCAGCAGCACCAGCAGCCAAACCCAGCCTTTGCCGGATCGAGGCCCTTGCGGAGGGTCTTCCGGCCGCTGCGCGGGAGCGCCAATCACTGGCGCCGGGGAAGTGGTTTCGCTCATCGAACGCTCAATCTCTTGGCGGCCCAGTTGGAGGCACGCTTCGTCATCATAATCCAGTACACCGTTTCACAAATACGCCGGCCCGATCCTGGCGCCCGCGGCAGGGGCCGGGCATGCCCTGGCCCGCCACTCACTAACATAGCGCTATGGCCAGAAACACAAAGATAGCATCGGGCAAGTTTTCGTTGCTTGAGATGGCGACGGAATGCCCTGGCGAGGTTACCTTAAGTCCCATGGCCCTTTCGAGCCGGGGATTGGCGGGGAATGCCTTATCCTGCCGCCGGGCTAAAGAAAACCGTCACCTCCAACAGCGGGTAATATTAACTACATGCGAATCCTCGCCGCCCTGCTGCTGGCTGGTTGCGCCGCCGCCCAGCCGCCATTCACTCTGAACCAGGTATTAGGCGCCGCCTTTCCGAGCGGGCTCACCGCTTCCCCCACGGGGGGCAAGTTCGCCTGGGTGGAAAACGCCCGCGGCGTGCGCAACATCTGGGTGGCCGAAGCGCCGCACTACCAGGCGCGCCAGATCACCGCCTACACCCAGGACGATGGCTATGAACTGGCCGGTCTCGCCTGGACGGCGGATGGCGTGTCGATCGTCTATACCCGCCTGGATGGCGCCAACCACGCCGGCGAGTATCCGAACCCCGCGCTCGATCCCAAAGGCACCGAACAGGACGTCTGGGAGGTGAGCCTCGCGGGCGGCGCGCCGCGCAAGATCGGCGAAGGCGGCTCGCCTGCCGTGGCGCCGGGTGGCGGCCGCATCGCGTGGATTCACAAAGGTCAGCTCTGGTGGGCGCCGGCGGAGGGCGGCACGCCGGGCGTCGCGCTCAAGACCCGCGGCCAGTGCGCCGGTCCGGTCTGGTCGCCCGATGGAATGCACGTCGCGTTTGAGAGCGACCGCGGAGACCACGTCTTCATCGGCGTTTACGATACCGCGTCAGGCGCCCTGCGCTACCTCGATCCGAGTACCGACAGCGACCGCTTCCCCGTCTGGTCGTCCGACGGCCGCAGTGTGGCCTTTATTCGCATTCCATCCGCCGGCGTGCGCGCCCCGCGCGAAGCCCGCCGTACTGGTGAACCCTGGTCCATCCGTGTCGCCTCGGCCGAAACCGGCGAGGGCCGCGAACTCTTCCGCGCCCGCCAGGGCCCGGGGAGCGTCTTTCGCGAAATCAACGCCGCCAGCCAGATTCTGTGGGCCGGATCGCGTCTGGTTTTTCCCTGGGAGGCCGATGGCTGGACGCACCTTTACTCCGTTCCCGCCGCCGGCGGCGATCCGCTGTTGCTTACGCCCGGCGCGTTTGAAGTGGAGGAAGTTGCCCCGGCGCCCAACGGCCGCGAAGTGTTTTTCAACTCCAACCAGGGCGATAGCGACCGCCGGCATCTCTGGAAGGTCGCGGCCTCGGGCGGCGCGCCGGAAGCGGTCACCCAGGGCGACGGCATCGAATGGGCGCCCGCGCCGGCCGCCGATGGCGCGCTGGCATTTCTCCGCTCCGATGCCCAGCACCCCGCCCACGCCGCCATCCGCATTGGCGCCGAGGTCCGCGACCTGCATCCCGAATCCATTCCGGCCGATTTTCCGGTTGGCCGAATGGTGACGCCGCAGCAGGTGATTTTCTCGAGCGCCGACGGCCTCGCCATCCACGGGCAGCTTTTTCTCCCGCCTGACCGGAAGCCCGGCAGCCGCGCACCCGCGGTGGTCTTCTTCCACGGCGGCTCGCAGCGCCAGATGCTGCTCGGCTGGCATTACATGTATTACTACGCGAATACTTACGCGTTGAACCAATACCTCGCCAACAGCGGTTTCGTGGTGCTGAGCGTGAATTACCGCAGCGGGATCGGCTACGGCCTGGATTTTCGCGAAGCGCTGCGCTACGGCCCATCCGGCGGCAGCGAGTATAACGACGTGCAGGGCGCCGGCGTGTACCTGCGGCAACGCCCCGATGTCGATCCGGACCGCATCGGCGCCTGGGGCGGCTCCTATGGCGGATACCTCACCGCGATGGCGCTGGCGCGCGCCTCGGATCTGTTTCGCGCCGGCGTGGATCTGCACGGCGTCCACGATTGGGCCACCGAACTCGGCATCCCGCAGACCGCGCCCGATTACCAATTGGCGCTCGAATCGTCGCCCATGGCGTTCCTCACCACCTGGCGCTCACCCGTGCTGCTGATTCAAGGCGACGACGACCGCAACGTGCAGTTCAACCAGACGGTGAAACTGGCCGATGCCCTACGCCGCCAGTATGTGGAAGTGGAAGAACTGATCTTCCCCGACGAGGTGCACGATTTTCTGCTCTACCGCACCTGGCTGGCAGCCTACCAGGCCGCCGCGAGTTTTCTCGATCGCAAGCTGAAGTAGCCGCGTGGGGCAGGTTGTCAACCAGGTTGTCAACCTGCGGCCGATTGTCAATCGGCCCGCACCGGCACCATCGGGCCGGCGCGCAGGAGGCCGTCCCGCCCCACCAGTAAAAATGTTTTCTAACGGTCAAAGGCCTGGTCAGCGGTTGTTTACAGCAGCCGCGCCAAATGCGAGGCGCCAACTGCCAGCAGTGCGCCGATGGCGGCGCCGGCCAGTACGTCGCTCAGGAAGTGCATGCCCAGCAGGATGCGCGAAGCCGCCACGCTGACCGCGCAGAACAGCAGCCCGATCGCCAGTTCGGGGTAGAACGCGGCCAGCGAAAGCGATACCGCAAACGCGGTGATGGTGTGGCCGGAGGGGAAGGAGAACTGGTCGGGCGGCAGCAGATCGGCCCAACAATGGGGCTCGCTGGGGCGCTTGCGGCGGGCGGTTTTCTTGAGCTTGAGGAAGAGCGCAATTCCGACACCCGCCGCGAGGGCTGCCGCGCCCACGGCCGCGAACCGCTGCTCGCCGCCGAACAGCAGCAGCACCAGGCCCAGCGCGTACCACAGCCAGCCATCGCCGCCGCGGGTGGCGCAGATCATCCACACGCGTATCCAGCGCGGAGCGGGCCAGCGGTTCACCCGCAGCATCAGCCTGTGGTCGCGAAGGGAAATGAACGTCCGCATCGCTTCTCCGGAGAGCGTCATGCCGCCACCTCCGCGATGGGTGTGGCCCCGCACCCGGCTTCTCTGAGCGCCCGCAGCCGGAGGTAGCGCGCCATCCACCAGCGCGCAAACACGCTCTCTATACAATAGTTTCCGAGTATTACCGCCGGCACCGCAACCCCCAGCGCCGCCACCGGCGCCGTCCATGGGTTTTCCAGCACCATGGAACGGCCGATCGAGAGCACGTCGCGCATCAGTTTCCAAAGCCCGCCGGTCTCGCCGCGCACCCTGCCCTGGCCCATCCGCAGCGCATCCAGGAACTCCTCCTTGGAGCGCGCCCGCGGCGCCACCGTGTACGTGCAGCCCACCGAGCCCATGGCGTGCGCGTCGCTGCCGCCCACTTCCGCCAACGCCGCCCGGTCCGCCAGCGCCGCCGCGTTGCCGTTGGCGCGAGCGAGCATGTGGCCGTTGCGGGTTTCGAGAGCGGGGAAGGCGGTTTCAAACAGCAGAAAATCTTCCGGCGCGCGGCGCCCCGTCAGGCTGGAGAAGACGTGATTGGCGCTGAAGAACAGGTTGCGGCCGTCCATCCACCGGGCCAGCGATTCGAAATCGTGCCGGCGGCGCTGCAATTCCAGGTGGTCGCGCTCCGTGATGTCGTACACGCCGACGTGCAGTTCGGTGCCGCTGGGCAGCCGGCAGGTCACTTCTTCGCTCAAAAAGAAATCGGGCTTCGAGCGCAGCGTTTCGGCGGCGTCGATGGAATCGTGATCGGTCACGGTTACCAGGTCCATGCCGAGCCGTTTCAGCTTTTCGTACACGGCCAGCGGATCGTTGTAGCTCTCCCGGCAAACCCTCCGCAGAACCGGGATGGTGCACATGCCGGAGTGCCGTGTGTGGACGTGCAGGTCGCACCGCATACTTCTTTTGTAGAATTGGAACGGCTACAACTCGGTGACGCCAGCAAAAAACATCGGTTAATCGTCCTGTTTTCTGTCACGAGAGTTGCGCAGCGTGACACAATCGAAATGGTGAGACAGCTCGAACTGGTGTATTTCGACGCCGGCGGCGGTCACCGCGCGGCGGCCAACGCCTTGCGCGAGGTGATGGAGCGCGAGCGCCGCCCGTTCGACATCCTGCTCATGAACTTGCAGGAAATACTGGATTCGATGGACGTGTTTCGCCAGCTCACCGGCCTGCGCCTGCAGGATGTCTACAACCTGATGCTGAAGAAGGGGTGGACGCTCGGCTCGGCGCAGCTCATGATGGGTATGCACCTGGTGATTCGCCTGTTCCATCGCAAACAGGTGCGGGTGCTCGAAGCGCACTGGCGCGAGAGCCGTCCGGACCTGGTGGTTTCGCTGGTGCCCAACTTCAACCGCGCCATCGGCGAAAGCCTGCGCCGCGCGGCGCCCGGCACGCCGCTGGTCACCATCCTGACCGACATCGCCGACTATCCGCCGCATTTCTGGATCGAGCGGCAACCGCAGTACTTCATCTGCGGTTCGGACCGCGCGGTGGAGCAGGCGCGCGCGATGGGCCACGCGGCCGACCGCATATTACGGGCCTCCGGCATGATCCTCAGCCCGCGCTTCTATGAGATGGCGCCGCTCGGCGCGGAAGAACGCGCCGCGGCGCGCCGGGCGCTGGGTCTCGATCCCAGTGCGCCCGTCGGCCTGGTGCTGTTCGGCGGCGAGGGCTCGGCCGTGATGCTCGATATCGCCCGCCGCTTGCCCGACCGGCAGCTCATCCTCATTTGCGGCCACAATCAGAAGCTGCGCGCGCGGCTGGAGGGGCTGACGCGGCGCGCTCCCGTCTTCATCGAAGGCTTCACCAAGGAGATTCCGCATTATATGCAGCTTGCCGATTACTTCATCGGCAAACCCGGCCCGGGAAGCATATCGGAGGCCGTGTTTATGCGCTTGCCGGTGATCGTCAATTGCGACGCCTGGACGCTGCCGCAAGAGCGCTACAACGCCGTTTGGGTTCGCGAGCAGGGCGTCGGCATCGTGTTAGATAATCTCCGCCGCGTGCAATCCGCCGTCGATCGGTTGTTGGAACCTGCCGCCTACGCCGCCTTCCGCGCCGCCACCGAGCGCCAACAGAACCGCGCCGTCTTCGAAATCCCGGAGATGCTCGAGCGGGTGATGGGGCCAAGCCAAGGCATGCTGGGTCAAAGGCCCGGAGGGGCGTAAGAAAATGGCCCACGGCGCAAGCCGTTGGGAGATCGCGGCAGTGAGCCCAGCTCCGGAACGGGGCGTAAGACACGTCGGCCAGAGCCCTTCCGCCCCGTTCCGGGGCTGTGAGTGGAACACCCGGTTTCCTCACGGCTCACGCCGTGGGCTATTTTCTTGCGCCCTCCGGGCTGAAGGCGTCATGCACTGCATATACAATTGAAGAGTCGTGAAAACGCCTAGGTTCCTGAACGAGGACGAGGAAGCGAAATGGTGCGCGGGCGCGGAGGGCCGGAGATTTCTCAAGCGGCACTCTGCCGCGGGAGCTGCGAAGAAGCGGAAGGGTTCGCCTCTAGTGTCCGGCCTGAGCCACGCGGGCAGCGTGGAGATGGGAGAATAATCGATGCCCCGTTACTGGGTGATTGCTCCTTTCGAGTCGAAGCCGCCGGGAGCGTTTGACAAGGTCTGGCAATTCGACGTCGCCAACAGCCTAATCTCCATTGGCTGGAGCCAACTCGGTGACATCTCGAAATTGGGCCGGGAAGAGCTTTCCAATGCCGTTGCGTCAGCTTACCCGGACAAGCCTCCATCAACAAAGTCGCTCTACGTCAACATGCTTTGGGCCTTCTATCATGAGGTGTCCCCCGGCGACCTCGTCGTCGCTCGAAGGGGACGCAAGACCCTCGCAGCAGTCGGCAAGGTCATCGGGCCGGCGGCCTATGCTCCGGGGAAGAACCCAGCCGCGCCGCACCGCAATTTTTTTGGGGTCGCGTGGCAGGAGCAGCCCCGCGACAGAACCTTCGCCACGCTGGTTTTTCAAATGCGGACCCTAGTCGAGATTTCGGAGGATCAATACCGTGGCCTCCTAGGCCCCACTCCGCCAGACCTTGCCCAGGAAGGCGAGGAAACGGCCGACAAGGACGCATTTGTGCTGGAGAAGTACCTGGAGGAATTCATCGTCAGCAACTTCAAGTCGATCTTCAAAGGAAAGCTGCAAATCTACGAAGATTCCGAGGGGGCTGACGGTCAACAGTACGCCACCGACGTTGGTCCGATCGACATATTGGCTATTGAGCCTGAGTCAAACTCCTTCATTGTCATGGAGCTCAAGAAGGGCCGCCCTTCTGATCAAGTCATCGGTCAGATTCTTCGTTACATGGGGTGGGTCAAGAAGAACCTCTGCAAGGAAGACCAAGGCGTAAAGGGTCTCGTCATCTGCCACGATCCCGATCCCAAGCTGTCCTATGCACTCGAAATGACGGACAGTATCGACGTTCGGTACTACAAGGTGTCGTTCAGCCTCAATGAGACTCCCTAACCCGGCGACAATAAGCGCTGCACGCCCCCCCTCACCACAACCCCAACGCCTTCCACCACCAGAAGCCTACTCCCAGCCAGATCACCAGTTTGACTAGCGAAATGCAGAATC
>JBAVIH010000270.1:0-51959 GCA_049686695.1 Bryobacteraceae bacterium | reverse complement strand
GCCCATGGGGGACCCCGCATGCCGTTAACGGGCGCCGGAAGTTCAGTACCACTTGAAATCAACGCTTGCTGGCCAGCAAGAACAGACTAGCAGCGGAGCCTGGCGCCACAGTCCTGACTTAAGTATGGCGGGTATGTCAAGGGTTTCGCGGGCTAAGTGATTGAGTTAGTGGGAAAGAGGGGTTGTGACTGGGGCTGGGCTGGGTGGTACAGACGATCGGTTTTGGTCGTTTGTCAGGCTTTGTGCTCTTGGCGAGGCATGACAGACCATGCAAGGCGATGGTCTGTCCTACTTCGCGGCGAAGAAAAGCACGCCGGGCTTCGCCCGGTGCGCCGATTGAACAATCGGCGCGCAGCTTATCAAGCTGCCCCACAGTTACTCCGCCTCGCGCAAGCCGTCTCTCGTCAGGCCGCCGATTTGTAAGTCGGCCATCAGGTTGGCCTCGCGCAACGAAGCCAGTTGCACTTTGAGATAGTTGCCGGTGAGCGCGGCGCCCGGCTCATGCAGCGTCACCACGGAAAGCGTACGGCCCACCATACGCTCGCGAAACTCGCGATTCTTCCGCTCTCCCAGGTCGCGCAGGACGCGGTTGCGCTCCTTGCGCAGAGCCATCGGAACCGCCATCGGAACCTCCGCCGCCGGTGTCCCTGGCCGCTCCGAGTAAGTGAAGACGTGGAGGTAGGTGAACGGCAATTGCTCGATGAACTGGCGACTCTCTTCGAAGTCCGCTTCCGTTTCGCCCGGGAATCCGACCATCACGTCGGCGCCAATGGCGGCGTCGGGCATCAGCCGGCGCGCCTTCGCGATGCGGTCCGCGTAATGCCGCGGCCGGTACTTGCGATGCATGCGGCGCAGAATCCGGTCCGAGCCGCTTTGCAGCGGCGCGTGCACGTGCGGTGCGATGCGACTGCCCGATGCCATCAGCTCCAGCAGCTCATCGGAAAAATCCATCGGCTCGACCGAGCTCAGCCGCAGCCGCTCGATGGCAGTCTCGTCGAGCAGCCGCCGCACCAGGCCCGCCAGCCGCAGCGTGCTTCCCGGCTCGCGGCCCCAGCGGCCCAGATTGATACCGGTCAGCACCACCTCGCGATACCGCGCCGCCAGCCGCGCCACCTGCGCCACCGCTTCATCCGCTGGCATGCCGCGGCTGCGCCCGCGCACAAACGGGATGATGCAGAACGAGCACCGGTTGTTGCAGCCGTCCTGAATCTTCAAATTCGGCCGCGTCCGGTCGCCGCCTGCATCCTCGACTGGCGCCGAAAGGAATGCCTGCTGCGCGAAGATATCGCCGACATGGATGTTGCCATGGTATGGCGCGCTCGAGGGCGCCAGCGCGATCAGTTCCGGGATGGCGTGTTTGTGGCTGTTGCCAACCACCCACTCAACGCCTGGCAGGCGGGCGAGCTCCTGCGGCGCCCGTTGCGCGTAGCAACCGGTGACCAGGATCCGCGCCGCCGGGTTCTCCCGGTGCACGCGGCGAATGGTTTGCCGGACGTCATCATCCGCGGAGACCGTCACCGTGCAGGTGTTCAGCACAACCAGGTCGGCCGTGGAGCGCTCGCCCGCCTGCGAAAGCCCGCCCGCCGCCAGCGACGACTCCAAGGCCGCGCCATCGGCTTGCGTGGCCCGGCATCCGAAGTTTTGGACGAAGAATTTCCCCACCGTCGTATCCATTATACGGAACGGTGGGACAGAGCATTGTTTTTCGCGGTCTGCCGTTCGCCGGTAGAGCGTAAAACATTGATGGACGATAAGAACTGCTCGTCTATTCTACTGTCATCGCCCTAAGTAATTGCCGTAGCCCACCACTATGGTCGAGGAGACCAGCGTCAGCAGGCTCACCGCCAGCCAGGTCTTCGTCCTTGCGCTGGCGCCGCGCCATTCGTGCAGCCCGATGCCCCACAGGCTGCTGAAGATGATGATGCTCGCCATGTGCAGCGTCCAACTGGAGAACTTGTACTTGCCCATTTGCGTCTCGCCCATGGTGTAAAAGAAGAACTGGAAGTACCAGGTGGTGCCGGCCAGTGCGCTGAAGAAGTAGTTATTCCACATCGGCGCCCGGTCCGGCTCGGCGGTTCGCACGGGCAGCGCCACCGCCATCTCCTCGCCGGGAGCGTCGGTCGCGTTCTCGATGATCGGCTCCTCGCCGCGGGACGGATGGTGATTGCGAATCTCCGCGCTGAAGTACTGGTAGCCGGTATGGTTCTTGATATTCAGGATGAGACACCATACGAAGTTGGTGGTGAAGCCGCCGGCCAGCAGCACCGTCAGCACCGGCAGCCCCTGCCACAGCGTCGAGGTGCCGTGCTGCAGCGCCAGCGCCTTGATGGGCGCGCCCGCGTCCAGCCCGAAGGAGAAACAGGCGCTCATCACACCGGAGAACGTGGCCACGATCACGCCTTTCTTCAGGTTGAATTCGCGGATGACCGCGGTCTTCTGCTCGGGCGACATCTCCTGTTCCTTGGACATGCCGGCTTTGCCCGCGAACGCAATGCCCGCCATGCAAATCGCGATGCCCAGCACGATCACCTGCCCCGAGTGCGATGGCAGCACGTGGGAAAAGAACTGGCCGTGATAGATGGGCGGAATCAGAGTGCCGAAAGCCGCGCAGTAACCCAGCACCATCGCCATTCCCAGCGACATCCCCAGGTACCGCATGGTCAACCCGAAAGTCAGCCCGCCGAACCCCCACAATACCCCGAAGAAATACACCCACCAGATGGTGTCCCACTGCGTCTCGTGCAGCACTCCGAACAGGTCGGTGGAGATGGTCGATCCGAGCACCCACGGCACAATGATCCAACTGAAAACACCGCCAACGAGCCAATAGGTTTCCCAGCTCCACTTCCGCACGGCCCGGAAGGGAACGTAGAAACTGCCGGACGCCAACCCGCCCAGCCAGTGAAATACCACGCCAATCAGAGGATTCGGAGTCATCGATTCAGTCTCGCGCGAATCCTCTATTGTAAGCGTGGTACGGTGCCCCGTGGAAATCGCGAGACGCCGGCGGCAAGGTGCGGATGCGCCGCGAATGTCCCGAGAAGCCGGGGACGCGATTAGATGTGCGAGACGCCCCGCTACACGCCGAAGCGTTCCTCCGTCCACGGGTCGCCGCGCATGTGGTAGCCATTGGCTTCCCAGAAGCCGGGGCGGTCTTTTTCGACCAGCTCCAGGCCGCTGAGCCACTTGGCGCTCTTCCAGGCGTAAAGCTCGGGCACCACCAGGCGCGCCGGGCCGCCGTGTTCGAGCGAGATCGGCTCGCCATCGTGCAGGATGGCGACCAGCGAATCTTCGGCCAGGAAGTGTTCGATCGGCAGGTTGGTGGTCCAGCCGCGGTCATAACCGTAGGCCACCACGAAGCGGGCCTCCGGCCGGGCGCCGCCGGCGCGGGCGATCAGCTCGCGGGTCGCCACGCCTTCCCACAGGTTGCCCAGGCGCGACCAGCGGGTGACGCAGTGAAAGTCCGCGAACACTTTGACGCGCGGCAGCTTCGCGAAATCGTCCCAATTCCACTCGGCCGGCTGGGCCACCAGGCCGCCCAGGCGCAACCGCCAGCTTCGCATCTCGATCGCCGGCGGACCGCTCGCATCGAGCACCGGCCACTTCTCGGTCCTCGATTGCCCCGGCGGCACACGCTCGGCGCGGCGCGTATCCGGGCTGACGATCACGCCCGCCGGCTGCGATTCCGGAGTTGGCACTTGCTTGCCTTGCATTTTGTCGCGGTCCATTCCAAACACAGACGCTTCCCCCGCTACTATTCTGCCATTAGCGCCTGCCAGGAGATAGTTCAACCGCCGGGCGACCGCTCCCTGATGGCCGCGGCTCTGATGCGCCGTTTGCATCGCCGGGAATTTGCGCCATAATCGAATCAAGCCGCGTTGTGACGGGTGGGAGCGGGAAGAGGCGCGGCGAAGCTCGATGGTAACGGTGCCCCAGTTTTGCGTGTCCGTCCGATCGGCCTGGCTGGTCTGTTGCGGTGCGCTGCTGGCTGCCATGTCCCCGCTCGCGGCGCAGGAACCGATGCCTGGCGAGACGCCGGGCGCCATGGTCCACTTGTTCTCCACCGACGGGGCTGTGCTGGAATCGCAGGAGGCGCGCAAGGATCTGCCGTGCACGGTGACCCCCAACAAGCCCGCGCTGGGATTCGACCTGAAATTTCACGCCGGGTATGAAGTCGGCGTGCCGCTCAAGGATCTGGCCGGCGACGGCAACCAGCTCACCATGGTCTTTCGCGTGATTCCCGAGGGGCACGCCGACGATCCGGTCTATTTCGCGCAACACGTCCCGGTGCCGCCTCTCGACGACGTGGATCGCGGGCCCGCCTTTCTGCTGGGCGCCTTCGACGTCGGCGAAGGCAAGTACCACATCGATTGGCTGATGCGCGACCGCGCCGAACGCGTCTGTTC
This sequence comes from Bryobacteraceae bacterium, assembly GCA_049686695.1. GTDB lineage: Bacteria > Acidobacteriota > Terriglobia > Bryobacterales > Bryobacteraceae > Bog-375. The sequence continues at coordinate 47,553 of JBAVIH010000270.1, read as the reverse complement.
CTTCCATTGGGACGCCGAGGCCGCGCTGCCCCCGCGCGATCGCCAAATCGCCCTTGACATCGCAGCCGGCGCCGTGCGGCAGTTCGACACCGAGGCCTTCAAGCCGGAACCGCCGGTCGCGCGGGACCTTGGCGGTTTGCCCCTCAAGGTGAAGGTGATCGTCAATTTCGCGCCCCAGAACTCCGCCGCGGCGGCCTTGCAGCCGATGGAAACCAGCGCTCTGCTCTCCATCCTGCGCGGCATCGCCCGCGAGCCGCGCATCGTCGAGTTTTCCCTGGTCGCCTTCAACCTCCAGGAACAGAAGGTGATCTACCGCCAGCAGGAGGCTTCGCAAATCGATTTTCCGGGGTTGGGAAAGGCCCTACGCGCGCTGAACCTGGGCACCACCGACCTCAAGCGGCTGGCGCAGAAGCACCCCGGCTCGGAGTTCCTGGCCGGTTTGATCTCGACCGAAGTGAGCCAGGCCAAGGACAGCCCGGACGCGGTGATTTTCGCCGGCCCCAGGCTGGGCCTGGAGGACACGATTCCGGCCGAAGAGCTGAAGCAACTCTCCGACGTGAAGTTCCCCGTCTTCTACATGAGCTACAATTTGAATCCGGCCACAAACCCCTGGCGCGACGCCATCGGAAGCGCCGTTAAGTATCTGAAGGGTATGGAATTCACCATCAGCCGGCCGCGTGACCTTTTCTTTGCCTGGAACGAGATCATGGGCCGCATCTTGAAGGGCAAATCGGGCGCCACGGTTGCGGGTAACGCGCCCTCTCATTAGGACGTCAAAAGCATTAGTCCATGCGAATCGCCGCCATCGCGCTGGTCGTCGGACTGCCTTGCCTGGGGCAGCAGTTGGGGCTTATGGAGAACCTGGCCCCGAATCTGCCCACCCCGCAATTGATCGTGCAGAAGATGCTCGAGGCGGGGCACGTGAAGCCCGGCGACACCGTCTACGATCTGGGCAGCGGCGACGGGCGAATTCTGATCACCGCCGTGCAGCAGTTCGGCGCCCGCGGAGTGGGCATCGAGATCCTGCCGGACATGTGCCAGAAATCGCGCCAGCACATCAAGGAACTGGGGCTGGAGGATAGGATCACCATCGTGGAAGGCAGCGTCCTCCACGCCGATCTGCGGCCGGCCGACGTGGTGACGATGTGCCTGCTGACCACCTCCAATGAGCGCCTGCGCCCGCTGCTCGAGAAATCTCTCAAGCCGGGAAGCCGCGTCGTCTCGAACGAGTTTCCGGTGAAAGGCTGGCGGCCCTTCGCCGTCGCCCACGTCCGCGAAGGCTCCATGGAACATATCATCTACGTCTACAACATGGGCCACACCAAGTAGGCGTGGGGTTGGATGCAGGATAAAATAAGAGCAATGCGAGTCTGTCTGTGGGCTGCGGTGCTGGCTGGGGTGGCGCTGTGGGCGGCCGACGCACCGGGCGGTGAGACGGTGCGTGGAAAGCTGGTCCTGCAACCGGGAGCGCCCGCGGCGGTCGAGACCAAGGACCATAAGCGCATCACGCTGGAGGGCGACGAGTCCACCAGCAAGGTGCTCGCCGACCAGCGGCTCAACGGCTTCGAAGTGGAAGCGCGCGGCCGTCTCACGGCGCCGGACCATTTCCTGATCGATCCGTTTCATACCCGCGGATTGATGGCGCGACAGGACGGCAAGCTCAAACTCATCACTTATTACTGCGACGTCTGCGACATTCGCAGCAACGTACCGGGACCGTGCGTGTGTTGCCAACGCGAGACCACGCTGGAGCTGCGCGACCCCGATCAGCGCTGACGGCGTGCTAGTCGCTCGACTCACAATGGCAACCGGCGAGATAGTGTGCCTTATCGCACTGTGCGATTCGGTACGTGCGTAGTACAAAAGTCTGGAATTGGGACTGTATCGGAACCGCTCCTAAATGCGATAAGTAACTTGTAGATATTGCCACTATGAGCTATCGACACTTCTCACTCAGGTGCGGATGCGGGGCCGAACCGGCGCGGATCGACGAAGTTGGGGTCACCGACGAACGGGAACTGGTGATCCACTGGTGGTGCGAGGAATGCAGGAAAACGGTGTACGCGAGCAAGTCGCTGTCCGACTGCTGGAGGGAGTGCCCGCGGCCGGAAGAGCCTGCCGCGTTCGACGAAGATTTCCTCGAGAGCATCGGGGTCAGGCTGCCGGAGTAAGGGCCGCTGGTGTGAGGCTTGCGGGGGTAGGAGAGAATGCGCCCGCAAGCGGGCGTTGGCAAGGGGTAGGAGAGAATGCGCCCGCAAGCGGGCGTTGGCAAGCTGAAGCATGCCCCACCTAGCCACGGGCATAGACGACGATGCCGCCCGCGACGATGAGTGCGCCGCCCAACAGTGTGCCTCCGGTCGGGGCATGGCCGAAGAACATCCAACCGATGACTTGGGCCACCAGAAAAAAGAACGCGATATACACGCCGAGCAGCCGGCCGAAATCCCATGGCGGTATGTTGACGAAATAGCCGTAAGTAAACAGGAAAAACGAGCCGATCGTGTAGTAACCGAGGCGCACTGCGGTTGAAGCATGGAGCCCCCTGCGAATCAGGGCGTCACCGCCGGCTTCGAGCACGGCGGCCAGGAAGAGCAGGAGGGCGGTGTATGGACTCGGCATGTCGAAAGGTCTTTCGATTGGGATGGGACTACCGTTGCAGGAAGTCCTCCCGGTGGATTACGAATTCGGGATAAGCGCCGGCGCCGAGCTCGTGCAGATCGAGGCCCTGGCGTTCGCCCTCAGTCGTCACGCGTTGCGGGCTGAAGCGGTCGAGCAGCCAATTGAGGCCGTAGGCTAGGGGCAGCACGAAACCAAGCAGGGTGGCGACGCCGGCGATTTGCGGCAGCGGCTGCGCGGGAGAGCCCGAGCGTGCGAAGAAGCCGAGCGCCAGGACGCCCCAGATGCCGCCGATGGCATGCACGGAGATCGAGCCGGTGGGGTCGTCGATTTCGCCGTAGATGTCCAGCCACTCGACCGTGAAGACGACCAATGCGCCAGCTACGAGGCCGATCAGCGCGGCTGCCGCGGGAGTGAAGAAGAGGCAGCCGGCGCTCGAGGCGGCCAGGCCGCCGATCCAGCCGTTGGCGCACAAAGAAGCGTCCGGCCGGCCGAAACGGGCGCGGGTGATGGCGGCCGCGGCCAAACCGGCCATGGAAGAGGAGAGAGTGGTGTTCAACCCGACCCGCACCAGCGCGCCAATCGGAGCGCCGCAGAAAAGCATGGCGCCGGCGCCGTTCAAACCGAGCCATCCCGTCCAAACCAGAAAACAGGCGAACAGAACCAGCACGGCGTTGTGGCCGGGGATGGCTGCGGGCAGGCCGCCCTCGCTCGAGTACTTGCCGCGGCGGGGCCCCAGGATCCAGGCGATGGAAAGCGCGGTGAGGCCGCCCACGGCTTGCACGGGCGCGCCGCCGGCCGCATCGACGAAACCGATTTGAGCCAGCCAGCCGCCGCCCCACACCCAGTGGGCGAAGAGGGGATAAACCACGCCGGCAAGCAGGAAGGTGGAGGCGCATACGGCGCCCAATCGCCAGCGGTCCAGGCCGGCGCCGAGAGGGATCAGGGCGGCCAGCGCGACGCTGAACAATTGCAGCAAGAGGATCAGGGACGCGGGCGAGGCGTCGAGCGCGAGGCCGCGCAAGAAGAGCGGCTGGGCGGCGATCCAATTCCATTGTTTGCCGGCCGCTTCGATGGTGTGCGCGGGCCCGCCGGCGAAGCCCTGAATGGCGAAGCCGCAGACGAAATAGGCGGCCGCCGCGACCGACACGGCGCACAGCGCCGCGAGCATGGCGTGCGAGGCGCTGCGCGACCGGCCGAGCCCGGTGTTGATGAGAGCGATGCCCGCAATCGCCAAGGGAATCAGCAGCAGGCAGGCCAGCTCGAGCGCGGTGGCTGCTTCCGAAGGCGCTGGCGCGGACGGAATCATCGCCTGGCCTCCCGGATGGAAACGTGAGAGCGGGCCACCAGGCCGAGGCCTAGAATTTCGATCGCGACGCCCGCCGCGACGAAAGCGGCACGGGGCATCGCAGCGCCCAGCATTACGAATGCGGCCAAGACAATGGCCCATCCCGAAACGAGCAAAAGCAAACCGGCAAGCCGCATAGAACGCAACTGGTTACAGCATAACCGATTAGCCAGCGTGGTTCGCACGTCAGGGGCGTGTAATTTTTGCAATCCCGGTGATAGAAATTATCTATTTCCTTCTGGCATCAAAAAGTCGTAAAAATTGAATATCCGCCAGAACGAGCTGGCCCCGTACTCGCCGGCTCGGCCTATTCCAGCTCCGCTCGCTGGGTCCACATCAAAAATTAGAAAGGATCATGATGCGATACAACGGAGCAACCATATTCATCGCAACATGCCTGATGGCTGGGACAGCAGCCGCGCAGAGCGGCACGCCGTCAGACGCACAGACACCGACAACGCCGACGCCGGCTCCGGCGCAGGAAGGCCAGGCTGCGCCCGCCGCGGCGCCGGCCGCACCAGCGCCGCCCTCCGCGTACCACCAGATGGGCATGGATTTCTCGTTTCTGTTCGACGGCTACGTGGACGGAAACTTCGACAACCCGGATTCGGGCTTCAATGGGCTGCGCAATTTCGACTACCGCTCCAACACCGTGCATTTCAACATGGGGAAGATCACGATCGACCGCGCACCGGGGCCGGTCGGCTTCCATCTGGACGTGGGATTCGGCGAGATATTCTCCGCCACGCATGCCGCCGACGCTGCGCCGGAAGGGATGAAGTATTTCGAGCAGGCGTACGTGGACTTCAAGCCCAAGTCGTGGAAGGGCGTGGAAGTGGACGTGGGCGAATTCGTCACCTCGGCGGGCGCCGAGGTCATCGACGTCAACCAGAACTGGAACTATTCGCGGTCGCTGCTGTTTGCGTGGGCGATTCCGTATTACCACGTCGGCATCCGCACCTCGTTCCCGGTGGGCCCGCACTTCACGGGCGGAGTGCAACTGGTGAACGGCTGGAACAACGTCTACGCGAGCGACCAAGGCAAGCTGATCGGCTTGAACGGCGCGTACGCGTGGAAGAAAGTGACCTGGACCGAAGTGTGGTACGGCGGCCCGGAGCGCGATAAGGACAGCCCCGGATGGCGCAACCTGATCGACTCGGTGTTGCAGGTGAATCCGAACGACAACCTCAGTCTCTACGTCAACGTCGATTACGGCAGGAACAAGAACATCGGGCCGGGCACGGCGCAATGGGATGGCATCGCGGGCGCGGTCCGGCGGGCCATCGGCAAGAAGGCCGCGATTGCCGGACGCCTGGAGATCTTCGACGACGTGAACGGCTTCTCGACCGGCACCGCGCAGACGGTGAAGGAATTCACGGTTACCGGCGAATACAAACTCTCCGACTGGCTGCTCAGCCGGCTGGAGTTCCGCGACGATTGGTCGAGTCAATCGATTTTCGAGGACGGGCACGGCACCTCGAAGAATCAGCCCACCGTGCTGCTGGGCATGGTGGCCTATTTCGGGCCCAAGAAGTAAGCAAGTCAGACACCTGAGAGGAGCAACCGAATGGCAGACAACTCTGAAGTTAAGATGCAACCGACGTTGGGCCTGACGGGCCTGACTTTCAACGCCATGGCGCTGATCGCGCCGGGAGCGTTTCTCTGGCTCACTTTCGCTATCCAGGGTGCGACCGGATCCACTTCGCCCGCGATGTGGATCGGCATCGTGGTCGCCCTGCTGCTGTGCCTGGCGACCGCTATCTGTTATGCGGAAATGGCGAAATTGTATCCCGGAACCGGCAGCTCGTATTACTTCGCGGAGCAGTCGTTTCTAAACCATGAAACGGTGTGGCGATTCGCGCGGCTGGCTAAGTTCATCGTCGGCTGGGCGTCGCACCTTTACTACTGGATCTACCCGGGCGTGATGGTGGGCGTCATGGGCATCCTGTGCGGCTACCTGGTGGGTACGCTGTGGCCCAATTTCATGAACGCGTCCAACCCCGGCATGCTATTCATGATGGCGGTGGCGGTGGCGTTCTCGTTCGGGGTGGCGTACATCGCGCACCGCGGCATTGTGGGCGCGACGTCGGTCAATATCGCGATCAACGTGATCCAGATCTCGGCGCTGGTGTTGTTCGCGGTGATGGCGCTGAGTTACCGTTCCACTCATCCGGCCGGGACGCCCGGCTGGCAGTTCGATTCCAACTCGGGCGACGCTTACACTTACGAATTCGCGACCGAGAAGACCATGGTGAACGGCGTTGCGACCGATAACATCGTCCGCGACGCGGCGGGTGTGCCGAAGCCCAAGCTGGACGCGGCCGGGAAACCGGTGCAGTTCCTGGTCACCTATCCGGAGAAAGACGACAAGGGTAACTTCCTTTCGCACGGCAGTAAGGCATCGGTGGTGGGCGTGCATAACGTCGGCTGGGTATTTATTCAGGCGACGGTGGCGATCCTGATTCTGGTGGGATTCGAATCGGTGACATCGATGGGAGGCGAGGCGAAGAACGCCAAGCGCGACGTTCCGATCGCGGTGATTGTTTCGCTGCTGGTGCAGGGGCTGTTCTGCTACCTCTTCGAGTACTTCGCGGCCAATTACTTTCTAAACGCGGGCTACACCATGCAAAACGCGACGGGCTCGGCGGCGCCGATCGGCGACATGATGATCGTCATCGGCAACAATGCGTTCGGCGCGGGCGGCGGCAGGACTTTCATGCTGGTGGAGGCCTTCACCGTGTTCCTGGCGCTGATCGGAACCACGCTTTCCTGCATGAACACGGGCGCGCGCGTCACTTATGCGATGGGCAAGGACAAGGAAGTGCCGGAACACTTCGGCTTCCTGCATTCCAACAACCTGACGCCGTACCGCGCCATCTGGACGCTGGCCGCGATTTCGGCGGTCATCGGCTGCGTGGCGGTGGCGATGTTGTTCGGCGACGTCTCGGCGCCGACCGATGCCACCATCAAGGCGCTGCCGCAGGGCATCTGGTCGAGCTTCGGCTACACCACCCACGACGGGATGGCGGCGATGCCGAATTCGCTGCTGACGGTGACGCTGGCATCGAACTTCGGCACCTTCCTGCTGTATGGGCTGAGTTGCGTCATCTGCATGGTGGCGTATCACAATCACCCGAACTTCAAGGTGATCCGGCATTTTGCGATTCCGATGTTCGGCCTGGTGGCCAACCTGGCGTGCATGGCGTTCTACCTGGTAGGGCCGTTCATGGGGTACGGCACCAAGATGGAGCCATTTCTGGCGCTGGGGATCGCCGCCGTATGGGCGATCTACGGCGGCATCTACTTCTTGCGTGCCGGCAAGAAAGCCGGCCGTACTACACTGGTGACGAGCCGGGCGGAAGCCTGATCCACGTTTCGATAGGAGCGAGACGGTCCGGGCGGAGCAGAAACAGTTCCGCCCGGACCCGTTTTTATGTTGGAAATCGAATTCGCGCAAGCCTCGGATTGTGGCCGGGTCCGCGGTCACAACGAGGATTACCTGGGCTGCTTCGCGCCGGAAGCGGAAGCCGAGGCCCGGACACTGGGTTACTTGTTCGCGCTGGCGGACGGCGTGGGCGGCGGCGACGACGGAGAAGTCGCTTCCAGACTGGCGGTGGAGACGCTACTGCAGGATTTCAAGCGCACGGCGGCGGGCGTTCCGCATTCGTCGCTGATGCCGCGGCTGGTGCAGCAGGCCAACACACGGATTTTCGAAACCGGCATGGCCAGCGGCCCGGGCGGGTCCAACATGGCCACCACGCTGGTTGCCTGCGCGCTCCGCTACGACCGGGTGGTGGTTTCGCACGTCGGGGATTCGCGCTGCTACCGCATCCGGCACGGCCACGCCGAGGCGCTCACGCGCGATCACACGGTGGTAAACGAGCACACGCGGCTGGGGCTGATTACGGCGGGCGAAGCCTCGACCGCGGTGACCAGGCACGTGCTGAGCCGGTCGCTGGGCCCGGCCATGATCGTGGCGGTGGAAACCCGCGACTACCAGATCATTCCCGGCGACGTGCTGCTGCTGTGCTCCGACGGTTTGCACGGGCCGGTGGCAGCCGACGCGATCGCCCAACTGGTAAGCCGCCGCGCCGATCTTCCGGTGGCCGCCAGAGAACTGATCGACCTTGCAAACGAGCTGGATGGCGGAGATAATGTGAGCGTGCAGCTCATTCGCGTCCGCCAGGTGGAACGCATCGGCATGTATCGCGGGCGCCCCTACAAGCTGGCCTGATCGGCGCCCACCCAAACTTCGCATGAGTTCCCTACGCGCGGGCGAGCAGCTCGACCACTATCGTATCGACAGCGTGGCCGCCCGCAGCGGCATGGCCTCGATCTTCCGCGGCGTGGACTTGCGCAACGGGCGCGAAGTCGCCATCAAAGTTCCGCATCCCGAGATGGAAGCCGACCCGGTTCTCTTCGACCGCTTCCAGCGCGAGCAGGAGATCGGCAAAGCGCTGGATCATCCGGGCGTGATGAAGGTTTTCGACGATCCCGGCCGCAGCTCCATCTACATGGTGATGGAATGGGTGCCTGGACGATTGCTGCGGCAGATCCAGGGCGCGCAAGTCAAGCTGCCGATCGAGCGCGCTGTGCGCATCACCATCGCCATTGCGGAGGCGCTCGACTACATCCACTCGCAGGGCGTGGTGCATCGCGATCTGAAGCCGGAAAACATCATGGTGGACGACGCGGACCGCATCAAGCTGATCGATTTCGGCATCGCGGGCAAAGAGGGGTCGCGCCGCCTGACCTTTGCCAAGCTATCCCAGGTGATGGGCACGCCGGACTACATTTCCCCGGAGCAGGTGAAGGGCAAGCGCGGCGACGGCCGGAGCGATATCTACGCGCTGGGCGCGATGCTGTACGAGATGCTCACCGGTAAGGCCCCGTTCACCGGCAACAATCCCTTCGCGATCATGAACGACCGCCTGCTGAACCACCCGGTTCCGCCGCGCGAGTTGAATCCGGAGATTTCGCCCGCGTTGCAGGAGGTCATCTACCGCGCGCTGGAGCGCGACCCGAAGAGCCGTTACCCCAGGGCCAGCGAGATGGCCTGGGACCTGGCGCACCTGGACCAGGTGGGCGCGGCGGACCGTCCCGAGCTGATCGAATGGCGAAAGCGCCGCCGGCCGTGGCTGCGGCAGATTCTTTTCTACTCGATGATGGCGTTGATCCCGGTGGCGATCTTCGGCCTGCTGCTGTACGTCGCCAAGCACAGTTGATTCGCGCCTACAGCGTTGCCGCCAGCCGCAGGGCCGCCCTCACATCCAGCGCGACACCGGCGGGCGCCGGCTCCGCCTGGCGCCTCAAGCAAGCGCTCCCTGGACCGCGGCGAGCAACTGACCGGGGGAAACCGGCTTCAAAAGGGCGGCGTGCGCGCCCAACAACTGCGCCGCCTTCAGGAAGGTGCCCCCAAACGCGCCCGAGACCGCCACGATTTTCAGATCCGGCCGCTCCTTGTGCAGGATTCCGATGATCTCGAGTCCCTCCCTCTCCGGCATCACCAGGTCCGTCAGCAGCAAATCGAATCGCCGCTCGCGAATCATCTTGAGAGCCTCGGCGCCATTGCGGGCAACCTCCACCACATGCCCCGCACCCGTCAGCACCTGCTCGAAAAAGCCGCGCACGCTTCCTTCGTCATCCACCACCAGAATGGTCGCCGGCAGCCGGGGCGGTCCCAGCACCTCCCGCACCTTTGCGGCGAGCGCGTCCGGCGCGAACGGTTTGGCGAGATAGGATGTGCCGGACTCCAGCAACTCGCGGCGGACAATTACGTCCGCGGCGTAGCCCGACATGTACAGCACCCTCATTTCCGGCCGCAGCGGTTTCAGGCGCCCGGCGAGTTCCTTCCCCGTCATGTGCGGCATGACCACATCGGTGAGCAGCAGGTGAATCGGTCCGGCGTGACGCTCCGCCGCCGCCAGAGCATCGCTTCCCTCCGCGGCGTCCAACACCACATACCCGCGTTCTTTCAATACCGTCACGGCAAGATTGCGTACCGGAAGCTGATCTTCCACCACCAGAATAGTCTCGGAGCCCTTGGCTAAAGGCGTCACGCCGGCGGCCTGAACTCCGTCCACGAACGGCCCCTCGAGCCGCGGCAGATAGATCTCGAATGCCGCTCCGCGGCCCGGCTCGCTCGATACCGCGATCGAGCCGCCGAACCGCCGGACAATCCCATAAACCGTCGAAAGCCCGAGTCCGGTACCTTCGCCTTCCGGCTTGGTGGTGAAGAACGGATCGAAGATGCGCGGCTGGTTCTCGTTCGCGATCCCCACACCAGTGTCGCTGACCAGCAACGACACGTACGGCCCCGGTGCGATCTCCGGATGCCCCGCCGCATACGTTTCGTCCACTTCTACGTTCGCCGTCCGGATGGTCAGCGTCCCGCCGTGCGGCATGGCATCCATGGCGTTCACCGCCAGGTTCATCAACACCTGGTGCAGTTGCCCCGGATCGGCCATGACGGGGCGCTCCGCGGAATCGGACTCGATGACCAGCTCTATATCTTCCCCGATCAGGCGCTGCAGCATGGCCTGGTTCTCGGCCACCAGGCTGCGCAGATACATCGGTCCGGGCTCGACGACCTGTTTGCGGCTGAAAGTCAGCAACTGACGGGTGAGATTGGTGGCGCGCTCTCCCGCCTGGCGAATCTCCTCGACCCACTTCCGCAAAGGATTGCCGGTCTCGTACTCGCCGAGCAGCAGATCGCTGTAGCCGTTGACTACCGTCAGCAGGTTATTGAAGTCATGGGCGACGCCGCCGGCCAGGCGCCCGATGCTCTCCAGCTTCTGAGACTGCCGGAACTGCTCTTCCAGCTTGATCTTTTCCGCTTCGGCGCGCTTCTGTTCCGTGATGTCCCTGGTTACGGTCAGCAGTAGTTCTCCGCCTTCGCCGCTCAGCGAGTTTGCCGATATCAGCACCGAACAAGGCGTCCCGTCCTTTCGCCGGACCTGGAACTCCATGTTTTCAACGTGGCCCTTGGCCACGAACTCCGATAGCAGGCGTTTCCTGTCGGAGTCGGCGTAGATACCAAGTTCCGCGGCAGTTCTGCCGCACAATTCTTCTCTGGAATACCCGTACAACTCCGTATAACGATCGTTGACTTCCAGGATCAAGCCATCCTTCAGCGTGGAGATCGCAAGAGCGTCCGCCCCCGTCATGAAGGCCATCCTGAATTTGGTCTCGCTGGTCTTGAGCCGCTCCTCCGCCCGCTTGCGCGCCGTGATGTCCTCGATGAAGCCCTCGGTGTAAAGTGCCTGGCCATCCAGGCCGCGCACGATCCGGCCATTGAGCGAAATCCAAATTAAGGTCCCATCCTTGCGCTTGAACTGACACTCGTACCCGCGGACGACCTCGCACTCTTCGAGAAGTTGCATGTAATGCGAACGCTGGTTCGGGTCCAGCCACACCTGATGAGCCGAGTCGGCGATCGCAGCTACGAATTCCCGCTCGGAATCGTAACCGAGCATCCTCGCCAGAGCGGGGTTGGCAGACAAGCTTTTCCCCCGCATCGTGGTTCGGTAGATCCCTTCGATCGCGCCTTCGAAGATAGCCCGATGGTCGCCGGCCGTCTTGCGCATTTTCTCCGCCAGGGCCTCGATCGCGGCGGCCCGCGCCTTCAGTTCCGAGATATCCCGGAAAACGCAGGCGAACTGGCCTTCCTGCGGCCGGAAGGCATGCACGTCGAAGTGCTTGTTCAGCCCGGCATGGCTGCTCTCGAAACGCAGCGGCTCGCCGGTCAGGACCACCTTTCCGTAGTTCTCGATCCAGTGGGACTCGGTGCCCGGCAGCATTTCCAGCACGGTTCGACCGATGCATTTTTCGGCCGAGAGTCCGGTCATCTCCTCGAAAGCGCGGTTAACGGCCAGGAAGCGGTAATCGGCCGGCCTGCCCTCCGCATCGAAAATCATTTCGTGCAGCGCAAAGCCATCCAGCATCTGGCTGAAGAGCATCTGGTAACGCTCTTCCAGCCGATGAATGGCGGTTGTGTCGATCAGGAACCCCTCCAGGCCGACCACCCGGTCTCCTTCTTTCACCGGGTGTGCGGAGAAAGTGTGATAGCCGACGCTGCCATCCTTCCGCTTCCGGGTGAATTCCCCCGCCGGGACTGCCGTGCCCTCCAGCACCTGCCGCACGACGTCGCGGGCTTTCTCCAGGTCGCTCTCCACCTGAGTCAAGCTGAAATGGCGCCCGACCACTTCGGCGGCTTCCGCGTAGCCGTGCATTTGCAGCCAGGCATCGTTGACCCACTCATAACGGCCATCGGCACCAACTTGGAAATAACCCGCCCCGGAGCCCTGGACGGCCCGGCGGAAGCGGTACTCCTCCGCCGGCAACCGGCCAACGGTTTCATCCGCGGCAGGCGTGCCGGCCGATGCGGCTACGGTGTGCTTCTGAGCGTCGGCCACGTTGCGCCTCCAGCGCGGACGATTCGCCAGGCCGCAAGAAGACGGTCCTGCGCGGATTCGCCGGGGATGGCATCCACACCATCCTGTGACAAGCCTGTGAGAAGTGCCGACCGCCTCGGGGCGGCGAAGATGCTACGCCAATCAAGCCGGGCAGCCAATGAGATCCTTCTGAGTGCAAACGTGGCTCGTCGCATCAATGCTAGCACCCTCTTCGCTGGCGCATATGTCGCGTTTTGCACACTAATCAAGACAAATAACTTCTTTGTTCCCGACTGATGTTCGTGCGTGTTCATCCGCGGCTGACACCTTATCGGCAGAATTCGGAGACCGCTTTATCCCACCCGGGGCCTGACTTCGGCGGAGCGATTGGCGACGCAAACGTTGACGTCACCAGGCTGGGTTCCGTTTTGCTCCATGGCGGATCCCTTCTTCGTTCCAACCTGAAACGCGTTCCATTTCGGAACGGGTTCTCCGTCCTCTAAGTACAGAAAAAGAGGTACTTAAAGCCTAAAGTCGCTTGGCACTAGGGATGCACTCCTAGCTGTGCCGGCCGGTTCGGGCCGGGCCCAAAAAATCCGAAAAAAGGACGGAACGCGATGAAGGCGACCAGTGTGTCTGCGCGCAAAGAAGGCAAGATCTCGCGGGAAATTCGCGACCGAATCGTGCTCGAACATCTTCCCCTGGTGAAGGCGATCGCCATCCGGGTCCATGAGAATCTTCCGGTGCACGTCGACCTGGAGGACTTGATCCACGCCGGGGTGCTCGGCCTGTTCGACGCCATCGCCAAGTTCGATTGCCGCAAGAAGGTGGAGTTCCACAGCTACGCAAAGCATCGCATCAAGGGCGCCATCCTGGACAACCTGCGCCAACTCGATTGGGCGTCGCGCGACATGCGGAAGCGGCAGAAACTGATCGATGCGGCCACCAGCGACCTCGCCACCAGGCTGGGCCGGACTCCCAACGAGAGCGAAGTGGCGTCGGAACTGGGCCTCAGCATGGACCGTCTGCGCCACATCCAGGTGGAATTGCGGCATCTCGGACAGATCTCGATTACGCAGCGGGACGACCTCGACCGTGAGCGCCCGCAGGAGTTTCCGGCTACCGCCGAACTGCAGCCCGACCGCATGTGCGAGCGCCGCGAACTGGAAAGCACGCTCGCCCGCGCCCTCGGAACTCTTCCGGCGCGTTACCAGAAGGTTGTGTTTCTGTATTACACCAACGAGATGACGATGAAGGAAATCGGCAGCCTGTTGGGCGTCAACGAAAGCCGCATCTCGCAAATTCATAAGACCGCCCTGAAGAAGATGGCGCTGGCGCTGGAGTCGCAGGGCATCCGCTCGGCGGAGGCCTTTCAGCCGATGTAGGGAATCTTCCGGGGCGGGGGCTCGACTCTGAAATTGCCCGGAATCGCGGCGAAATCGAAAACGCGATTCTTTTTGGCGAGAAGTTCTTGCGCGGCCGGGCACTTGATTGTCAGTGATGATGCAAGCTCCCGAGCAAGCGGCCGCCAGCCTGGACGATCGCATCTGCGCAGCCCGCAGCCAGTTGCAGCGGACCCTGGAATCGCATCCCGAATTCGAGCGCCGGCTGCTCCAACTGATACGCCTGGTGGACGAGCGGGACACGCGCATGGCTGCGCCGCGAGCTCCGGCGCCGGTTGGCAATTGGCGCGGCGGCCTCCGGAATGCCTGAGCCGGCGCATCGATCGCTCACCACCATGTAACCAGACCGGCCCGCCACCCCTCTAACTAGGCAGGAGGGAAGCAACATGAAGACAGGGGCAACCACAAGAATTCTGATGGCTGCGGCGTTACTGGCCGGCGCCGCTCTGGGGGCTACCAAGGACAGCTTTCCGAAGCCTGCGACCGACGATGAGATAGCCAAGCAAGTGCGGCACGTGGTGTTGACTTACCCGTATTACGGCGTATGGGACCAGGTCGGCCTGTTCGTGCACGACGGCCAGGTGGAGCTAAACGGAGCGGTGACGGAGCCCTACAAGAAAGCCGATCTGGCGCGATTGGTCGAACGCATTCCGGGCATCGCCGGGGTCACCAACGAAATCAAAGTGCTTCCGCCCTCGCCGATGGACGACCGTCTGCGACGGCAAGTGGCGCGAGCCATTTTCGGCTACGCGCCGCTGACGCGCTACGCCGCCGGCCCGGTGCCTTCCATCCACATCGTGGTGGATAGCGGGCGTGTGACCTTGAGCGGCAGGGTCTCGACCGACGGCGACAAGCAGCTTGCCGGCATCCGCGCCGCGGGCGCTGGATTGAGTCTTGGCCAAGTGGTGAACAATCTCGAAGTCGAGCACCCTTCCGCCAGGAAGAGCTGAGAGGTTGGCGACGTCGCGTAGCGCCGGCGGCCTGTGCCGCCGGTATCTTCTGTCTGGTCGTCCCTTGGAAAAAGCACCGGCGGCGATGACCGCCGGCGCTACCAGGCTGCGAACTACTCGGCCGCCGTCGGCTGTTCCTCCAAGCGCACCTTGCCGGCGAAGCTGCGGTAGGCGTAAACGAAATACGCGGCCACCAGCAACATGCCGGGGATGAACCAGACCAGGCCGATGCCCAGCCCGTAGGGCGCCGCGGAGGCGTTCGCAATGGTCAACGAGCGCGCGGCATCGCCATTCGAGGGCAGCACGCAAGGATACAGGCCGAAGGCCACGCTCACCAGCATCGCGGCGAGAAAGAGGGATGACGCGAGGAACGCCGCACGTTCCTGCAGCCGCCGGTTCATCACCCCAGCGGCCAGCAAAGCCGCGACGGCGATCAGCGGGAACAGCCAGCCCCACGGCCGCGCGGCGAAGCTCGCCTGCAAGCGCGGCTGAACGTCGAAGCTGGCCAGCGTGAGCAGCGCGATGAGCGCTACAACGCCCCACCAAACCAGCCCGGCCACGCGGCGCGCCCGCGCTTCGATCTCGCCAGCGGTCTTGAGCGCCACCCAGAGCGCGCCGTGCAGCGCCAGCACAGCCAGCACGGCTACCCCGGCCAGCACGGTGTACCAATCCAGGATGCCGGGGGACTTACCCGGGGTCCAATTGGTCCACAGCGGCAGGAAGAATTCGCCCGCCGCATCGAGCGGCACGCCGCGCACCACGTTGCCCAGCGCCGCGCCGAAAAAGATGGCCAGCAGCGCGCTCGAGACGGCGAAACCGGCGTCCCACAGCGGGTGCCAGACGGGGCTTGCCACGTGGTTGCGAAACTCGATGGAGACGCCGCGCAGAATCAGCAGCCACAGCACCATCATCAACGGCAGATAAAAGCCGCTGAAGCTGGACGCGTAGAGCGCCGGGAACGCGAAATAGAGCGTGCCGCCGGCGGCCAGCAGCCAGACTTCGTTGCCATCCCACACGGGGCCGACGGTCGAGAGCGCCACGCGTCGCTCGTCATCCGTGCGCGCGACGAGAAAATGTACGATCCCGGCGCCAAAATCGAAGCCGTCGAAAATCACGTAAGCCGCCAGCATGCAGGCGACCAGCCAGAACCAGATCGTTTCCATAATGACTCCTTAAACCGCGGCCGCGCGCTCGGGCCCTTCTTCGATTTCACGATAGACCAGGAACAGGAACAGGATCGAGAGAATGGTGTAGATCCCCAAAAACCCGATCAGCGTAAACAGCGCATTGCCGGAGGAAACCTGCGCCGAGACTCCCGCCGGCGTACGCATCACGCCGTAAATCAGCCACGGCTGGCGTCCCACTTCGGCCGTGATCCAACCGGCGGTGTTGGCGATGTAAGGGAACGGCAGCATCATCATGAGCAGCCACAGCAAAGGACGCGACTGGTAAAGCGCGCCGCGCCACAGGCGAAACGCCGCGATGGCCAGCACGGCCAGAAAGATGGTGCCCAGCCCGACCATGATGTGGTAGCTGTAGTAGAGCAGCGGCACGCTGTCCGGCCAGTTCTGCTGCGGGAACGAATCGAGCCCCTTCACTTGTGCCTTCCAATCCTGATAAGTCAGGAAACTAAGCGCGCGCGGGACGACCAGCGGATTGTCGAGCCGCCGGCGCTCCATGTCCGGCTGGCCGAGAATGGCGAGCGGCGCGCCCGATCCGGTGTCGAAGAGGCCTTCCATGGCGGCCAGCGTCACCGGCTGGTTCCAGGCGATGTTGCGGCCCTGTCCGTCGCCGGAGGGGAAGACCATCAGGACCGTTGAGGCGATGCCCGCGATCACGCCCAGGCGCACGAAGGTGCGGCCGTGTTCCCGGTGGCTGCCCGTGAGCAGATAGAACGCGCCCACCGCGGCCATCACCACGCCGGCCGTGACCACCGAGCCGCTCATGGTGTGCAGGTATTGCCAGCCGAGCCAGGGATTCAGCAGCAGGCTCCAGAAGCTGGTGAGGACCATCTCGCCGTGGGCGCCGACGGCGTATCCGGTCGGGTGCTGCATCCAGGCATCGGTGGCGACGATCAGGAATCCGGACGCCCATGAGCCGAGGAAGACCAGGAAGGCCGTGCACCAGTGCGCCTTCGGCCCCAACCGCTTTTCACCGAACAGGAAAGCGCCCAGAAAACTCGATTCCAGGAAGAAGGAAAAGACGCCTTCCATGGCCAGCGTCTGGCCGATCACGCCGCCGGCGGATTTGGCGAAGCGCGACCAGTTGGTGCCGAACTGAAACTCCATCGGGATTCCGGTCACCACGCCCATGGCGAAGTTGATGGCGAAGATCTTGGCCCAGAACCGGGCGGCGCTCGAGTAGTGCGGGTTGCCGGTGCGGAGCGCCATGCTCTTCAGAATCAGAATCAGCAAAGCCAGCCCCATGGTCAGTTGGGGAAACAGGTAGTGAAAGGTGACGGTGAATGCGAAGTGCAGACGGTGAATGGTTAGCGCGTCCATAAGGCTCCGGGGCGGGTTCGCGGCCGGCGGAGGCAAGCTGGCGCGACCGTTACCCTCCATGCAGTTTATCTCGCGGCGCGGGGCGTTGGGCGTGCGCGAGAATAGATCGGTGGGGCATGCCTTGGCTTGCCCAAGAGCACCGGGACGAATGCAAATGGCGGATGAACGGTACATGCGGGAGGCGCTCGAACTGGCGGCGCGCGGGGCGGCGCGGGGCGAGGTGCCGGTGGGCGCGGTGGTGGTGGTGGGCGGCGCAATTGTTGGGCGCGGGTGGAATTGCCCCATCGAGCGCCGCGATCCGACGGCCCACGCCGAAATCATCGCGCTGCGCGAAGCCGCCGCGGCTGCGGGCAATTACCGGTTGACGGGGGCGACTCTCTACTGCACGCTGGAGCCGTGCGTGATGTGCGCCGGCGCGCTGGTGACGGCGCGCGTGGAGCGCCTGGTATTCGGGACGCGCGACCTGCGCTTCGGCGGGGTGCGCAGCAAATTCCGCATCGCCGATTCCGGCACGTTGAATCACACCGTGGAAGTCGTGGAAGGCGTGCTGGCGGTGGAATGCGTGGAATTGTTGCGCGGATTTTTCGAGGAGAGGCGGTAGGGTGTAGTAGCGGCGGCGGTCTTGCCGCCGCTACCGTAAGGGTCGATCGTCTACCGGGTGTGCTCGGTCTTGGGTTGCTCGGTCTTGCCGGGTTTCAGCTTCTCGCGCTGCTCGCGCAGCACGGCCTTGCGGCTGAGCTTGATCTTGTTGCCTTCCGTGGCCAGCACTTTGACCAGGATCTGGTCGCCTTCCTTCAACTCGTCGCGCACGTCGCGAATGCGGGTTTCGGCGATTTCGCTGATGTGGAGCAAGCCGTCGGTGCCGGGGAAGATCTCGACGAAGGCGCCGAAATCGACCAGGCGCACCACCTTGCCCAGGTAGGTCTTGCCCACCTCGGCCACGGCGGTGATGTCGGAGATGATCTGGATGGCCTTGTTGGCGGACGCTTCGTCGGCGGAGGCGATGCGGATGGTGCCATCGTCCTCGACGTCGATCTTGACGCCGGTCTGCTCGACGATGCCGCGAATGACCTTGCCGCCGGGTCCAATCACGTCGCGAATCTTATCGGTCGGGATATTGATGGTGTAAATGCGCGGCGCGTACTGCGACATGTTGGGCCGCGGTTCGGCGATGGCCTCGTACATCTTGCCGAGGATAAAGAGCCGCCCGCGGCGCGCCTGTTCGAGCGCTTCCTGCAGGATGGCGGTGCTGACGTTGGGCACCTTGATATCCATCTGCATGCCGGTGATGCCCTCGCGCGTGCCGGCCACCTTGAAGTCCATGTCGCCGTAGTGATCCTCGGCGCCGGCGATATCGGTGAGGATGGCGTACTGGTGGCCTTCCATAACCAGGCCCATGGCCACTCCGCCCACGTGGGCGGAGAGCGGCACGCCGCCGTCCATCAGGGCCAGCGAACCGCCGCAGATCGCGGCCATCGAGCTGGAACCGTTCGATTCCAGGGTGTCGCTGACGATGCGCACGGTGTAGGGGAAGGTCGCCTCGTCCGGAATGAGCGGCGTCAGAGAGCGCTCGGCCAGCGCGCCGTGGCCGATTTCGCGGCGGCCTGGGCCGCGCATGAAGCCGACTTCGCCGACGCTGAACGGCGGGAAGTTGTAGTGCAGCATGAAGCGCTTGGTAACCTCGCCGGGCTCGAGCAGTTCGATGCGCTGTTCGTCGTCCTTGGTGCCGAGCGTTACGGTGACCAGCGCCTGGGTTTCGCCGCGGGTGAAGAGCGACGAGCCGTGGGTGCGCGGCAGCACGCCGGTTTCGATGCCGATGGGCCGCACCTGGTCGAACGCGCGGCCGTCCGGGCGGCGGCGGTTCTTCAGCATCTCGTCGCGGAAGATGCGCTCCTTGAGCGCGTCGTAGCACTTGCCGGCCTCGGCCTTTTGTTCGTCCGCGATCGGCGCCAGCACGCGCTCGCGCACCGCGGCTACGCGGGCGTAGCTTTCCAGCTTCTCGTACTTCTGCGTGTTGAGCGCGTCGGTGAGTTCCACGCGCGCTGCCTTTTCGATGGCGGCGTAGATTTCCTGGTTGAGCGCCGGCGGCGTAAACTCGCGCTTCGGCTTGCCGGCCAGCTTGACCAGTTCGCGGATGCCCTTGGCGATCGTCTTGCAGCACTCATGGCCGAATTCGATGGCGCCCAGGACCTCGGCTTCCGAAACCTGCTGCGCTCCGGCTTCCACCATCACGATGCCGTCTTCGGTGCCTGCCACCACGATGTTCAGCTTCGATTCGCGGCCTTCGGTGTAAGTCGGGTTAGCCAGATATTGGCCATCCTTCATGCCGACGCGGACGCCGGCCAGCACGTGGTGGAACGGAATATCCGAAATGGCCAGCGAGGCGGCCGCGCCGCAGATCGCCAGGGTATTGGGGTCCTGTTCGGGATCGGCCGAAAGCACCATGCAGATGACCTGCGTTTCGTTCAGGAAACCCTCGGGGAACAAGGGGCGCACGGGACGGTCGATCAGCCGGCACGTGAGAGTCTCTTTCTCCGACATGCGCCCTTCCCGCTTGATGAAACCGCCCGGAAACTTGCCGGCGGCGTAAGTGTATTCGCGATAGTCCACGGTGAGCGGGAAAAAACCGGCTCCCGGTTTGGCCTGATCGGCCATGCAAGCGGTGACCAGAACTACCGAGTCACCGGAACGAACGACGACCGCGCCGTTCGCCTGTTTGGCCATCTTACCGGTTTCAAGGGTAATCTTGCGGCCGCCCAGGTCAATTTCAACTGTGTGAATCATAATCTTCAAAAACCTCTAAATCTCGGCCAGGGTCCAGCCCCGCACGAGTCGCAATGCGGCCCCGCCCGTAAAGGAAAGAGCCATTTGAGAATGGAGTTGACGGAAAAAGAAAGCACAGCCATGCGGCGCAGGCCGCACCGGCTTCCAGGTCGGATGGAATGTGGTCCTCGAAAGCACCCGCTTCTTCGTGTGGAAAACAGGACTGCTTCCGGAGAATGACTAACGGCGGATGCCCAAGCGCAGCAAGACTGCCTTGTAACACTCCGGGTCCGTATTGCGGAGGTAGGTCAGAAGGCGGCGCCGTTTGGCTACCAGGGTCAAGAGGCCCTTGCGGGAACCATGATCCTTTTTGTGCGCCTTAAAATGCTCCGTTAGCAGCGTGATCCGCTGACTCAACAGGGCAATCTGCACTTCCGGCGACCCCGTGTCGGTCTTGTGGCGTTGATTAGTGGTAAATACCTGCCGTTTTGCTTCGACCGCCAGTGCCATTCTTGGAGTACTGCTCCTTGTCTTCTCTTAATCTCGTTTCGTTACGTTTTTTAGGATAACACACATTGCTTGCGATTGCGGGCGGGGTTTGAGGCGTGGCGGAAGAGCGCGACCAGGGGGTCGCGCGCGGACGGGGGCGTCCGCCCACCAGTGCTAATTTAGCTGGCCGTCACCTCGGCGGGCGCGCCATAGTGGCTGGCCACGTACGCGTTGAGGATTTCGATGAACTCGGCCACGATGCGGTCGCCCTTGAGCGTCACCGTCAGGCGGCCGTCCACGAACACCGGTGCTTTGGGTTCCTCGAATGTGCCGGGCAGCGAAATGCCGATGTGCGAGTGCTTGGATTCGCCCGGACCGTTGACCACGCAGCCCATCACGGCGACCTTCATGGTTTCGACGCCCGGATGGCGCTCCTTCCACTTGGGCATCTGCTCGCGCAGGTAGGTCTGAATCTGGTCGGCCATGTCCTGGAAGAAGGTGCTGGTGGTGCGGCCGCAGCCGGGACAGGCGGTGACCTGCGGCGTGAAACTGCGGATACCGAGCGATTGCAGAATCTGCTGCGAGACGATCACCTCCTCGCTGCGGTCGCCGTTCGGCAGCGGCGTGAGCGACGCGCGAATGGTGTCGCCGATGCCTTCGAGCAGCAGCGGCGCCAGCGCGGCGGTGGTGGCGACGATGCCCTTACTGCCCAGGCCGGCCTCGGTGAGGCCGAGATGCAGCGGGTAATCGCAGGCCGCGGCAAGCGCGCGATACACGTCGATCAGATCCTGCACCCCGCTCACCTTGGCGCTGAGGATGATGAGATCGTGCGCCAGGCCATAGCGCTCGGCGGCGCGCGCCGATTCGACGGCGCTCGAGACCATGGCGTCGAGCGTCACCTGGCGCGCGTCCTTGGGCTCGGCGGCCCGCGAGTTCTCGTCCATCATGCGGGTGAGCAACTGCTGATCGAGCGATCCCCAATTGACGCCGATGCGCACCGGCTTGTGGTTCTCCACCGCCACCTCGATCATGGTGCGGAAATTGTCGTCCGTCTTGCGGCCGATGTCCGAATTGCCGGGGTTGATGCGGTACTTGGCCAGGGCGCGCGCGCACTCGGGATATTTTTTCAGCAGGATGTGGCCGTTGTAGTGGAAGTCGCCGATGATGGGCACGCGCGAGCCGAACAGGCGCACGGTCTCGACGATCTGGGGCACGGCTGCCGCGGCGCGCTCGGTGTTGACGGTGACCCGCACCAGTTCCGAGCCGGCGCGGGCGAGCGCCATCACCTGGTTCACCGTGCCGGCCACATCGGCGGTATCGGTGTTGGTCATCGATTGCACGACAATCGGATGATCGCCGCCGACCGGCACACAGCCCACATCCACAACCACCGCCTTGCGGCGGGCACACACAGCCATCGGGTTCCCTCCTCGAGTGGAGATTCTATTTTACCAGCGGGGGGAATGGAGCTGGCCGCGGGCACAACTCCACTCCCGGTTGCCGGCTGCTCGGGGACCTGCCCTAGGGATGCTCGGGAGGGCGGGGAGGGGCGACGGGTTCGAAATACGAATCGGCCAGGGAGGGTTTCTCCTTGATCGCGCGGCGCCACGAGACCAGGGCCTGATCTTCGGCGCCCAATGCCATCTGCGCGTGGCCCATGTTGAGCAGGGCTTCGGCGAATTGAGGATCCGTGTCGATGGCCTGCTGGTAGAAACTCACCGCCTCGGCGAATTGGCCGCGCTTCTGGCAGATCAGCCCGGCGTTGTAAAACACTTCCGCGCTGCGTTCTCCCATTTCGATGAGGCGTTCGTGCAGTTCCAGGGCTTCTTCGTATTCGTTCTGTTCGAGCGCCAGGGCGGCCAGGCCGCGCACGCCGTCGCTCGAATCGGGGCGCAGCATGACGGTTTCGGTGAAGAACTGGCGGGCTGACGCGGCATCGCCGGAACGGGCAAACGCAATGCCGGCGTTCAGGCAGGCTTCGGCCCAGTTGGGCTGTTTGGCGAGCACGGCCTGAAAAGCTTCCGCGCTGCCGCGATAGTCGCCGCGCAGCAGGCGAAGGTAACCCAGGCGGAAATGCGCGTCGCACCATTCGAACGCCGTCTCGGGGACTTGCGCGTAGAGGCTTTCGGCGCGCTGCCGGTCGTTCAGTTGTTCGAGCACGAGCGCCAGGTTCCAGGTCGCGCTGGGCTGATCGGGATCGAGCGCGAGGCTCTTTTCGTAACAGTCGCGCGCCACCGGAAGATCGCCGAGTTCCTGGCGGATCACACCCAGGTTGAGAAACGCCGGGGCGGAGGAGGGGTTGAGCGCGGCGGCTCGCGTGTAGGCGTCGGCGGCGCTTTCGAGATCGCCCATCTGGTGATGAGCCACGCCCAGGTTGAACCAGTTCTCGTACCGGCCGGGCATGGCGGTGGCGAGTTCGCGGGCATAGCGCGCGGCAGCCGGATAGTCCTCGTCGGCGAAGGCCAGCGTGGCCAGGGCTTCCAGCGCCACGCTCGAACCCGGCCGCAGTTCGGCCAGCATGGCGGCGTAGCGGCGCACGGATTCGCCGTCGCGGCGGTCCAGGAACAGGGCCACCAGATTCGACAGGGCTTCCTCGCTGCGCGGATTCCGCGCCAGCACTTTGCGGTACTGTTCGACGGCTTCGCCGTGCCGGCCGAGTTGTTGCAGGGCCACGGCACGGGCGAACATCGCCGGTTCATGATCGGGGAACAGAAAGAGATACTTATCGAGCGATTCCTGGGCCTGCGCGGGGCTGCCGGCCCGAATCAAGGCAATCCCCAGGCCGAGGTGCGCATCCACGCGGGTGGCATCGGCTGCCAGAGACTGGCGAAAGGCATCGGAAGCCAATTTCCATTGCTGCGCGTTTCCCAGGCACACGCCCAGGTTGTACTGTGCCGTGCGGTGGGCCGGATCCAACTCCAGCAGCGCCCGGTAGTTGGCGGCGGCGTGTTCGAAATCGCGCAACTCGAACTGCACGTGCCCCAGCGCGGCGTATAGAGCCGGGTCGTGTTCGCCGGCCTCGATGGCCCGGCTCAAGGTCCGGGCGGCGGCTTCGCGTTTGCCTTCCAAATGAAGCGCTACGGCGCGAGAGAGGGTCTTGGAACTGCGGTCCGGTAACTTGGTGGGCTGGTCGATCGAGGTCACGCCGGGGTCCAGGAGGGGACCCAAGCTATTCAAGCCGCTGTCCGAGCCACTCAGGAACGCCATGACGAAAACCTCCGGTGATCCGAGATTCTGCTGAATGCGTTGCGGCGCATAAAGCCAAAACCAGCCGCCAAAGCCAATTGGTTGGTCGGCATCGGAGTCCCGGAATCGGGGCTTTGAGGCATACCGGCCGGGGGCCATAACAGCGCGCTGTTCGAACTGCCGCCGCTCAGCAAGGCGCAAACCCGTCCCAGCCAGTCTTCATTCTTGGAAACCTTCACCCAGTACAGGCGGGCCTGTTCGCCGGCATCGGCGAAAAAGCCGATCCCGCCGCGAGCCAGCGTGCCATCCACGAAACTGTCGACCTCCTCGCCTTCAATCGAGGTGGTGATCCGATCGCCGCGCACATCCACCGCCACGTGGTAGGCAGTGTGTTCGTGGATCATGACGTTGAGGGGAGTGACCACGCGAGTGCCCTTTACGCCCGCCACGACCGGATAGTGGATCATGCTCACGACCGCACGCGGCCCGGGGCCGTCCGAAGCGAACTTCATGGCGTAATAATTGGCGTCGTCGCTGGCGCGCACAGCCCAGTCCAAACTCTTGGATTCGATTTGCCCGAAGAATTCGAGGCGATAGTCGGTGTATCGAATGCTGGGCCGGAACAGCGCCAGCTTACCCGGTGTGACATATCCTTCCGGGTGGCGGGCCCAACCCTGGGCCCAGGAGTTCTGCGGGGCGCCCCAGGCGGCCATGCCGCTATGGAAGCCATCGCCCAGATGCACCTCGGCGCGGTTGGAAATAGCCGAGCGGACGCGGTTGATAATGCCGCCCGATTGGTTCTCGGCGGCTAAGGTACCACGGGCGGCGAGCGAGTCTTCCGCCGACAGGATCTGCCCGGCGCCGGAGTCGTGGTTGGACCGCAGGTAGCTCGTGCCGAACCAAAGCAGCGCGCCGACGACCAGGCAGGCCGCGATCAGTTTACTCACATCGCGAATTACCGTGGAACGCCGGCTGGCTTCGGGGAGGCTGAAGATTTCCGCGAACGTGGGCTTCTTGCGTTTTTCGCGGATTGGCAGCAGCGGCAGCGGTTCCAACCGTTCGACCGAGAGAGGAGCCGTGAAACGCGGAGCCGTGACCGCCATCGACGGGATGATCCACCCCATGCCGTGGGCAGCCACACGCGGCCCCCGCGAGCAGAAGTACTCGAGCGGCATGAGCTGTGCCAAAGCCAGAGTCGCGGGCTTGATCGGCTCCAGTGGTTGTGGTGGCCGAAGGGCGATGGTAGACACGGGCGCTTGCTGGATTTGGGTTGGCATAGCGGTCTCCGCGGCTGGGTGTGCCGCAGTTGTTACGAATGGCGCCGAGGGCAATCCCTGCTTCGGCATGGGGCTACCGCCGAACCGGGGCAGGCGCAAAGGTGGCGCGGCGGGAACCGTGCCGGAAACCGGCGTAGCCAGGGAGCGGGCGCTCGAGGCATCCGGCAACGCCGGCGCCGCCCGTTCCGGTCCTTCCGGGAAATATCCGCGATGAACCGACCGGTGCGCCGCGGGAACCACGACGCCGACGGTCCGCATTGGTCCAGCCGTGCTTGGAACCGGTGCGGCCACCCGCGGCTCGGGGATGGCGTGCCAGGTATCCGCCGCCATGGTGGAAACCGGATCCGCCAGGGCGAGCGATCCCATCACTGGCTGCAGTGCGCTGAAACAGGGGAAAGCTATAGCGTCGGCGCTGCTGGCCGCTGTAATCCGCTCCACCGGCGCGGCGGCCGGGAGCGACATCCACGCTTCATCCGCCGCGGCTCTCGCCGGCATGGGCTCGGGAAGACCGATGGCGAAGGCGGGCAATTCCGGATCCGCCTGCTGTGCGCAGAGACGGCCAACTATGGCGCGCGCTACCGACATCCGCTCCACCGGCGCGGCGGCCGGCAGCGGCATCCACGCTTCGTCCGCGGTTCGGCGCAGACTCATGGCGAAGGCGGGAAGTTCCGGATTCACCGACAGCGGTGCGTAAAGGCGGCCACGCGTTTTGGGCTTGGTGAGCCGTTCGGTTGCCGTCGCCCACAACGACGCCACTCCGGCCAGCGGCGGCGGGGCTGCTGCGAGCGGCGGCATGGCGGGCGGCAGAATCGCATCCAGAGCCCCGAGCCTTTCCATCTGTTCCGTGTAGCTCAGTTTGAGTTTGGTATGCGGCTTCCGCGGTGAACCGTTTTGCGGTGCTGGCGGAGCAAGCGCCGGCGCGACGGGTGGCGCGAGCACGGCGGTAGCTTTCGCGTGCTCGCGCAGCCTGCTGAGCCGCTCACTTTCCGCTTGACCGTGAGCGTCGCAGCAGAACGACGTATCCGTGAGGAGACGCGACGAACCGATTTCGATCCCGCAATACCGGCAATACAAGGAGCTACCTCAGCCCATTTTCGCTCATTATAATATCACAACCTGAGCATATGTGAAAGAAAACGTTGACGAAATGTTGCCAAATAGTTATAGAAACGGTTGATATTAGTTAGTGTATACTACCCCAGTCTGCTATCACGCTTTTACCGCACCGGGGCAATCCGGCGAGGCTGTCCGCCGGAATTCGGCCTGGAAATGGCGCGTAAAACGTTGCCCGCCGATTCGCCATAGGCTGGCTTGTCAAGGCCCCGGCAACGCCGGGATATTGGCAACAACAGGCTTATTTGCCGTCATTTACGAGGATTCTCCAAAGCTGAGAAATAGCTTTTCCAGACCGACGGCGCAGAACTCGTGCTGGTCCGGCGCGCCCAGCGGTTAACTTCCGGTACTACGCCGGCGGCCCTCCTGGGCTAACTTTACCACCATGGCGGCAGTGGCTGCCGGATCGTGCCGGATTTTCCCGGTGAGTTGCGCCAGGTCGCCGGTCATTACCTTGAGACCCATCTTTTCGAGCGTGGCGAGATCGTTTTCCACCGGCAATGCGGCCTGCCGCGCGTAGCGCTTCTTCATCGCCAGAGGAATCGGCCTGGTGTTCACGACGGCGTAGTCCAGAAGCTTCCCGCCGGCGTGGCGCTCGATGGCGTGGACGTGATCGCTGGCGCGGAAATCCATGGTTTCCCCGGGCTGCCACATCAGGTTAATGAAGCAGGCCTTGACTGCGGGTGAACGGCGAATGGCGGCGGGAATGCCCTCCACCAGCAGGTTCGGGATGACGCTGGTGAACAGCGATCCGGGCCCCAGCGTGATGACGTCGGCCGCGGCGATGGCTCGCAGCGTGGCCGCCAGAGGCCGCGCTCCGCGAGGCCGCAGACGGATGGCGCGGATCTTTTTCCGGCTGTGGCTGATGCGGGTTTCGCCGGCCACGCGAGTGCCGTCGGCCAGCACGGCCTCGAGCGAAACGTTGGCGTCGGTGGAAGGGAAGATGCGGCCGCCGATCTTGAGCACTTCCGACGACGCCCGCACCGCACCGGCGAATTCGCCCATGACGTGCGTCATCGCGGTCAGGAAAAGATTGCCGAAGCTGTGGCCCTTGAGCCCGCGTCCAGTCGCAAAGCGGTACTGAAAGAGCCGGCCCAGCAGGCCGGAATCCTCGCTCAGCGCAAC
Organism: Bryobacteraceae bacterium; assembly: GCA_049686695.1. Classification (GTDB taxonomy): domain Bacteria; phylum Acidobacteriota; class Terriglobia; order Bryobacterales; family Bryobacteraceae; genus Bog-375. Next base: position 20,389 of record JBAVIH010000270.1, on the reverse strand, counting down.
CATGCAGTTGCGGATGTCGCCCGGCGGCAGCACGTCGAACTCGCGCCGCAGCCGGCCGCTCGATCCTCCATCGTCGGTCACCGTGACGACGGCGGTGATATCGATCGCGGGCTGCGACGGGCCGCCCGGCCGCGTGTAGCGCTTCAACCCTTCCAGCAGGGCCGACAACCCGGTCCCGCCGCCGATGGCGACCACGCGCAGAGGTGCTTTTCGATTCATATGATCGGCGCGCGGCCGAGTGCCGCGCTACCAGCCCTTTTTTTCAGGATAGAGCAGTGCGTCGAACATCGGATGCCTGGCGACGTGCGCGAAATCGGCGTCCTGCCGCGCGATGATGCGGTTGCGCGGTTCCAGTTCGATGGCCCGCTCCAGGTGGCCGCGGGCGTTTTCCAGGTCGCCGCAGAGAGCTTGCGCCAGCGCCAGAGCGTAGTGAACGTGATCGGCTTGCGGGGTCATGGCCAGGGCCTGCTCGAGGTGTTGCCGCGCCTCGGAAAGCTTGCGCGTGTTAATCAGCGCCACCCCATAGTTGTAGTAGTCCTCGGCCGATTGCGGTCTCACGGTCTCCTGCTGCAGGCGGCGGTCGCACATCGCCATGTGCAGCCGCGCCCGATTCGCCACGTCGCGTTCGGGGCCGCCGGCGGCGGCGGTGAACAACTCGCGCGCCTGGGCCATGTGCCGTTCGTGAAACTGCTTCATGGCGGCTTCAAACGCGCGGAACTGCCGATCGGCGTCGTTCGCCGGTTGCGGGCTCCCAGGTTCCGCGGCCGGCGGAGCCGGCGTGCGCTTCTCATCGCTCTTGGCGGACGATGGTTTCTTCTTCTCCGGCATACGGACGAGCCCACTTCGTTGCGGGAACTCAAGCGTTTATAGCAAACCCAGCCGCGCTGATGCAACCGAATGCAGTCAGGCCACGGCGGGCGGCGGTATTTCTCGAGCGGGCCGCCAGGGGGTCAGAGATCTTCCGGTTTCACTCCTGTCCGCCTGGCGACTCGCGCCAACATCCGCGGTCCAATCTCTTCTTGATCGTGAAATGTGAACTCGTAGTCCGGCCAGTCCGGACGTGTAAGCAGCCGATGAGAACCACGCTGGCGTTTCACTCGCCAGCCATTCCTCTCCAGCGCGGCGAGGACCCGCTTTGCCTTACTGGCGGGCCAGTTGCTCATCCGGAATCGTAAAAGCAACGCCGAGGGCCGAAGACGGAAGCTCACCGTGGGCGATGCGGTCGGCAATCACTTCGATAGCGAGGCGCTCGACATTGCTGATGGCTTCGTCCCGGCTCTGGCCGTAAGACATCACGCCAGGAAGCTCGAGAGCCTCGGCGATCCAGCGGCCGTCCTCCTCCAGATCCAGGTCGATCGTCAGATTCACTGCTACCATTATACCCGGACCGGGAACGGCAGCCCGAGGAAACCTGGGCCCCTCAGAAAATCTACGCAGTTCAGGAGCCTGTCCCGTTTTTTCCGGTTTTTCGCCTCGAAGGCAGTCAGGCCATGGCGGGGGGCGGTACACTGAAGGCATGGAAAACACGGGAGTCCAGATCGTCTCCAATGAGGCTGGCGAACCGACTGCCGTCATTGTCCCGATCGAGCTCTGGCGCGAAATCGAATCGGAAAGGGAAACAGCATACCTCCTCAAGTCCGAGACGATGAAGCAACGCCTGCTGGCCGCAAGACAACGCCAGGACGGACTCTCACTCGAGGCTGTGGTTGAGAAACTTAGAATTTGACGCATCGGCCTTCGAGGATTTGGCCTGGTGGATCGAAAAGGACCGGGCGCAGGCACTTCGCATCATGCGACTGGTTCGTGAAATTCAACGGGACCCGTTTTCCGGTCCGGGCAAGCCAGAGCCCTTGAAGCACGAACTGTCGGGTTGTTGGTCGAGGCGCATCAATCAAGAACACCGGCTCGTCTTCCAAGTGCAGGAAGACAAGATTCGGATTCTCGCCTGCCGGTTCCACTACTGATCGGAGCCCAGGGAAACAGCGACCTCAGAACGTCGTCACCCGTTCGGGGTTTCTTCCACCAACTCGAATCCATGATCGGCGATGCCGGCCAGCAGGATTTCGGATTCGTGATTGTGCAGGCGGAAGATCTGTTGCACCAGCCCGCAGACGTCCTGGCAGCCGCGCTCGTAGAACACCAGGATGGAAGGTCCGGCGCCGCTCAGCGCGCAGCCGAGCAGGCCGGGTGCGCGCAGCTTGAGGATCTCGCCGAGGCCGGGCACCAGCGGAATGCGGTAGGGTTGATGGAAGCGGTCTTCGAGCGCGGCCGGAAAGGCCCAGGTGGCTCCCGCCGATAGCGCGGCGATCAACAGCGAGGCGCGCTGCACGTTGAACACGGCGTCTTCGCGGCTGTAGCTGTCGGGCAGCACGGAGCGCGCCTTGGCGGTGGGCAGATCGAAATCCGGCACCACGACGCCCACGCCGAAGCGCTGCGGCAACTCCATGCGCACCGCGCGCGCCACCCCCCCGCCATCGATGGCGCTGGCCACAATCGAGCCGAGCGTGCAGGCCGCCACGTTATCCGGATGGCCTTCCAGGCGCGCGGCTTCGTCCAGAATGCGCAGCGGCTTCCAGCCGAATTCGAGCAGCCGGTCGGCGATCACCACGCCGGCGGTGAGCGCGGCGGCGCTCGAGCCCATGCCCTTGCCGATGGGAATCTCGTTCTGGATTTCGAGCTCGATCGGCGGCATCGCCAAGCCATGGCTCTCGGCCACCGACACGGCCGTCTGCCAGATGAGGTTGTCGCTGCCGGTGGGGATGCCAGCCGCGTCCCGCCCTTCGGCGCGAATAGCCAGCGCCGCGCTCGGCCGGAAACGACACGTCAGATAGACGCCCAGGGCCATCCCCAAGGCGTCGAAGCCCGCTCCCAGATTTGCGCTGGAGGCCGGCACGCGAACCCGGAACCAGGTCATTAAAGTGTGATTATCGCATGGCGCCGCGGGCCCCTGGCCTGCGCACTGAGGCGGCGGGCCGGGCGTGCCCGGCCCCTATTTGGTCTTGCCTTGCGCCGCCACGGCTGCCATGGCGGCTTTCACTTTCTCGGGATCGCCCAGATAGTAGCGGTTGAGCGGCCTCAGGTCATCGTCCAGTTCGTACACCAGCGGCATCCCGGTGGGGATGTTCAGTTCCACGATCTCGGCCTCGGAGATGTTGTCGAGGTACTTGACCAGCGCGCGCAGGCTGTTGCCGTGGGCCGCGATCAACACCTTCTTCCCGCTTTGAATGGCGGGAGCGATGGTCTCGCGCCACAGCGGCAGAAAGCGCGCCACGGTATCCTTCAGGCATTCGGTGAGCGGCAGTTCGTCGGCGGTCAAGCTCTTATAACGAGGGTCGTGGCCGGGGAAACGCTCGTCGTCGGGCGTAAGCTGCGGCGGCGGGACATCGTAACTGCGCCGCCAGATCTTCACTTGCGCCTCGCCGTACTTGGCCGCCGTTTCGGCCTTGTTCAAGCCTTGCAGCGCGCCATAATGGCGCTCGTTGAGCCGCCACGACCGGTAGACCGGAATCCACATCAGGTCCAATTCGTCGAGCGCGATCCACAGCGTTCGGATGGCGCGCTTCAGCACCGAAGTGTAGGCTGCGTCGAAGGTGTAACCGCCGGCCTTCAGCACGGCGCCAGCCTCGCCGGCCTCCTGGCGGCCCTTGTCGGAAAGGTCCACGTCGGTCCAGCCGGTGAACCGGTTCTCTTTGTTCCACGAGCTTTCGCCGTGGCGCAGCAGGACTACTTTCTTCATTGCCAGAACGCCTTTCCGCCGGAAACCTGCGCCGGCGCGCCCAGATTCGTGCTTACGATTCTCATGTTAGAAGTGCTCCTTGAAAAAATGCGCCCGCAAGCGGGCGCTGGCAAGCTGAAGCGTGCCCCACCTCATACCACCACCACCACTCCCGCTTCGGTCACGGTATAGCCTTTCGCCCGGTCGGCTTCCAGGTCGTAACCGATGGTGCTCGACTCCGGAATCTTGACTCCGGTGTTGACGATGGTGCGCCGCAGCCGGCTCCAGCGGCCGATCTCCGCGTTCGGCATGAGGATGGAATACTCCACCTCGCAATAACTGTTGACGCGCACGCCAGGCGAGAGCACGCTACGGACCACGCGGCCGCCGGAAACGATACAGCCGGCGCTGACGATCGAGTCCATCGCCACGCCCATGCGGCGGCCTTCCTGAGCGAAGACGAATTTGGCCGGCGGCTGCTGCGTCAGGTTGGTGCGGACGGGCCAGCGGCGGTCGTAGAGGTTGAACAGCGGCTCCACGTCCACCAGATCCATGTTGGCTTCGTAGTAGGTGTCGAGCGTTCCCACGTCGCGCCAGTAGCGCACCTGCTTGGCGTTCATGTCGCGAAAATCGTAAGCCATCACGCGCCACCGGTTCAACAGCCGCGGCAGCACGTCGTGGCCGAAATCGTGGCTCGAGTCCGCGTCCTCGGCGTCCTCGTGCAGGGCTTGCAACAGCACTTCGGTGTCGAAGACGTAAATCCCCATCGACGCGCTCACCATGGCGGGATCGAAGCGCGAGCGCTTGGGATGGCCGTGCTGCGGCTTCTCTTCGAATCCCACGATGCGGTGGTCGGTGTCGATTTCGGCGACTCCATATCGGACCGCCTCCTCGGGCGGAACCTGAATGGTGGCGATCGTAATGTCGGCCTGGTGGTGCCGGTGGCATTCGAGCATCTCGCGGTAGTTCATCTTGTAGATGTGGTCGCTCTGCAGGATGAGCGTCAGCTCGGGAGCCTCCGCTTCGATGCTTTGAAAATTCTGGAATACCGCGTCCGCCGTGCCCCGGTACCAGTCGTCATGCACGCGCTGCATGGGCGGCAGCACTTCGATGTATTCCCCCAGCTCCGGCGACAGTATGTTCCAACCGTCGCGCACGTGGCGAATCAGGTCGAGCGCTTTGTATTGCGTCAGCACCAGGATCCGGCGCGCGCCCGAGTTGATGCAGTTCGAAAGGGTGAAATCGATGATTCGATAGACGCCGCCAAAAGGGACCGCGGGTTTGGCGGTTTCCCTGGTCAGCGGGTGGAGGCGCCCCCCGGCGCCCCCGGCAAGTAGAATTGCGAGGACATTTTCCATTTCATTCTAAGTTTCTGAAAAGAAAACGGTTCACCGATTCGGGCCGGACTCGGGCCGCGCCGGGCCGAACTTTGGACTTGACTTTGGCGCTCAACCACCTATGATATCAGTACCTTCTGTGCATGGTTAGGGAATTTTGCGGAGCCGTGTCCGCCCCCTCGAAAAAGGGTGGATCTGGCTCGGGGAAGGCCCCGCTCCGGCACTGGAGTCTTAGGTGTAGTGGGGAGGTGTTTTTCGATTGGCTGAAGTGAAGCTGCAGGATGGTGAAACGCTCGAAAATGCGTTGCGCCGCTTCAAGCGCAAGGTCCAGCAAGAGGACATCATCAAGGAAGTCAAACGGCACTCTTTTTACCTGAAACCGGGTGAGAAGGCGCGGGTCAAGCAGGCGTTGGCCCGTAAACGGAACCGGAAGAAGACTCGCCGGGACGTGGAATAGGCAAGAGGCGGCGGGGATTCGCGTCTCCGCCGCCATGAATCGGGACGGCAAGTCAGGGTCGTCAACGGGGGCCAGTTATGGCGGAATTTCAGGATCGCGTTCTCAAGTGCGTGGACTGCGGCGCGGACTTCGTATTCACGGCGGGTGAACAACACTTTTACCACGACAAGAACTTCAAGAACGAGCCTAAGCGCTGCAAGAACTGCAAGGCCAAGCGCCAGGGCGGATCGGGACCTGGTGGCTTCGCCAAGAGCGAAACCCACACGTCCTGTTCGCAGTGCGGGCGCGAGACCACGGTGCCCTTTAAACCCACACAAGGGCGCCCGGTGTATTGCCGCGAATGCTTCCAAAGCCGGAAGACCGCGCCAGCCGCGGCGGCCGGCTCCTAGAGCGGCTCGCGAGAAAGAGCGGCAACAAGGGGCGCCGGAGCGCGAGCGGGGAATCGTGCACGAACGGCATCCCCCTTACTTTGCCCGGCGCGCGCAGCGTCAAATACGGCGGCTTCGCCACCGGTTATAATCGAAACAGAGGGGGATTACTGGGATGCGGATGTTTTTGTGCGCCGCTGCGCTTGTGGGCGCGGCAGCCATAGTCTCTTCGGCCGCGAGCATTCCCGCAGACGGCCTGACCGGCAACTACATCGAAGCTCGTACCGCCGACGTTTACACGGGCCCGTGCTTCGCCAACGGCGAGATCGAAATGAACGGCCGGGAAGCGGTGTTCGCGTGGAAGATCGCCGGCGGCAACTGGGACGGCGTGAATCTGGCCGGCCTGACTGTGGCGGGCGTAGTCCATGCCGAGCATACGCTGGGCAACCCGTACGAACCGGTCAACCCGGCGGTGGCGGTGTTGATCGTCGACAGCCGCGCCGGCGCAGCCCAGCGGGTGGCGCTGGTGAGCTTTGCCAAGGCGCAGGCGGGCGATCTGCTCGACCACGTCGTAAGGATCGATTACCAGCCCGTGGAGTTCACCATCGAGAACGGAAATATTCACGGTGGCGCCGCCACGCTGACTGCCGGAACGCTCGCCACCATCCGGACCCGCGCGCTCAACTCCGGCGACCATATCTGCGGCAACGAGGATGTGTTCTATCCGCCGCTCAACAAACTGGAGCACGCCATGCCGGCCTATACCCTGGAAGATTCCTACCAGGGAGACGCGCTGGGCGAAACCTGGACCAGCATGTACCGCCGCAGCGGATTCCTCGGCACCTTCCAGGTAACCGCCCAGGTGGCCGCCGAATAGGCGCCTCCGAATTCCGTTCCGCCGCACGCGCTCCCGGGATCGCGTAAGATGGAGGTTCGGCGCCGCCAGATGCCACCGCCCCTCCTCCGCCTCGCTTACGCCACCCAGTTTCTGATCGCCCTGATCGCCGTCTACGTGCTGTGGAGCCAGGTGGGCGGGCAGAGCCACCTCGATTATATGGAGTGGCAAGTCAAGCTGCTGCTGGGAGGCGGAGCGGCGTTCTCGGTGGTCAGAGCCACCGCCGCGGCGGTGGACGGCGCGCGCGCCTGGAACGCCAAGACGCTGCGCTGGCTCGGCATCCTGCTGGTGCTGCTGGCGGGTTGCGGCCTGGCCAGCTATTACGTCCACCTTTACGTCGAGCCCGAAGAAGACGACCAGCAGGACAGCGCGATGGTGCTGCGGGCTCCGCGGCCGGGTATCCAGGAGCTATCGAATTACTCGGGGCTCGCCGGTTGAGCTGAGTTGGACGAGTGCCCGTTAATCTGCTAAGCTTCTACGCGTGCCCACCACCAGCTTGCTCGTGTGCGAGTCCCTGATTTGGGAGAGGGAAAACAATCGTCCAACGGCTGTTCGCATACTAGACGCAATAGGACTCCCTGGGGACCGCGCTCACGTGCGTTTCTTTTCGCTATTGACCTTGCACGAAGCCGGCCCCGATGTCACGTCCCATTCCGTCGTCATCCAGACAGTGGCCCCGGATCAAACCGTTCCGGCAATTGCTTCGCCCCACAGGTTTGTCTACGGACGCAAACTTGACGCAGACTCACCCGGAGGGTACTACTTGGGGACAGAGTTCAATTTTGAAGCGACGCTGTTTGGAACGTATTGGGTTCAGGCCTGGCTGGACGGAGTCTTATTGACACAGGTACCTTTGCTGATCAGGCGCACGCCTTGATTTCAGCCCATTCACTCTGCGCCATTGGTAGCGGACTTGGATCGCCAGCATGAGTCTCTGATGCCAAAAAAGGATAAACCGCGCTCGCCAGCTCCTGGCGAATTTCGTCCTCTGTCCAATGCGCGTGAGACGCCTCGGCCAACAACCCAACCAGTTTCCCGCTCAAAGCGTTTTCCTGCGGAGGCTCAAGGTCCAGCAGGGGACCTTCGAGATCTTCCAACCCGATCAGATTGTCCAAATAGTCAAGCGCCAGCCCTTCCAGATCGGGTTCGCCCATGAACAAAGCCCCCAGGATCAGAATATCGGACTACGAACTGCGGGGCAAGTTCAACTCCAACCAAGGTGGCTATCCGGCGCGCCGGGCGAGCCTGCAAGTGCGTCGCGTGTATGACGAGCCAGCAAGCCCACGCAGCCGGCAGGAACCCGGCACTCGCAGCATTGTCGACAGCTACTACGATGACGATGGTCGAAAGGTCATGACTCTCCACTATTTTCTAAAGCCCGACGGAACGCTGGGAGGAAGCGGAAGAGCGGACCCCAAGGAACTGCTGGTGGATGGCATCATGTACTACAAGTGAGTTCGAAGCCAGCGAATACAGGAGTGCCATCAAAGATCCCCGTATCCTGTGTTACCCTTGCGGAGGAATGCGCAAATACCGGCTGTTGGCGCTGCTCTGCGCCGGCTTACCGGCCCTTGCCTGGGGCCCGGAAGGCCACGATCTGGTGGCCCGCACCGCCGAAGCCCAGTTGACTCCTCAAGCGCGCGCGCGGGTGGACGAGATTCTGGGGCCCGGCAGCACTATGGCGTCGGTTTCCAGTTGGCCGGATCAAATCCGCCGCAGCCGGCCGCAGACCGGGCCGTGGCATTTTGTCGACATCCCCATCGACAAGCCCGGCCTGGACATGGCGCGGGATTGCCCCAACGGCAATTGCGTGATTGCGGCGATTGCCGCCATGCGGGCGAAGCTGCGCGACCCGGCCCTGGCGGCCGACCAACGGCGCGAGGCGCTGATGTTCGTCATCCATTTCGTCGGCGACCTGCACCAGCCCCTGCACAGCGCCAACAACGGCGATCGCGGCGGCAACGAAGTGCACATCGTGTTCCAGGGCAACCCCGGCAACCTGCACAGCCTGTGGGATGGCACTCTGCTGGCGCGGATGGGCAAAGAGGACGACTTGTTCCCGAGGCTTTCCGCCGCGTCCGCGCGCCACCGCAGGAAGTTCGCCAAGGGCACTGTGAGCGACTGGGCGGAGCAGGCCCACAAACTGGCGCAGCAGATGGTCTACGGCAGGCTGCCGGGCGCCGCGCCTGGCGTGCCCGTGGAGATTGGCGAGGACTACGAACGCCGGGCCGACCCGGTGATCGAACTGCAGATCGAACGCGCCGGCGCCCGCCTGGCCGCGGTGCTGAATCAGGACTTGCTTTAAGGCAAAGACCGCCGGCGCTACGGGGAAATGCACGCCCGTAACGCCGGCGGTCTTGCCGCCGGTGTTTTTGCCGTCGCGCCGGCGCTCGTCGCGCCAGCGTGCTTTACGCGCTTATTTCTTCTTCGTTACCGGGCGCGCCGGCGTAACGCAGGGGGTAACCTTCAGCCCGTCGATCTGGGCTTTGTCGGTGTCCATGGTGAGCAGGAAGGGAGACGGCGCGAACGCGCTGGGCAGGCCTTCCCACTGCACTTCGACGTTGAGCGCCGGCTTGCCGGTGAGCGGCGGATCCAGCTTGAGGGCGATTTCGGCGACGGGCTCTCCCTGCGCATCGGGAAGCGGCACGGCGACCAAAAGAGTATTGGATTTGCAGGCAGGCTTGGCGTCGATCAGCACGCCCTTGAGCTTCGGCACGGCGGCGCCCTTGAGCTGCGATTCGAAGTACGCCACGCCGTCGCTGTCGCTCAGCGCGGCTTTGATCTTCATCCACATCGAAAGCTGTGGATTCGACTGTTCGAATTCCTTCTGTTTTTCTTCGGCGATCTCGGTGGCGGTCTTGATGTGGTAGCCGTCGGGCCAGAGCGTCGCCGCCTTGACCTGATCCTTGAGCTGGGCGAGGCCTTCATCGCTGCCGTGGACTTTGGTGTAAGCGCTGTCGGCGAAGGTCTTGATCTTGCCCGGATCGGGTTGAGTTCCGCCGAGCGTCGCGTCGAGAACCGCGGACCGCTCGAACTCATAGACGGCTTCGGAGTTCTTCCTTTGGCAACTGAGCGCGAGTCCCAGATTGTAGGAAATGGCGGTCTGGTCCGGATAATCGTTCAGCGCCTTGGAGTAAGCGGCTTGGGCAGCCACGCAGTCCTTGGGGTCCTTGGCCATGGCCTGGTTGCCGGGCAGCATGGCCATGTACAGGAGAGCCGCTTTGGCCGGAGGTTGTAACTGGATGCGCGCGCTGTTCCAATCCGCGTCGCTCATCGGCTTCCCGTCCGCGCCTGGCGGCTTACGGTTGTAATCCAGCAACGCGTGAGCGGCCTTGTCGGCGATCGCCAGTTGGGCGGCGCTCGGGTTGGGGATGCCCACGATGGCAGTGACAGCCGCAAACAGCACCCGGATCGCCTGGCCGGGTCCAGCCTGAGGATCGGTGAACACGGTGTCCACGCCGGCCGTGATCATGGGAGCCGCCGCGTCCACGGTTTTGTCGCCCTGGCCGGCTCCGGAATACGCCAGAATATAGAGGGTCTGCCGCTCGATCTTGAAGTCGGTATCGGGAAACTTCTGCTTCCAGGTATCGAGATCTTTGATGGCCTGCGCGAAATTGCGGCCGTTGACGTCCTTGGCGGCCGCGCTGTAAATGTCGAACTCGCCGTCCTTATACTTTTTCTCGGCTGGAGCGCTTTGGGCGCCGGCCACCTGGACAAGGCCCGCCGCGACCAACAGACCAGCCAGGACTGCGGTCGTCATCTTACTCCAAGCTCGATCAAGTTTCTCCACGTACGCCTCCTGCCCGCTACTGCCCACACCATAAGTCATCCATTTTAAGTGTGGTACTTGCGGAGTATAGCGGAACGCTCGCGCGGGCGCAACTATACTTCGCCTTTTTTGTGCTGTGTGGGTTCCGGGAGCCGTGGAAACAGGGCAGGCGGGTGGCCTGCCCTGTTCGTTACTTCTTTTTTGCCGGTGGATGATGAACCGGGGGCGGAATGCAGGGGGACAATTTCAAGCCGTCGATCTTGGCCTTTTCCACGTCAATCGTCAGCAGGAACGGGTCCCTGGTGAAGGCACTCGGCTGGCCGTCCGTCCAGGTCAACTCCACGTCATCGTCCGGCTTGCCGGTGAGCGGCGCGTCGAGCTTGAGGGCGATTTCCGCCGTGTAGGGCGGCTTGGCGTCCGGCAGCGGCACGGCCACCAGCAACTCCTTGGAGTGGCAGGCCGGCCTGCCTTCCACCAGCGTACCTTTCAGTTTCGGCACCGCGGTGTCCTTGAGCTGCGTGGTGAAGTAATCCTGGCCGCCCGTGTCGGTGAGTTGGGCCTTGATGTTCAGCCAGAGGGCCAGATCGGGGTACTTTTGGGCGAATTCCTTCTCCTTGGCAGCCGTGACCTCGGAGGCGCTGAGGATGTGGAAGTCGGCCGGCGGGGTGGGCGCCGTGAGCGACTGCTGCTTGAGTTGATCCAGGCCATCGTCCGCGCCGTGGTATTTCACGTAAACGGTCTTGAGATAGGCGTCCGCCCTGGCGCGCGCGCCGGCATCGAAATCGCTCTTGGCCGGATCGATGCCGATGGAGCGCGCGATCTCATAGAGTCCCAAAGAAATCTTGGCTGGGTTGGTGGCCTGTTGGGCCACCTCACTGGCTCCCAACTGGTAGGCCACCTGGGAGCTGTCGGGATACTGCTTCAGAGCGGCCAGAAACGCAGGCTCCGCAGTCTCGTATGCCGCCTCAGCCGCGGCTCGGTCCTTGGCGACCTCGGCCGTGTCGGGAGGTTGCTGCTTGGCTGCCTGGATCGCCGCCGTTGTCGCCTGTGCGGCCTTCTGCATGGCATCCGCGCCGGGCTTCATCGCGATATAGAGTAGCGCGTTCTTGGCGGCCGTCTGCAAGGTTGCCTGCGCGGCGGCCCAGTCCGCGTCGCTGGCGCCGGCCGGTTTGGTGTTGTAGTCCAACAACTGCTGCGCCGCTTTGGTGGCGATGGCGAACTCGTCGGCAGTCGGAGCGGGCACTTGGGTGATCGCCGCGGTAGCGGTGTAGAGCACCGTCAACTGCTGGCTGGCGCCGGTCTTGGGGTCGTTCAGGACAGTCTTCAAATCCCTCGCCAGGAGCAGGCCGATATCATCCAGCGCCTTGGCGGGCTGCCCGCCGCCCGAATAAGCCTGGATGTAGAAGACCGCGCGGTCATCCTTGAAATCCGAGCCCGGGTACTTCTGCTTCCAGGTGTCGAGATCGGTGATGGCTTTGGCGAAATTCTTCGCCAGCATGTCCTTGGTGACTTCGTTGTAGATGTCGTATTCGCCCTGGTCCTTTACGGTCTTCTGGGCGGGGGCGTTTTGTGCCGGCGCGGCCTGTGCAGGCGCAGCCGACTGGGCGCGGGCCGGCATGGTCCAGCCGCCCGCCAGAGCTGCCGCCAGCGCCACTGCCGCCAGCCCGCTCCAGATCTTAGATGAGAGATGATGCACGTGCTCCTCCTGAATGGTTTCCCGTTTGGTCTTGAATAATCAACCGCTCAACGCCGTTTCGCAACCTCGCGCTCGATCCGCGGCAGGCAACGGAGCCTCCGCCACACCGGAGCCTTGCCGCCTTCGCGACCACCACAAGACATTCGACTCCGTTCCGAGCCGCCAGGTTCCGAACACAAATCATACCAAATCAACGCTATCCTGGAGTTCGCCCGCGCATGCATTTTCTCGATTTTGCCGTCATCGCCGCTTATCTGGCCGGCATCACCTGGTTTGGCGCGCGCTTCCGCAGCGGCGAGAAGGGCCTCCGCGAGTATTTTCTGGGAGGCCGCCAAGCCCCGTGGTGGGCCATCGCGCTCTCCATCGTTTCCGCCGAAACCAGCACGCTGACCATCGTCGGCACCCCGGCCCTGGCGTTTACGGGCAACATGGGATTCCTGCAACTGGTGCTCGGCTACCTGCTGGCCCGGATCCTGATCTCCGCCCTTTTCCTGCCCCAGTATTTCCGCGGCGAGATGTTCACCGCGTACGAATTGATGCGCCGGCGCTTCGGCGAGCGCATCCGTAAGCTGACGGCGGCCATCTTCCTGGTGACGCGTGCCCTGGCCGAGGGCGTGCGCGTGTTTGCGGTCTCGCTGGTGATTTCCATCGTGCTGGGTACCGGCGAAATGGCCTCCATCGTTCTCATCGCGGGGCTGACGCTGTTCTACACTTTCGAAGGCGGCATGACGGCGGTGATCTGGACCGACGTGGTGCAGATGTGCCTGTACGTGTTCGGCGCGGCGCTCAGCCTGGTTGTGATTCTGGGAAAGATTCCAGGCGGCTGGACCCACGCGGCGGCGGTGGCGGGAGCGGCCCACAAGTTCGGCATCTTCGACTTTCGCTTCGCTCCCACCATGGAATTCCTGGCGCGCCCATACACGTTCTGGGCCGGAATAGCGGGCGGCTGCTTCCTCACCACCGCCAGCCACGGCACCGATCAGCTCATGGTGCAAAGGCTGCTCAGCGCGCGCAACCAGCGGGACAGCCGCAAAGCGCTGCTGGCGAGCTGGGCGCTGGTGGCTTTTCAGTTCACCCTGTTTCTGCTGATCGGCGTCCTGCTCTGGGTCTACTATGGCGGCCTGGGCCGCGCCGCGCCGGCGGCCGACCGCATCTATCCCCAATTCATCTGGAGCAGCCTGCCGCCCGGGTTGGCGGGCCTGGCGATCGCGGCGATTCTGGCGGCGGCCATGGCCAACCTGAGCGCGGCGCTGAACGCTCTCTCGTCAACCGTGGTGGTGGATTTTCTGGGCGGCGGCTCGGGTAAAGCCGGTGAAGCCGGGGCCGTGCGGCGGGCGCGCCTGATCACCGTCGGCTGGGCGGCGGCGCTGGTCGGGATCGGCTACGCCGGGCGTCATTCGCGCTCGGTGCCCGAGGCCGGGCTGACGATCGCCTCGATTCCTTCCGGCGCCCTGCTGGGCGTCTTCCTGCTGGGTGTGCTGACGCGGCGGCCGGGCGAACGGGCCGCCATCGCCGGGGTGGTTGCCGGCCTCGCGGCGGCATTGCTGGTCCGCTTCGAAACCCCGGTCGCGTTTACCTGGTATGTCATGATTGGAGCCACCGTCACTTTCGGTTGCGGTCTGGCGGCGTCCTGGCTGGGACGCGCCCTGGCGAGGATGCGATGAAACCGGCTTTTCCGATCGAACTGAAAAGAGAATTGGGCCCCTGGGCCGCGGCCTCCATCGTGGTCGGCACGGTGATCGGTAGCGGCATCTTTCTGGTTCCCCACGACATGATCCTGCGCGTCGGCAAGCCGGGCTGGGTGTTCGTGGTATGGATCTTCGGCGGCCTGCTGACGCTGGCCGGCGCGCTGAGCTACGCTGAACTGGCCGCGGCCATCCCCGAGGCCGGCGGCGAATATGCGTACCTGCGGGAAGCCTATGGTCCGCTTTGGGGATTCCTCTATAGTTGGACCCAGATGTGGGTGGCCAAGAGCGGCTCCATCGCCACCCTGGCCACCGGCTTTTTCTATTACCTCGCCAACTTCTTTCCGGCGCTGGACCGCGTATTCTACCGGTTTCCGCTGCCGTTGGGGCCGAATGGAGCGCCGCTCGATTTGCACTGGGGCCAGTTGCTGGCGATCGGGTTGATTGCGGCTCTCGCGTGGCTGAACTATTTCGGAGTCAAGCTGGGCGGCGACGTGCAAGTAGCGGTGACCGCGGTCAAAGTGGCGTTGATCGCCGGCATCATCGTGGCCGGACTGGGATTCGGCAGCCCGCACGCCGCCGTGCCCGTTTCCGCCGCGCCGCTTACGGCGGCCGGGTTCTTCGCCGCGCTGGTGGCGGCGCTCTGGGCTTATGACGGATGGAACAACGTGGCCATGGTGGCCTCCGAGGTGCGCGATCCGCAGCGCAATCTGCCGCGCGCGCTGATCGGCGGGACGCTCGCTGTCATCGCCATTTACCTGCTCGCCAACGCCGCCTATTTTCGCGTGCTCTCTCCGGAGGCGGTGGGGGCGAGCCCGCGCGTGGCGGGAGAGATGATGCGCCGCATCCTGGGCGCGGCCGGCGCCGGCGGCGTTTCGATTGCCGCCATGATCAGCATCTTCGCCGCCCTCAACGGCTCCATCCTCAGCGGCGCCCGCGTCCCCTACGCCGCCGCGCGCCAGGGTTACTTCTTTCGCGCCATCGCCATCGTGAATGAGAAGCACCGGACGCCGGGCACTTCCATCCTGGCACTCAATGCCTGGTCGGCTTTGCTGGTGCTCTCCGGCACCTACAGCCAATTGTTCACTTATGTAATTTTCGCCAGTTGGATTCTTTACGGAATGACAGCCGCCGCGGTGATCGTTTTGCGAATCAAGCGGCCTGATTTACGCCGCCCTTATCGCACGCTCGGCTATCCCATTGTGCCGCTATTATTTGTTTTGGTGGCTGGCGTACTCATCGTTTCCACGCTCTGGGACTCGCCTCGGGAATCGCTGATGGGAATCGCCCTGATCCTGCTGGGCCTGCCGTTCTATGCTTACTGGAGCCGCCGCCGGCGCCTTGGCGCAATCGAAGGTACCGCCTTCGATGATACGGAACCGCTCGCATAAATCACCAGATTCAGTGCTGGATTATTCCCGAAATTAGTGGATGCACCCTTGAAAATCGCGGTGTATACTAAAGACAATCGAAGGAATCTTCCGATATTTCGCCAGTTCGGGATAAGAGAGTCCCGATCTTGGAGGGGGACAGCGAATGGACGTTGCCAAGATCGTTGAAGAACTGAAAGAGGAGCGCCTGCGGCTTCAATCCGCCATCGAAAGCCTGGAAAGGCTGGCGCTCGGCCGGGTCCGCCGCCGGGGAAGGCCTCCAAGCTGGATGACCGCAGCCAGACGGCGAGGGCGCCCGCCGGGCAGCAAGAACAAGACCCACAACGCCACAGCGGCGCAGAGGACCAGCACTGCGGCCGCGTAAGTGCGAAACGCATCTGTAGCGCCGACGGTCTTTGCCGCCGGTGTTTTGTGTCTGTCCTCCACTCTGAAAATACCCCGGCGGCCGGACCGCCGGTGCTACCGAGCCTGGCCCTTAGCCCTTTTCGGCCGAAGGCTCGGCACCAAGACGCCGCAGGGCGAACGCGTAAGCGCCGATCGCCACCGCTTCGCTGGTTCCCAGCCGGGAGATGCCGATGGCGGTGCGCGCCAGCGGATCGTAAACCACCGTGCGCGCCGACCCTGGGACGCGGATCTGGCGCGTCTCGCCGCTCAGAAACTGCTCGCGCTGTGACGGATCCTCGATATTATACGCGCGCGCACACAGGCGGCGTTGCCCGGAATCGTAAACCCCGTTAACCGCATCAACCAGCGCCGGCAGGAACAGCGGATGCGCGCCCGAGATGCCGCCGCCCACCACGCCCAGCCCGTCGATCAGCGTCAGCGCCTGCGCCATGGCATCGCCGGCAACCTCCCCGAGCCGCCGGAAGGCTTCGAGGGCCGCGGCACGGTCCCCTGCGGCGAGCCCCATCCCGATATCGAAGATGCCCTTGGACTCGGGCGCCTGGTCGATGGCGATTCCCGCGCACTGCGCGTAGACGCCCCGCACGGCGCGGATGCACGCGCCTTCTTCGGCGTTGATGCCGGGGTCGAGCTTGTTGCGCAGCAACCAGGCTTCGCCGGCGATCGAGTTGTCGCCGGTGAACAGTTCCCCGTCCCGAACGATGCCGCCGCCAAAGCCGGTGCCCAGCGTGACGCCGAAAAGATTGCGGTAACGCTTGGGACTGCCGGCCTCTTCGAGCAGGCCGTTGACGTACGGCAGAAAGCCGGCGATGGCTTCGCCGTAGACGAACAGGTCGCCATCGTTGTTGATGGTAACCGGGATGCCGAACCTGTCCTCCAGCATCGGCCCGAGCGCCACCCCGCCGCGGAACCCCGGCAGGTTGCCGAGATCGCCGATGATGCCGCGCGGATAATCGGCCGGACCGGGAAAGGCAAAGCTGATCGCCACCGGAGGCTCCGGCAACGATTGCTTCGCGTTTTCGAAGCCCTGCACGATGTTTCCCAGGCAGCGCTCCAGGTCGGCCGCTTCGCTGGGCAGACTGAAAGCCTCGATCAGCGGCCGGTTGCCGCGCACGGCGGAGAATTTCAGGCCGGTGCCGCCCGCATCCAGCGTCATCACGATCCGCGAGTCGGTTGCAAAGGGAATCGACATACGATTGTTCCTGGAGTCGCTCTCCCGAGGGAATTTTGCCGGCCGGCAAAGACAGGGTTCAAACTAATGGGGCGCCGACCGGCAACCCTCATTCTGGCGCGTTGCCCTCGCGAAGCGCAAGTATAATGAACGGTGGTCCGGGAGGTGCGATCGTTCATGCGGAAGGACCGGTTCGTGCAGGATGTTGTTCCCGTCGCTTGTGCGGTCATGATGATCCCGGCAATTGCTCTGTGCCAACCCCCTACCGTTGCAAGTCAGAGCAGCGTTCTGCCTGAGCATCTGAAATGTGAATGGCGAATCGACCCGCTGGGAATCGATGCGGCGCGTCCTCACTTCAGTTGGAAACTCCGTTCCGTGGCCGCCGAGACCCGCGGCGCCAAACAGACCGCTTACCGGATTCTGGTTGCTTCTTCCGCGCAGTCCCTGGCTGGCGATCGCTCGGACACTTGGGACAGCGGAGAGATCGCGTCGTCCCAAATGTTTCAAATCGAATACGGCGGCAAGCCTCTCCAGCCGGCTACCCGCTATTACTGGAAATTGCGCGTGTGGGACGAAAAGCATCGCCCCTCCGCATGGAGCGCTCCCGCCGAGTACACCACCGGACTGCTGGCCGCGGACCAATGGAAGGCCCGCTGGATCGCTGCCGAGCCGGACGACGCACACTCACCTCAAGCGCGGGAATCGACTAAGCCCCTGCCAATCTTCCGGCACGAATTCTCCGCGTCAAAGAAAGTCAGCCAGGCGCTGGTCTTCGTTTCCGGACTGGGCCAGTACGAGCTCCACATCAATGGCCGGAACGTGACCAGGGCCGTCCTTACGCCCGGATGGACTAACTACCGCAAGCGGGTCTTTTACGACACATACGACATTACCGGTCTGCTGATGCCTGGACGCAATGCCGTCGGCGTCCTGCTCGGGAACGGCATGTATCATGTTCCGGGACTTCGAGAACGGTATACCAAATTCACCGGATCGTTCGGGCAGCCCAAGCTGATCCTCCAGATTCACCTGCGCTACGCGGATGGAGCAACCGAGGTGGTTGGCAGCGACAAAACGTGGAGGACCTCCCCTGGGCCGATTACTTTCACCAGCATCTATGGCGGCGAGGACTACGACGCGCGCCAGGAACAAGCGGGTTGGGACAGGCCCGGTTTTCGCGACGCAGGCTGGCAGCCGGCTCTCGAAGTGCAGGGTCCCGGCGGCGAACTCGTGGCGGAGCAGTCTCCGCCGATCGAGGTTTTGTACACCTATCGCCCGGTGAAGACAGCGCAACCTGAGCCGGGCGTTACCGTCTTTGACCTGGGACAGAATTTCAGCGGGTGGCCTGAGATTACCGTGCGCGGCCGCCGGGGAGCGACGGTCAAGATGATTGCCGGTGAGTTACTCGATGCTTCCGGCCAGGTCACCCAACATAGCGCCGGCGCTTCGATCGAATCGCCAAACCGTTTCTCCTACACCCTCGGTGGCGGGCGCCAGGAGTCGTGGCATCCTCACTTCAGTTACTACGGCTTTCGTTACGTGCGGGCGGAAAGTGCGGGTGCGCCCGGCGCGCCGGCGGGTGACACACCGCAAATTGTTTCGCTGAGCGGCCAGTTCCTTCACGATAGCGTGGAAACGGTGGGCAGCTTCGAGACCTCCAGTGCCTTATTCGGACAGATCCATCGCTTGATCGACATGGCAGTGCTCAGCAACATGGTTAGCGTGCTGACCGACTGCCCTCACCGCGAAAAGTTGGGTTGGCTGGAGCAGACCTATCTCGCCGGGCCGTCTATTCTTTACAACTACGACGCGATCGCTCTGTATCGAAAGATGGCTCAGGACATGAGAGACTCGCAGCTGGCCGATGGCATGGTCCCCAGCATTGCGCCCGAATACGTGGCGTTCGTCGACGGGCATGGAGTAAGCAATGCCTTCCGCGATTCTCCCGAGTGGGGCAGCGCCGCGATTTTGAGCCCATGGACGGCCTATCAGTTCTATGGAGACAAGAGTCTGCTGGCAGACGAATACGGAGCCATGCGCGCCTATGCCGGGTATCTCCGCGGAAAGGCGACCGGCCACATTCTCTCGTACGGTTTGGGAGACTGGTATGACATCGGCCCAGGGCAGCCGGGGATATCGCAACTTACAGGCAAGGAGCTGACGGCAACCGCAATCTACTATCAGGATTTGATCGTGATCGGTAAGGTGGCCGCGGTATTGAACCGATCCGGGGACGCGCAAAGCTACGCCACGGAAGCGTCCCAGGTGAGAGACGCCTTTAATGCCAGACTGTTTCATCCCGAGCGCGGAGAGTACGACCGGGGAAGCCAGACCGCGAATGCAATGCCGTTGGCGCTCGGCATGGTGCCGCCCGGATATGAGAAAGCGGTCCTCCGGCATCTGGTCGACGATATCCGCAGTCACCAAGATCACGTCACCGCGGGCGACATCGGCTTCCATTACGTCGTGCGCGCGCTGACCGATGGAGGCCGCTCCGATGTGCTCTTCGACATGCTGTCGCGCACCGATTCGCCGAGTTACGGCTACCAGTTGGCTCGCGGCGCCACCACTCTTACCGAAGCCTGGGATACCAATCCGAACAGCTCGCAGAATCACTTCATGCTGGGACACGCCGAAGAGTGGTTCTATCGCGGACTGGCCGGCATCAATGTCGATTTCGATCGTCCGGATGCGGAGCGCATCCAAATCCGGCCGATTCCCGTGGGCGCTATCGAGAGTGCATCCGCATCTTACCAGTCGGTCTTCGGCGAGATTCGGAGTGCCTGGACCCACCGGGCGCATCGATTTGCATTGCATGTGAGGATACCTGCCGGGTCTGTCGGCACGCTGGAAATCCCGGCCTCCAATCCCGCCTCGGTGATGGAAAGCGGCCGCAGACCGGATCAAGCGACCGGCATCCTCGATAGCCGCGCAACGGAACGTGGCGTAATCTGCCTGGTTGGCTCGGGCGACTACACCTTTACCTCGGAACTGTGATCGAACATAGCCGGTCTAGTCGGCGTTAGTGCCAAGACCGTGGGAAGTTGTTACTGAGTGGGGTAGGTTGTCAACCTCGGCCGATTGCCAATCGGCCCGTCGCGGCACCTTCCGTCCCGCGCGCAGGAAACCATCCCGCCTCACAAGCAAAGAATGTGTTCTCCCGGTCCGAGACCTATCGAGCACCCCAGGTAATCGTGAAGGAGGCCTTCTCAACCACCACAGTGTAGTTCCCGGGCGGCAGGAACGGCGCTGGGTCCGGCTCCTGCGTGTTGAGATCGACGATCTTCAGGGTCCCCAGTTCCTCGAAGGCGATTCGCGACCCCTGCGCACCGGGTTTCTGTTCGGCCGCTGCGCCGGAGTCTCCGGGCCCCAACCGGCTTTCGAGCCGGCGATATCCGCCAAGCGACCGCTCCGGATGGGCGATGGCGCGCTCATGGGCCGCCGGGCGGAGGGTCGCGCTGGCCGGAATCGCCATCGCTGCCGCCGCGGGGCTCGGGCTGCGC
>JBAVIH010000269.1:0-5271 GCA_049686695.1 Bryobacteraceae bacterium | reverse complement strand
TAGTCTTCGTTGGTGCGGTAGTGTTTGCGGGCGGCGATCAGCATGGCATCCTTCACTGCGTCGAAGATGATCTGCGGATCGATGCCTTTTTCCTTGCTCAGAATTTCGATGGATTGAAAGATGGTCTCCAAAGTGCCCTCGTCCTTGCGATAGAAATTTGTGCTGGTTCTTGATCTTCCGGCGGGCTTACCACTCGAACTTCAGGTTGGCCTTCTGGATTTCGTCCAGCGCAACCGTCAGCGGCGCCTCGCCGCCGTGCTCCAGCGTCACGCGGCCATCCTCGAAACCGGCCAGCGTGCCCTCCCAGTTACGGCGTCCCTCCACCGGCTGGCGCAACGTCAATTTGATCTTCTTCCCCTGGAAGCGCGCAAAATCGCCTGGCTTGGCGAGTTTGCGCTCGACCCCGGGAGAACTGACCTCCAGCGTGTAGCGGCCGCCCGGCACCACGTCCTCGACATCCAGAATCGTGCCCACCTGCTGCGAAACCAGCTCGCAATCGCCGTGGGTAACGCCCGCTGGTTTGTCGATGGAAATGCGGACGAGACGGCTCGCGCCGCCGCCCTTCACCGCGACCTCGACGACTTCCAGCCCCTCGGAAGCCGCCACACGGGTCGCGATTGCTTCGATCTTGGATGCCACGTCGTCCCGCATTTCCCTATAAAATCGTTGATCGCCAACAAAAAAGTGGGCTTTCGCCCACTCCCTTGGTTCGTCGATACGCTCCTATTATAGCGCAGCAGAGCGCGAATTGTGTCGGCGAGTTGACCCGGCCTCTATTGCGGAGCCGGATTGCGGTCTGCCGCTTCAACCGGGAGCCTGAGTAGCCGGTGGTGGAATCCGAAACCGGTTGTGGTTACCGCACGCTGATGTTGCCCGCGTTGCTGGTCTGCCCGTCGATGGTGACGGTGAGCGGGTAGGTGCCGGTGGCGAGGCCGTACGGAACCGCCAGGTTGACCTGCACCAGGCCAGCCCAGCCGGGCGCCAGTCCGGCGAAGCTCACATCCGCCGCAGCCGGGCCTATCGCGACGCTATGAGACGCGGTGGCATTGACCAGCGAGCTTAGCGGCGCGGCCTCACCGTCGTTCGCTGCCGGGCTCACCGGTCCCGATCCGGTGAGGTAGGCGATAATCGTGCTGCCCGCCGCGGCGGGATGGCTGGGACCGTTCAGCGAGTAATCGGCGGCATTCTGCACCACCGCCGACCTTCCCGACACGAACAAACCCGGGCCCGCCGTGACCACCGGCACGGAAACCGGATTGCTCACGCCGCCCGCCACCGACACGGTCACGCTGGCCGTGCCGATCGCGGTTTCCCACGGAACCTGGAAATTGATTTGCGTCGGCGATACGAAGAATACCGGCGCCGCTTTGCCGTTGACCCTCACGCTCACCCCGCTCCCACCCAGGCTGGATGCGCCCAGGCTGGTCGGATAAGGCAGCCCGGCCGTGTAGGTTCCGTTGCTCAAGCCGGTTCCAAAAACCGACGCCAGCGCCCCCGGAGAAACCTGCGGCTGGTAACTGGCGGCGTTGGTGACGCCGCCCGGTGTAATCGCCGGATCGTTCGGCGTCAACTGACGGATCACGTCATTCTCGGTGTCGGCGATATAGACGTTGCCGCTCGCATCCACGGCCATGCCGCGCGGCGCCCACATCTGCGCTCTTAGCGATGGCCCGCCGTCGCCCGAGTAGCCGAACTTGGTTTCCCCCGCGATCGTCGAAATGATCCCGTCCGGCGTCACTCTCCGAATTCGGTTGTTGGTCGGATCCGCGATGTAGACGTTGCCCGCGGCGTCCGTCGTCACGCCCACCGGATCGCCCAGTTCGGCATTCGCCGCCGGGCCGCCATCGCCGCTAAACCCCTCATAGCCATTGCCCGCGAAGTTCAGGTTAAGCACGCCGCCCGAAAACTTCGCCACCACGTGGAGCTCGCTGTCGGCAATGTACAGGTTGCCGGAAGCATCCACCGCAACCCCTTCCGGGCAGGTCAACTGCGAAGCGGTATTGCCGAGCCCAACCACGGTGCTGATGATGCCGCTGCTGGCGTTGACCTCGCGAATCAATCCGAGGGTATTGGGGGCGGCGCCGGCATGCGAATCCGCGATGTACAGGTTCCCGGCGGAATCCACCGCCAGCCCCAGGGGGTTGAACAATTGCCCCTTGGTGGCAAGTACGTTATCGGAGCCGAAGCCTTGTCCCAACGCCTGATTGCCGGCGTAGGTCGAGATGATCCCGGCGGGAGTGACCTTGCGAATCACCTGGTTCTTGGTGTCGGAAATGTATAGGTTCCCGGCCTTGTCCAGCGCCAGGCCCGAGGGAAAGTTCAAGGTCGCCAACGAAGCCTGCCCGCCATCGCCCGCGTAGCCCGGCGTCCCGGTGCCCGCCACCGTGGAAATGGTCCCATTCGAGATCATGCGCACGCGGTGGTTGACCGAATCCGCGACATAGACGTTCCCATTCTTGTCGACCGCCGTCGCCACGGGAATGTCGAGTTGGGAGCCCACCACCGGGCCGTCCACGTAGCCCGCGCTCCCGTTGCCGCCGATGGTGCCGATCGTGTACTGCTGCGCCGTGGCGCAGAAAGCCAGCATTACTGCCGGCGCGACTCGTCTGAAATGAAGCCGAAGTGACATGTCCGAACGTTTCGACTGGAAACTGGTAACTACGAGGTTAGCACGGAAAAAACCCGTACCACGTGTTGTAGCGCGGGCACTCAGCGTGCCATTTCGGCACTCCCGCGCCCGGGCGCGCCGCGCCAACGCCGGGCCAGCGGCAGCAGGAGCGCCTCGCGTAAAATACGGAGGCGCTCCCGCATCCGGACCCCGAAGTGCACGGGCCAGGCTACTTCTTGAGAAGCGTCTTGATGTCGTCCGGCAGGTCGAACTTGTCCTTGGGCAGATCCACGTTGTACTTGAAGCCCTCGAACGTGATGGCGATCTCCTGCCCGGCGGCGCTCTGCTGAATCTTGTGCGCAACCAGCAGGTCTCCCTCCTTGCGATAGTCGCTGAAGAGGACCTCGGCCGTCATGTCGCCATTGGGCGTGTTCACGGTGGTGGCGGACTTCACCAGCAAGCCGGTCTTCTTGTCGTAATAGTCGGTCACCGGGTTGCCGTCGTTCGGCGTCTTCACCAGCTTGTAGCAGTCCTTGCCCTCGACGGTTTCCGCGCCCACTGTCTCGACCTTCTTGAAATCGTCGCGCCAGTTTTCGTCGTGGAAATGAGCCTCGCGCTTGGCTGCGTTCTTTTCGTCGCCATCCTTGATGCGGGCGCCCTGCATAGGGTTGATCTCCCATGCCACTTTGCCGTCGTAGCCCTGTTTGACCGAGCCGATTCCGGTGATCTCGATTTCGGCCAGGCTCTTGTCCGGTTCTGCCTTGGTGATCACCATGGTGCCTTTGATTCCCATGGCGGGAAGCTCCATGGAGCCGGTGATGACCGTGTTGTGCATCTTCTCGAAGGCGGCCTTGCCGCCGGTTGCCTCGACGGACTTGTCGAGGATGGTTTCTGCCTTGGGCAGCTCTTCGGCCGCGCGCAGCCTGGCGCCGGCGGCGGCCAGCACCATCACCGCGCAGGCGGCCAGGGTTCGTCTGATTGGTAAGCGTTTCATAAGGACTCCCGAAAACTCCCTTCTATTCTCAGCCCGGCAAGCGCGCCACCGCGCCTGTTAACCCGGGCTGCCGATCGCGGACCGGCGTGGCCTACCAGCCTGGCCCGCCGCTCCTTCCAGTCTACTGTGTCCCGGTGATGCAAGGATCTGCGCATGGGGCAAGTTCCCGGCTCGCGATTTCCGTGCTCAGTTCTTGCTCCCCTCGATCCAGGCCAGCGCGCGGCCGAGCGCCGGGTCGCGCCCTTCCAGCAATTCGCGGCGCGTCGGTCCGGCGATTTCGTCCGGAATCACCCCGGCTCCCTCCAGTTGCTTGCCGCCTTCGGAAATATAATTGGCGATGGCGTACTGAAAGCCGTCCCCGTTGGGCAGCCGTTCGATCACCGACGGCAACGCAGCGCCGGCGGTCCGCATTCCGAAGACGCGCGCCCGCTTCAGATCTTGCATGCCCCCGGCGAAAATCTCCGACGTCGAGGCGGAGCAGCCGTCCACCAGGATTGCCAGCGGCCCTCGAAACGGCGCCGGCCTCGGGAATACCACGAATTTGAGCTTGCTGGCCCGCAGGAACATATCGCCCAACCGCAGCCCCGGCTGATCCAGAAACCACCCCGCCACTCCGGGCGCCAACCCGCCGATTCCGCCCAGGTTGCCCCGCAGGTCCACCACAAAACCGCGGCACGCCGCGCAATCTGCGACTGCGTTTTCGAAGGCCTTGTTCAAAGTCTCCGGCGCGAAAAAAAGGTTGAATTTTATGTAGCCGATATCCGGGCGCAGTTTGTGCGAATCCACCCAGAAGTACAGAGGGGGCAGGTTGCCGAAGGAGAACTCCGCGCCACGCGGACGGGCGCGTTCCATATCGATGGTCGTGCTCCGGCCCCGCGCGTCGCGGAAACTCAGCTTCACCCGGGTGCCTTCGCCGCCCGCCAGGCGAGCGCTCACGGCGCGTTCCAGCATCAGGTCGTGGAGCGTCGAGCCGCGGAAATTCCGGTCGATCTTGCGCAGACCGGGCTCGAGCGGCTTGCCGTCCACGCGTTCGATCTCCCAGCCGGGAGTGACGGCGCTCTTCGCCGCCGGCGAATCCGGGTCCATCGAAACCACCAGCGCGCGCCCCTCCACCACCCGCACTTCGATGCCGGTTCTGCCTTCGCCTTTGCCGCCGTCCTCCATTTCCTTGTAAACCGCCATGGGCACGATGCCGAAATGCGTTTGTTTGAGCCGTTCCAGCATGTCCTCCATCACCGCGCGCGCCTGTTCCATGGTGGCGGCGCGCTCCAGCCTCGGGCGCAGCTCATCGTGCACGGCCTGCCAGTCCAGGCCCCCCAGCTTGGGGTCCCAGTGCTTGTCGCGCACAGTAATCCATACGTGCTCGAAGGACTCGATGTTCAAGCGTTTTTGCTCTGCGCTGAGGCGGACCTCGCCGCCGGGCGCGGCACACACCACCGCCAGCGCCAAAATTGCCAGGCGTGGGAGCATTCCTTCCGACTATAGCCGATTGCCACCGCGATTCGCTGCGCGGGCTATATGATGGAGGGGTGTCCGGAATCCGCCGTCTGCCGATGACGCTGATGGTCTTCGGGGCTGCGATCTCGGCGCAATCCTACACCGCGCCCGCCGGCGACCGCCCCGCTCTGCGCCGCAGCGGGCCCTCGATTCTGCCCGGCGGGAGGATCGT
>JBAVIH010000268.1:0-4496 GCA_049686695.1 Bryobacteraceae bacterium | reverse complement strand
CACTAGCGCCTCGAAGTCTGGCGACAATCTATGGAATGGGCCTGGCGGATAGCGCGGCTTCCTCAGCGTCACCAGGGAGCAATGCGCTGGGTGGAACCGAAGTCCATTTGGCAAGCGATACCTGTTTCGATTCTTCGTGCGATATCGTTGCAGGCCTGATCTACGCGAGCCCCTACCAGATCAACTTCCTGATCCCCGATACGACAGCCACGGCGCCAACCACCTACCGAGTCGTCTTCGTACGGGATGGTCAGCGTGTCGACAATCAGAGCTGTGTGCCGGGCGGTCCTGGGTGTCTGATCATCGATTCATCCGGAAAGGCGGATTACAACCTGGTCTTTCAAATAGGCTACGATTGCCTTTTCTCCGCCAGCCTGAGCGATCCGACTGCCTGCGGCCTGTCGTGGGTTAGCGGTCCAGATCGAGCGGCCGTGGGAGCCGTGACCGATGCGCTGACGGGGGATTTGATATCCACTCAGGACCCGGTTTATCAAGGACGGCTCATTACTTTGTGGATGACGGGCCTGTACGGTGGAGTGACCTTGAATGGCCAGACTGGACTGCTGACGGCGAACACGATTTCTCCTATCGAGTTTGGTGTGGCTCAATCGGGCACGGATCTGACCACCAGTTTCGTCAGCCCAATACCCCTGTGGGCGGGCGAATCGCCTCAGTTCAAGGGCTTGGATCAAGTGAACGTGGAGTTTCCGACTTGTACCAATGCGCCTGCCGCAACGGCCCAGATACGGCACAATGCGTGCGCGACTTGCACCACTGGGCCCGGTGGCGGCTCCGGAACTGTGACGAGATACGATGCGTTCCTGACCTACACGAGTCACGAGACAGGCACGACGGCGAGGATCTACATACCGTTCGCCGTCAGACAAGGCGATCCGGCTTGTTCCTGGTAGATGCAGGTCGAGCGCGTGGCGCAGCACGAGAGGAAGACCGTTACTGAACGCGGCCGATCCAGTCTCGTTCGATTTCCGCCGCGACGGAGCGGAGCAGCATGGTCACCGAGACAACCACCCGCGGCTTTCCAGTCTCCGCTCTGAGGATTACTCCTTCAACACCCGAGAGCGGTCCGTGATCGATCGACACTCGTTGGCCGCTTCGCAGATAGGGCCACGGCACGCAGGCGACATTGGAGGTCACTAAGGCTCGAACAGAGCGGATCTCGGCCTCAACGATGGGGACCGGAGTATTGCCGAAGCCGACGATCTGCGCCACGCCGGCGGCATTCAGGACTCTGACTCGCTCCTGCAACGCAAACCTGCAGAACAAATAGCCGCTGAATAGGGGAACCTGCAGCGTCTTGACCCTGTCCGACCAGTGTCGTCTTACAGAGCACAAAGGCAAGAACGATTCAAAGCCACGCTGACTCAGGTCTTCGTGGGCGCGATGCTCGCAACGCGATTTTACGCGAATTCCGAACCAGTCCGCGTTCTCCAATTACTCGATCCTTATTGACCCAAAATACGAGCGTTTACAAATGTACTCAATGCTATAAAACGTTAAGTAGAGACCACGTACTGGTACCTTTGAACTATGATCGCAGAGAAAGCCCGCGAGAAACACAGATCTATGCTCCTGCATATTCGAGTGCATGGAAGAAACTAGGTGTCGCTTCGACGCAATTCGTGACGGGCGCGGCGAGCCTACGCTCGTCATCCATCCGGTTTTGTCGCTTGCGATGCGCTTTGCCAGGTGGCCATCATAGCGACGATAAGGATGGGCCACGAACCGAGGGCGGGGCGGGAAAAGGGGTAATCCACAAGGGCGTGAAGAAACACGGCAATCACACCGATGCCCCAGACGGAGCGGAAGGCCGGGCGTAAGCACCACAGGAAGATGGTGGCTATGACTACGCCGAAAGGGATACCGCCTTCGGCGGTCCATTGGAGCCAGTCGCTGTGCGCCTGGTTGGCGAAGACGCCGAAGTCGACGATGGCGTAGCGGGGATACACCGTAGGCCAGGTGCCGAGGCCAATGCCAAACCAGGGGTGAGCGGCGGTCATGTGGAGAGAGGAAATGGCAAGCTCACGGCGCATTTGCATGGGATCGGGCTGCCAGAAACGATTCCAGACGGCTTGCCATCCCACCACGGAAGCAAACACGGCGAACAATACGGCCATTCTGAGCAGCGCCGCTCCGACAGACCGGGCGGTGGTGCGGCCGCGCGCCCACAGGAGTGCGATCACAACCACGGTTTCCGCGGTCACCAGAACGGTGCCGGCGCGAGAGGCCGACGCGATCACCGACGCGAACATGGCGGCGGCCATTCCGGAGTACAGCAGCGAGTCGTGTTCCCGGCGGAGCGCCTCGTAGACGGCGATGGGCAGCACGACCTCGATAAAGGCCGCGTAGTGGTTGCGGTAGAGAATGGGGCCCATCACGTAATCGGTGTACTCGCTGGGGAACAGCCAGAAGATCTTGCCATGCGAGGTGAAGGTCTGCACCGTGGCCACTACCGACACCACAAAACCGAACCAGAGCATCGCGGAACGAAACCAATGGCGAGCTATCGTGTCGCGAAACAGAGAGATGCCGGCGAGGAAGACGGCCAGAAACGTGGCCCAGCGCACCACCGCGGTTTTCGTGTCAAAGGCGTAGGCGGTCTGCCCGGTGCCCGATTGGAGAAGTCCCCAGGCAACGGCGAAGGTTAAAGGGAAGAGGGGATAGAGGTCGCGGCGTCGCATGCGCCGAATCCCGAAGACCGCGAGCGAGGAGACGGCCAGCGTGAAAATCGCAACCTGGAACGCGGTGACCGGCCAATAGGCGGGCACCCAGAGTGTCAAAATAGCGAAGAAGAAAACTGCCGCCAGAACGACGTGCATCCCCCAGTATAGCCAGCCCGCTGAAGCGTCGCGCGGCCTTACGGAGTACTTGCGGACGGCCCCGAACTGAATGTGCCGGCGGCAGCCAGGCCGGCCACTACACCGGCCGCGGCAACGCCACCGATAATCGCGACCTTCGCGCCGGTGGAAAGTCCGGTCGCAACCGCCCCACCTGCGCCTGCGCCGCCTGGGACTGCGCCGCCGGCGATGCGGCAGGAACTGGCTTTGATAGTGGCAACTTGAATCAACTGCGAAGCCGGCGACGGGGGCGTAGCGCCCGGAATGATCGAGCCGGTCACTTCGACGCACTTGCCAACGTACTTCGCCAGGTCCGGTCCTTCCAACTGGACGGTGACGTGGGTTGTGTCATCGGTCAGGAAATATTTCCCGTCCTTGAATTCCTCGATGCCGGTCATATCGAAAGCGGTGGCGGCCCCTGCCTGCGAACCAAAAGCAAGCGCCAGTCCGGGACGCACGCTGGCAACCAGAACGCCCGTAGCACTGCGCACCTCGGCCGCGCCGCTGCGAGCGGCAACCGTAACACTCGACGGTGAGGTGACCTCAACCTGCAAGACGCTATCTTTCGCCGACGGCGAAATGCGCAAGGTGTCGGCTTCGATAATGTGGTTCCCGGCGTCTTTCACCACGCCCGTGCCCTTTTCGAGGACGGTGTGATCGCGAAAAACCTTGGCGCGCGAATCCGGCGAGAGCGTGATCTCCACGCTGGCCAGTTCGATCACCGAGCGTGACGCGGTGGTTTCGATCAGGTTGCCATCGAACAGGGTGCCATTCTGTCGAATCGTGGAACCATCGATACGGAAGTCTCCCGCCGACTTGATGAATCCGATGGAAAGGGGCGCCGCGAGCGCCACGCACACAAGGAGAGTGCCGGCACTCAAAAAAGTCGAAAACTTCGACATTTTGACCTCCAATTGGTCCCGTCCTCATTTACAGTATACCTATAGATGCTAAAAGACAAGCGGTTCCGAATGTGTGATCCAGTCTTGCAAACGTCATACGCGCAGAAAACCGGCTCCTTTTAGGTGGCGGAATGAATTACTACGAGGAACTCGGCATCCGGCAGGATGCGGCGCTCGAAGAAATCCGGCAGGCCTACAAACTGCTGGCGCGCCTGCTGCATCCGGATGGGCAGCCGGACGCGCGGTTGAAGGCCATGGCCGAGTGCCAGATGAAGCGGCTGAACGAGATTCTGTCGGTCCTCACGGATTCGCAGAAACGCTGCGAGTATGATAAGAGCCTGTCGGGCAGCCCGAAAACCGCAGTGGAATGGGAGCCACCACCGCCGCCGGCATACGCGTACCAAGTGCTGCATTTCGGCCTGCGGCATTGGTTTTGGGTTTTGATCGGTTCGGTGTTGGTTGGTGTCGGCCTCTGGTGTATGGAGCATAGTACTCCAGATTCAGCCCAGATAGTACCCAGGCAAACCCCGGCCATGCCCGACGAACCGGGCGCCGGCGGACCAGGCGGTCAAGGGCCGCCACTGCAATCCTTGGCGAACCCGGTCAGGCAGGCGGCGCCGTCACATGCCGCTTCGACTCTCGAAAACTTACACGTGCGGACTGCGCGGGAAGGGGTTAGTCAGGCGGCGGCGTCGAATGCCGCTTCGGCGGCGCCGCGCGAAGCGGCGCCCCTCAGCGC
>JBAVIH010000267.1:0-2147 GCA_049686695.1 Bryobacteraceae bacterium | reverse complement strand
GTCACCACCACCAGCGCGTCCGCATCCTGGGCCAGTTCCGCGGCCGATTCGCAGTAGCGAATCCGCAGCTCCGGGTGCTGGGCGTGGCAGGCCGGCATAGCCACCGGGTCGTAGGCTTTCACGCGGGCGCCCATCTGCAGCAGCCGCTCGGCGATTTGCAGCGCGGGCGCGTCGCGCAGGTCGTCCGTCTCCGGCTTGAAGGCCAGGCCCAGCAAGCCGATGGTCCGCCCTTTCAGGATGAACAGCTTCTCCTGCAGTTTCTGAATCACGGTAGTCCGTTGCGCGGCGTTGACTTCGAGCGAAGCCTCCAGCAGGCGCGCCTGGTACCCGTACTCGCGCGCCGTGTGCATCAGCGCGTTCACATCCTTACCGAAGCAACTGCCGCCCCAGCCTACGCCCGGGTTCAAGAACCGGGAGCCGATGCGCGAATCGAGACCGATTCCCGCCATCACTTCGGTGGCCTCGGCGCCCACGCGCTCGCAAATGTTGGCGATCTCGTTGGCGTAGCCGATCTTCACGGTGAGAAATGCGTTGGCCGCGTACTTGATCATCTCGGCCCCGGTCAGCGAGGTGATCAGCAGGGTAACTTGCATCATCGAAGCCGGCCGCGGCAGCCCCGGCGGAGGATCGAACTTTTGCGCCACCAGCGGCGCATACAGTTCGCGCATGATCTCGATCACGCGTTCGTCGCCCGACCCGACCACGATGCGGTCCGGATAGAGCGAATCCGCGATGGCCGAGCCCTCGCGCAGGAACTCCGGATTGCTGGCCACGCCGAATCGAACCCCGCGGCGCTCCTCGGCTGGAGCCTCCGCCATGCCTTCACGCACCAGCGTTTCCACCAGGTTCGCGCTGCCCACCGGGACAGTCGACTTGTTCACCACCACGCGAAAGCGGGAGTTGTCCAGGGCCGCGCCCACGCTGCGAGCGGCGGCTTCCAGGTACTCGAGGTTGGCCTCGCCAGAAGGCAGCGGCGGCGTGCCCACGGCGATGAAAACGACGTCGCTTTCCGCGGCGGCCGCGGCGAGCGAGGTGCGGAAATCGATCCCTCCCCGCCCCGCCGCCGACTCCAGAAGTTCATTGAGTAGCGGTTCGTAGATCGGCGACTCGCCGCGTTGCAGCTTCGCAATCTTGCTCTCGTCGGTGTCGACGCAAGTCACGCGGTGCCCCAGATAGGCCAGGCACGCGCCTGTCACCGTTCCGACATAGCCGGTTCCAATTACAGTAACCCTCATAGATCCTGTCCGAGTATAACAGTTCACTCCTTTTTCCTGCCGGAGCGGAACGCGCCGGGGAGGTGTGCACGACGCAGAAATGGCGAAACTCTCGATTCGGCACGGCTGAAGCCGTGCCGAATCGGATCATAGGTCCGATGCGGACGAGGGCGTCCGCCCTCATGCTCCAGGCGAACGGGGCACCGTGGGACAACTTGTCCCACGAGCGGAATGTCTCACCAAATGGAATCAATCATTTACAAGAAACCTGTGGGGCGGGCTGTCCCACGCAGCCGGTTGTCCTCGCCGCGCCCGACCCCCGCTGCCCGGATCGCTCGCTTTTACTTCTTCTGCTCCGGCGTCTTCACTGGCGGCGGGCGGCGACGATTCTGCCCCCGCAAAACGGCCATATAGGTGATCACCGCTCTTTTATCATTTGAAGCTTATAGTAGAGCCTTGACGCCAGCGAAATCGTGCCATCGATTAACGGGCGGCGTTGTCTGCCCGGAATGGCCCAAGGTCCACACCACGGGCTGACATTGTACTGGCTGGCGCTGACATCTCGACCGAACATCAATGGTCGCAAGCCAAAGCGAACTGGTCAAAAGGTCTCGCCGTGCGACAGATTGCGCCGCGATTACTGTCAATTTCCATGCACTGGTATCGGCCCCTCGAGCGCTGGTTGACTTGGGTCGCAAACACTCCATTCGAGGACTGGCGCTAACACTGAGCCAGCGCCTCCGCCTATCGGTGAAAACTCTCCGGAGGCCCCAGGTAGCTCGGTTTGACGCCGCCCAAGTCGACAAGGAGTTTTTCGAGCACGATGCCAGGGTCCACCATCCAGAACTTCAATGTGTGAACTCCTGGAAGGACCAATATGTGCGTGGAGCGCACCTTGCGCACACTGTCTTTCACTGAGGTCTCCCAATCGCT
>JBAVIH010000266.1:0-6487 GCA_049686695.1 Bryobacteraceae bacterium | reverse complement strand
GGGCAGGCGCTTCCGCCTGCCAACCGGCCGGTCGGGATCGCCTTCGAAAACCCTCATAGCGGCACGGCCTCTGCCAGAACCCGTTCGCGGACCCGCACCCGCAGCCCCTTCTCGGTGGCGACATCGATCGGGGACCCCAGGGCTTCCTGGAGGTCCATCAGCAAACCTCCCAGATCGGAGAGCGTCCGTCCCGGATCGAGGTCGACGAGAAAATCGACGTCGCTTTGCGAGTCGCTCTCCCCGCGCGCGACGGAGCCGAACACACGGACGTTGTACGCGCCATGCCTGGCTGCCAGCCCGAGAACGGAGTCTCGTCTGGTTGCGCGGAGTTCCTGCAAAGTCATAGCGGCCCCATTTTCCCACATCGGCCGGCGCCCCCGCAGCGCCGCCGACCGCCTCGGCGCCACCCTGGAGAAAATGTTGGCCGAAGCCAATCCGGAGTACGATCTCATCATCGTCGATTCCCCCCCGCTGCTGGGCTTCGCCGAGCCCCTCCAGATGGCCGCGGTAGTGGATGGAGTGGTGGTGATGACCCTGGCCGGCCAGACCAACCGGAACGCGGTCAGTAGCGTGCTCAGCAGCCTGAAGAGAGTGAAGGCAAACGTGATTGGTGTGGCGCTGAACGAAGTCCGCAGAGACATGAGCGACCGCTACTATTACTACGGAGCAAAGCAGGAACTGGAGTCGAGGGCCGATAGGCGGAGGTGACAGCGGATGATGATTGGCGATACCCTGACAACAAAAGTGGCGTGGAAAGATGAAGTCCTTCAGGTTGAACTTGCGCGCCGGGTGTCGAACTAACGATACCGGCATCCTTCGTTCCCCGCGTCGAGGATGGGTGATCGCGTTGAGCGTGCTGGCCTGCGGGGCGGCACCTTGCCAAACGCTCCCTCCCATCTCGCTGACCAACGTCAATCCGCATAGTAGTCTGCTGGCGCCGGGCACGACCAGCCTGAATCTTTCCTTCAACACGCCTCAGCCAGACACCTGCGGCTACTCGGTGAATACGCTGCTGGACCTGGGCCAAATGCAGCCGGTTGACATCGCCGGGCCGACCGCGACGCATCAGGTGACGGTGACTGGGCTCAATCCGGACCCCCAGGTAGTGAACAACGTCTTCATCCGCTGCGCGTCCGTCACCGGTTTCTGGGCTCCCCAGTATCGCGACGTAGCCGAACCGAACGAAGACTTCCCGCGTATCGGCAGTATCTGGGGAGGCGCGTACGTCTACGAAACCCAGCCCGCCGAGGCGGCGAAGGTCCAGCTCTATCTCAGTCCCGGCATGAGCCTCGATCAGGTCGCTACGCTACGAGCGGCCGACCCTGGAATGATCGCCCTGATGGGCGCGGCCGCAACGTACGCCGGGCCGTGGGAAAACTTCCCCGAGGATTATTTTCTGAAGGACACTCAGGGCAACAATATCCAGATCGCCCCCGGCGCTGTCTACGTGCTGAACCTGACCCGGCCCGAGGTCGCTGTGGGTGTGGCCAATTATGTGTACCAGCAATTGCTCGAGGGCGGCCTCGCTTACGATGGCGTGTTTTTCGACAACGTGTTTTACACGGTCTCCTGGTACACCACCGACGTTAATGGCAACCCGGTTCAGATCAGCAGCGCGGGAAATGGCATTCCGGACGATCCCGCGACTCTCGACGCGGCGTGGCGCGCCGGGGTGATTCTCGAAATCAACACCCTGCACAATCTCGTTCCCGATGGCCTTCAGGTGGGTCACATGGAAAGCCCCGCGGACCCGCAGCTCATGCGCCTGTTTAATGGAAACAGCCTGGCGTACGAAGCAGTGAACGTGCGGGAAGGAGAAATGTCGTTCGGCGATTTCTGGAGAGACTATCAGGGCCCGTTCCTGCAGGGCCTCTCTCCGCAGGTCGAGCAGATACAATCGGGGCCGCCGAACGTCATCTCGTACGGATACGGATATGAGCCGATGGCGGTGCTCCCCGCCTCGACCGTCGCGTTCGCTCAGACGTTCTATCCCAACATGCGCTTTGGCCTGGCAACCGCGCTGATGAACGACGGCTTCTTCACCCACGATTTTGGAGACACCCAGTGTTGCGTCAACTGGTGGTATGACGAATACGATTTTCACCTGGGCCAGCCGCTGGGCCCAGCCGTGCGGGTGGGCCCTGGGCCGGGACCGAATTTACTTACCAACAGCGGATTTGAGAACGGACTAGCGGGGTGGTCGTTATTCGTGGACGGCGACGGGAAGGAAAGCGCAACTCTGACTCTCGACAATTTCGCGGCGGCGGAAGGGAGCGCGTCGGCGCACATCGATGTCGCCACCGCGGACAGCTCTTCGTGGCAGGCGAATTTGTATCAGGCGCCGCTGCCAGTGGTGGCGGGCGCAAATTACCAGGTGCAGTTCTGGGCGCGGTCGGATTCTCCGCGCAAGATTACGGTCGATATGGTGGGCGCAAATCCTCCCTATGCGAACTACGGGTTTTCCTCCCAGGCGTCGGCGGGCACGGCATGGACGCTGAATACGCTCACCTTCGTCCCCAACGCGACCGCCGGGGATGGCACGCTGCGATTCGATGTGGGAGATGTGGCCGGCAACGTGTGGATCGACGGCGTGCAGTTTTTCCAACAGGCGCCCGACGTATTCCAGCGCGACTTCACTGACGGCGTCGCGGTGTTGAACGGCACCAGCGGCTGGCAGACCGTGGCGCTCGAACCGGGACTCCAGCGTTTCACGGGCGCCCAGGCCCCGCTCGATCAGTACATCGTGGACGATTCGGATGCGGGGTTCAGCGCCAGCGGAACGTGGAATGTCGTGTATATTTCCGGCGGATTCAAAGTCGTGGCGGGCCCCTGGGCCAACGCGTGGGGCGGTTCGTTGCACGAGTCTGAGGGTTCTCAGGGAACCGCGCAGTGGGACCTAAGCATCCCCGCCGATGGCCAGTACACGATTCAGGTCTGGCTGCCGGATCCGCCGGGCGCCGCGGGCTGGACAAAGAACGCTCAGTATCAGATCGTCTCCGGTGGCACGGTGGTGGCTTCGGCGAGCCTCGATCAGAGCAGCGCCACTGGGGGCGACCAATGGCACACCATCTTCAGCGGCGTGGCGCTCACCGCGGCCGGCTCACCGGTTCTCACCATCTCAAACGCCGGCGCAGGTCCGCTGATCGCCGACGCCGTCTACATCACCTCCACCGCGCGCTACAACGATGGATCGCCCGCGCCGCAGGTCACGCTGGCGGCGACGGATGGCATTCTACTCCAGCGCCGGCAGCCGGTGGTGGCGCCCGCGTCGAAGGTGCGGGCGGTGGTCGATGCTGCCGGCTTTCAGCCAGCGATCGCATCGGGAGCGTGGGTGACGATTCTGGGCAGCGGTTTCGCCTCCGCTCCGCAGATCTGGACGCCGGGTCCCGTCGATCAGCAGTTTCCCACCTCGCTCGGGGGCGTCAGCGTGACCATCAACGGCAAACCGGCGTACCTCGACTATGTCAGTCCCGGCCAGATCAACGCGATTGCGCCGGACGATCCCACATTGGGGCCGGTTACGGTGCAGGTGAACACGGGGCAAGCGAACAGCTATCCGGGCACGGTGGTGAAGCAGCGGATGACCCCGGAATTCTTCGTCTGGACGAGGAATGGAACGAATTACGTCGCGGCGCGCCACGGGGACGGAACGCTGGTGGGACCGGCCGGACCCGGCAGCCGGCCGGCGCAGGTGGGCGAGGAGATCGAACTCTATGCTACCGGGTTCGGCCCGGCCAATCCGCCAGTCTCGCCGGCGCAACTGATCTCGCAGGCAGTGAGCCTTGCGGGTACGCCGGCAGTATCCATCGGCGGGGTAAGCGCCGTCGTGAACGCAGCGAATCTGGTGGAGGCGGGACTGTATCAGCTCAATGTGACCATTCCCAACGTTCCCGCGGGCGACCAGCCAGTGCAGGCTCAGATCGCGGGGTTCCAGAGCATCGGCGGGGTGTTTGTGACCTGCGCGAGCCAATAGCTGCTTTCCGGATCGGCGCGAGGCTCCGCCGCGCGGAAACGTCTAGGAGTGGATCGTCGCCGACTCGTAGAAAGGCCGCCTCGGGCCGGCAGCTTCCGCGGCATTCTACGAGTAGCCCGTCATGCGCCCAAAGCACTTTCTATCGCGCCCGACGGATCGGCACACGCTGCGCGACAAGTCAGGGGTCATCTGCATTCCCCGATGCAGCCTGCGCCGTCATTGCGTTGACACGGCAAGCTAACGGAATCGAGAGTCGACCGTCTACCTCAATGGTGGTAGACTATCGACCATGGAGCCAACATCGCAAACACCAGATCGCATTGAACTCCTCCACGGAACCCTCGACATGCTGATCCTGCGCACGCTTCTCCACGGACCGAGGCACGGCCACGAAATCGCCAAGCACATACAGCACTCCACTGACGACCTGCTGCAGGTCGAGCACGGCTCCCTGTATCCCGCGCTGCATCGCCTGGAGCGTCGGGCATGGGTCAGTGCAAAGTGGGAGATCCCACGGGACCGGAATCGCGAGTTCAAATACTACCGCCTGACCGCGGCGGGACGGAAGCAATTGACTCGCGAAGAATCGAACTGGAGGCAAATGGCGGCGGCCATTGCTCGGATTATGTGGCCTGCCGAGGAGGGATAGTCCAATGTTCTGGAAACGGATCTTCAAGCCGCTCAGGCCACACTCCGCCGATCACGATGTTGACTCGGCCCGTGAACTTCAAAACCACGTTGACCTCGAAGCGGAGGAACTGCGTGATGCCGGCCTCAGTGGCCCAGAGGCGGAGACCGCCGCACGGCGCATTCTGGGAAACCAAACACTAATTCGAGAGGAGATTCATTCCGTGTGGACATCGATTCGCTTAGAACAACTCATTCAAGACGTGCTCTACGCCGTGCGGGGCCTTCGGAGGAATCCTGGGTTTTCTTTGGTTGCCATATTTTCACTTGCACTCGGCATTGGGGCGAACACGGCGATCTTCACGTTTGTTAACGCGGCTTTCCTGAGGCCGCTCGCATATCCAGAAGCTGAACGAATCGTGGCGCTTCGGCAGCAGCCGCTGAAGGGCGGGGATGCCACTCTGGTGCATCCCCGCAGCTTCGTGCCGTGGCACGACCGGGCCCAATCGTTCGAAGCTCTCGCGATCGCTCAGGCTGTACCGCTGAATACAGACGGCCCCGACGGCGCCGAGCAAGTACCTGGACTGTGGGTCTCGTCCGATCTGTTCCGCGTATTCGCCGTGCAGCCTTGGCTCGGCTCTGGTTTTTCGGATGAGAGTGGCCGTGGCAGCGCCGGCGAGATCATTTTGAGCCATGGATACTGGCAACGAAGATTCGGGGCGGACCCGTCCATCATCGGCAAGACCATTCCCGCCGGGCAGGACTCAGCCACCGTCGTTGGCGTGATGCCCCCAGGGTTTCAAGTCGGCAGCTTGAAGGTAGATGTCTACACTCCAATGCGGATCGACCGCAGCCGCCCGGAAGCGGTCGGCTCACGAAGCTTCCTGTGCTTCGGACGGCTTCGCCCCGGCGTAACGTTGGACCAAGCTCGCGGGGAGATGGTAGTGCTTGCGTTGCAGATTGGCAAGGAGGATCCCGGCGAAAGGGACTTTGGCGCCGCTGTCACGACTCTCCGCGACTATCTGGTGAGCGAGAACCGTTCGATTCTGCTCATCTTGTTGGGTGTTGTCGCGTTCGTATTGCTGATTGCCTGCGCCAATCTGGCGGGTTTGTTACTGAGCAGGGGTGTCGGACGGAAAAGCGAGATCGCGGTTCGCGCTGCGTTGGGTGCGGGGCGATGGCGCATCGTGCAGCAGTTAGTGGTCGAGAGCTTCGTGCTTTCGCTTGCCGGCGGCACTCTGGGGTTGATGTTGGGGTGGGCCGGGAGTCGCACTCTTGTCGCGCTTGGCGAGAGCACGGTGGATTTTGGACAGCTCTCGGACGCCGGGCTGGATGGACGCGTACTTGCATTCACGCTGGCATTGTCGTGCCTCACGGCCGTTCTGTTTGGGCTCGTGCCGGCATGGAGCGCCTCCAGAGTCGATCTGCAGTCGAGCGTGAAGTCTCAGGGCCGGGGTGGGATCGGCCGAAGGGGCCAAGATCGAATCCGATCCGTCCTGGTGGTGGCTGAAGTGGCGCTCTCGGTTGTGCTGCTCATCGGAGCGGGCCTGTTGGTGCGCAGCTTTCTGAACCTGACGGACGTGAAGCTCGGCTTTCGACCGGATAACGTAGTCACAATGCGAACGCTTGTGACCGGGGCTCCCGCTTCGCGCGCCAAATTGGTGGAAGCGATCTTGGAGCGTGTCGAAGCTCTTCCCGGAGTCGTGTCGGCTGGGACGATTCAGTTTCTTCCGCTGACGGGTTTTACGAATCACGGACCGTGAGGGTGTAAATTAAACTGTGTAAACGGCCATCGGATAGAGCAGACTAGGAGAACCGATGGCAACCGACCTGATCGACACGAAGCTGATCGACACCCTGCTGACGGGCTACAAGAAGCCGGAAGAC
>JBAVIH010000265.1:0-9049 GCA_049686695.1 Bryobacteraceae bacterium | reverse complement strand
CACCGGAGCGCCAGTCCGCCCCGGCCGCCCGACCCTCCGGGGGTTCGGAAAAACGACGTTAGGAGGCTCAATACCACCCATGCGAACAATCGCGTTTGCCGCTATCGTTCTCGCCGGAGCTTGCCTTTCGATTCAGGCGGCTCCGCAGTCCACCCAGCGCAGTTTCGCCACACCGCAGGAGGCCGCCCACGCCCTGGCCGCGGCCGCGGAAGCCAATGACACCGCCGCGCTGCTCAAGATCCTCGGGCCGGACGGCAAGGATATCGTCTCCTCCGGCGATGCCGCCGAGGACAAGTCCGGGCGTTCCCAGTTTGCCCGCATGGCGGCGGAGAAACTGCAAATCCGGCAGGATCAGCCCGACCGCAATACCATCCTCGTCGGTAGCCAGGAATGGCCCTACCCCGTGCCGCTGGTCCGCAAAGACGGCGTATGGCGCTTCGATTCGGCGGCCGGCCGCGTCGAATTGCTGGCGCGCCGCATCGGGCGCCATGAACTGAACGCCATCGAGGTCTGCCGCGGCTACGTCGAAGCGCAGATGGAATATGCGACCCGGCACCACGAAGGTTCCGGCGCCATGCAATACGCCCAGAGGATTTCGAGCTCCCCAGGCAAGCAGGACGGTCTGTACTGGGAGGGGAATCCCGATAACCTGGTTTCCAAGTCCTTTGCAGAGGCGGCTGCCGCCATGTTCGCCGAAGGCAGGAAGCCGGCTCCGTATCACGGTTACTACTTCCACATCCTGAAGGCGCAGGGGCCAAACGCCGATGGCGGCGCCGCCGACTACGTCGTGAATGGACAGATGATCGGCGGTTTCGCGCTGGTGGCCTTCCCGGCCGAATACGGCGTCTCCGGCATCCAGACCTTCATCGTCAACCAGCGCGGCATCGTCTACGGCAAGGATCTCGGGCCGAATACCATGACGCTGGCGCGGCACATGACCGCCTTCGATCCCGACAAGACCTGGAAACCCGCCCACCTGGAATAGGTGGAGCATCCTTTAGGTTGCCCGCTTAGGTTGCCCGCTTTTATGTTTTCTTTATAAAAGTCGAGGGCAAGCTAAAGCGCGCCCCACCCCCATAAGAAAATCCGATTCCCGGAATAGAAACTTCTGCTTTGGTGAACCGCTCGACCGTAGTGGAGAATCAAGGAAGTGCCGTGTGTGCACTGTCCCCGAGATGAGACGTCTAACCCCGCTGTTCCTGTTTGCCTCCGCCTTCGCGCCTGGTTTGCTGGCGCAAGGCGCTTCGGACCTGAACGCCCGAATCTCCGCTGTGGAAACTGCGGCCCAATCCGCGCAGAGCGCCGGCGATAACGCCTGGATGCTGGTGAGCGCGGCTCTGGTGCTGCTGATGACCGGTCCGGGCCTGGCCTTGTTTTACGGCGGTCTGGTGCGCCGGAAGAACGTGCTGGGCACGATGATGCAGAGCTTTATCCTGATGTGCGTGGTGACCGTCATCTGGGCCGTGGTTGGTTACAGCCTGGCCTTCGGCGGCAGCGGGTCCTTTGTCGGGGACCTGCGCTTCGCCCTGCTGCACAACGTCGGCGCCGCGCCCAATCCGGATTACGCGGGCACCATCCCCCAGCAGACCTTCATGATCTACCAGTTGATGTTCGCCATCATCACCCCGGCGCTGATTTCGGGCGCCTTCGCCGAGCGCATGAAGTTCAGCGCCATGCTGCTGTTCACCGCGCTCTGGTCGCTGATCGTCTACTTCCCCATGGCCCACATGGTGTGGGGCAAGGGCGGCCTGCTCAACGCCTTTCTCGGCGGCAAGTTCCCGTGCTTCGATTTTGCCGGTGGCACGGTGGTGCACATCACCTCCGGCGTTTCCGCGCTGGTGTGTGCGTTGTACCTCGGCAAGCGCCTCGATTTCCCCAGCCCCGAAATGAAGCCGCACAGCATGGTACTGAGTTTCATCGGCGCCTGCCTGCTCTGGGTCGGTTGGTTCGGATTCAACGCCGGCAGCGCGCTGGCCGCATCCAGCCTGGCCACCAGCGCCTTCGTGGCTACCCATTTCGGCGCCGCGGCCGCCGCGCTCTCCTGGTTGCTCGCGGAGTGGATACACTCCGGCAAGCCGAGCGTGCTGGGCGGAATCTCCGGCGCCGTCGCGGGACTCGTTGCCATCACCCCGGCTTCCGGCTTCGTCCAGCCGTTTTCCGCGCTGGCGATCGGTTTCGCGGCCGGCATTGTCTGCTACTTCATGGTGGTCAAGGTAAAGAACATGTTCGGCTACGACGACGCCCTGGACGCCTTCGGCGTGCACGGCGCGGGCGGCACGCTGGGCGCCCTTCTCACCGGCGTTTTCGCCACCAGCGCCATCAACAGCGGTCTCAAGGATGCCGGTGGCCACGTTCTGCCGCTCGGTATGGTGGATGGCAAGGCCTCGCAGGTGGTCAACCAGATGATAGGATGCGGTATAGCGTGGGCCATCGCCATTGTAGGTACGCTCGTGATCCTGAAGGTGTGCGACCTTCTGATCGGCTTGCGCGTGTCGCCGGAACAGGAAATGGAAGGTTTGGACGTTTCCCAGCACGGTGAAGAAGGGTATATCTTCGAATCGTAAAGTCCCAGGAGACTCATTCCATGAAGAAGATCGAAGCGATTATCCAGCCGTTCAAGCTCGATGAAGTCAAAGAAGCGCTGAAGGCCATCGGTATCGATGGCATGACCATTACCGACGTTCGCGGCCATGGCCGCCAGAAGGGCCACCGCGAAGTGTACCGGGGCCAGGAGTACAATGTGGACCTCCTGCCCAAGGTGAAGCTGGAAATGGTGGTCCCGTCGGGCCGCTACGAGGAAGTTCTGAAGACACTGACCGCTGCCGCGCGCAGCGGCAAGATCGGCGACGGAAAGATTTTCGTCTTCGACGTCGCCGAAGCCGTTCGCATCCGCAACGACGATCGTGGGGAAACTGCTCTCTAGCATCGCGCCCGGTCCCGCGCCGCCCGTGCTTCTCGACACCGGCGACGCGGGCACCGCTTTGGCCGAACGTTCGGCGCTCGTCGACCGAACCGTTTCCGCCGCGGCGGCCCAGATCCTGTTTCCCGCGTTTCCCACCGATGGCCCGGCCCTGGTGGCGGTGGGCGGCTACGGGCGGCGCCAGATGTTTCCCTACTCCGACGTGGACCTGCTGCTGCTGTTCCGCACTACCCAGCAGGCCGTCGAGCGCAAGGACGCCATCTCCGCTTTCCTTCAGCAGCTTTGGGACGCCGGCCTCCGCATGAGCCATTCCGTGCGCACGCCCGAGGAGTGCGCCGAGGTGTACGACCAGAACACCGAGCTCAACATTTCCCTGCTCGACCAGCGTTACCTGGCCGGCGACCGCGTCCTCTATGCCGCCCTCGCCGCCAGGCTGCCGCGTTTCGTGCTGCCCAACCGCGACGCGCTGGCGCGCAACCTGGCCCGCCTCACCCGCGAACGCCACGCCAAATTCGGCGACACCATCTATCACCTCGAACCCAACGTCAAGGAAACCCCAGGCGGCCTGCGCGATTTTCAGCTCGTCTGCTGGCTCGAGCAACTGCGCAACACCGATAGCCAGCGGCTGGGCGCTGCCGCGCCTCCCGCCGAGCTCGAGCAGGCCTTCCGCCACCTGGCGCGCCTGCGCACGTATCTGCACTCGACCAGCGGACGCGACAACAACATGCTTGGCTTCGAGGCGCAGGACCTGATCGCCGAGCAGGCCGGCGCCGCCGACACCGCCGCATGGATGCGCGAATACTTCCGCCACGCCCGCGCCATCCATCGCGCCGCCATTCGCCAGCTCGAGATCGCCGAAGCCCAGAACAGCGGCCTGTTCGCCTCCTTCCGCGACTGGCGGTCGCGCCTCGGCAACGCCGAATTCAGCGTCCACCGCGAGCGCGTCCACGTGCGCGAGCCGCAGTCGCTCGATGCCGATCCGGGCGTGATGCTGCGTCTTTTCGAATTCGTCGCCCGCCACGGCATGCGGCCTTCCGCCGATGCCGAACAGCAGATCGCCGCGCGCCTGCCCCGCCTGCGCGAACACTTCGCCCGGCAGCCCCTCTGGCGCGCCCTCGAGCCCATGCTCTCGCTCAAGCACGCGCCGCTCGCCGTCCGCTCCATGCACGAAACCGGCGTCCTCACCGCCCTGTTTCCCGAATTGGCGGCCACCGAATGCCTGGTGATTCGCGATTTCTACCATCGCTACACGGTGGACGAGCACACACTCGTGGCCATGCAGAACGTCTGGAACATTCAGGGGCCGTACAAGGACCTTCGCTCGGAAGTCAAGCAGCCGGCCCTGCTGCTGTTCGCTCTTCTGTTCCACGACTCGGGCAAAGGCTCGCCCGACGAAGGCCACGTGGATGCTTCCCTGCGCCTGGTGCGCGCGGCGGCCCACCGCATCGGCATGCCCGACCAGGATCGCGAAACGGTGATGTTTCTGATTGGCCGCCACCTGGAACTGTCCGCCATCATGCACTCGCGCGACGTTTTCGACCCCGCCACCGTCGCCGCCGCCACAAGCATGGTCGAGACCGTCGAACGCCTCAAGCTGCTCACCCTGCTCACCTATGGCGATATCAGCGCGGTCAATCCCACCGCCATGACGCCCTGGCGCTCCGACCATTTGTGGCAATTGTACATGGCCGTTTATAACGACCTGACGCGGGCTCTCCAGACCGACCGCATCGAGCCCGAACCCACCGGTTCGCCCGAACGCATCGCGTTTCTCGCCGGATTTCCCACCCGCTACCTGCGTACACACACCGAAGCCGAGATCGACGAGCACATGGCGCTCGATGCCCGCAGCCGCGCCACGGGCGTGGCCGTCGATGTCCGCAAACTCGATTCGGCCTGGCAGTTGACACTGGTCACCACCGACCGTCCCGGATTGTTCGCCGGCGTGGCCGGAACCTTGTCCAGCTTCGGCATGAACATCGTGCGCGCCGAGGCTTTTTCCAATCGACGCGGCGCCATCCTCGACACCTTCACCTTCGAAGATCCCCTCCACACGCTGGATCTGAACTCGAGCGAAGTGGACCGGCTCGCCTCCGTGGTGGAGCGTGTGCTGACCGGGAAGACGGATGTCCGCCAATTGCTGCGCAACCGGCCCAAAGCATCGGCGCCCACCACCAGGTCCGCCATCCAGGGCCGCGTTTCGTTCAATTCCGAAGCCAGCCAGACCGCCACGCTGGTCGAGATCGTGGCGCAGGACCGCCCCGGCCTGCTGTACGATCTGGCCTCCGCGCTATCCGCCATCGGCGCCAATATCGAAGTCGTTCTGATCGACACCGAGGCCCACAAAGCCATCGACGTATTCTACGTCACTTCACAAGGCGGCAAGCTCACCGAGGCGCAGCAAGCCGCCCTGGGCGAAGACCTCCGCCGCGCCTGCGCCCCGGTGTAACGTTGTGGGGCAGGTTGATAACCTGCGCGCCGATTGTTTATCGGCGCAGCCGGACGAAGCCCGGCAGTTTTCGCTCTCCCGCCACCCCGGTCACAGCCTTTCTTCCCCACTAACTCAATCACTTAGCCCCCGAAACCCTTGACATACCCAGCATACTTAAGTCAGGACTGTGGCGCCAGGCTCCGCTGCTAGTCTCTTCTTGCTGGCCAGCAAGCGTTGATTTCAAGTGATGCTGAACTTCCGGCGCCCGTTAACGGCATGCGGGGTCCCCCTCGGGCTGGACTCTCGACGGAAGACTTTGGATTCCAGGAATTCATAACCGCCGGCGGAATACGGATAGCTATGATTGCCGCCCGCTCGGATAACAGAGAGTGAAGGAACGAATCGGCAACGATATGTCCGCCATACAGCGGGCCTAGATCATCGAAGTTCCTACTCGAATCATCGGGTGGCCGATACGCACGGCGGGGTACCCTCTGGGTCCGTCCGCGAAGCCCGGCCACCCGCAACGCATCCTCATCTCGCCTATTTCCTCTCGGCCGTACTGCGCCTCCTATTGCAGCGTAAACCACGCTCTCCAGATCGTATCGACCAGGGCGTGAGTGGTAGCCGAGGCCATCAGGCTTCGATGCTTTCGATACGCC
This sequence comes from Bryobacteraceae bacterium, assembly GCA_049686695.1. Taxonomy (GTDB): domain Bacteria; phylum Acidobacteriota; class Terriglobia; order Bryobacterales; family Bryobacteraceae; genus Bog-375. The sequence continues at coordinate 3,036 of JBAVIH010000265.1, read as the reverse complement.
CAGCCATAAAACCACCCCGCCACGCTCGCCAGAATCACGTAGCGCCAATTCGGAGCCGGCGCATGGCGGATGTGAGAGAGTCCGAAAAGAAGCGAGGCACAGGCTTGCGCCCATCCGCGGGATCGGAAAGAGCCTTCCAGCAGATTCTGCAGCAGACCGCGAAAGAATAACTCCTCGGCCATCGCTATGAAGAGAAAAATTGTCAGATAGTCGAATGCGAATGCCCGCGGGCCCCGCCAGTGCGAGTTCCATGTAATGAAGTGCAGCGCGAAGCCGAGCGGAATCGCGATTACCGTGAAACAAACGAGCGAGATCGAAGCATCGCCAAGAATCGTTCGCGAAAACCGGAAGTCATACCCGGAGTCGCTTAGCCCCCGAATGATGAGGAACGACCACGCTCCGACGGCAGTCAGGAAGACCCGGGACATGAAGTCCAGATTCACCGGGACGTTCCAGATTCCGCCGATCCTGCCGAACAGGACCGGCGTCAAGATCCAGAGCAGAACCAATCCATCCTGCCAGTTCATGCGCTCCCGGTGGCGAACCGGAGCCACGGCAAACAATCCGAACGGAAGCGCCGCGAAAGCGAACACTCTCCCGTAGGCCCACCAGCGAAAATCGCCCGTCCCCGCCGCGTAAATGAGATATGGGAGTAAGAAGGCCGCGATGCTGCCGAGTGCGCCCAGCGGGCCGCGAACGCGCTGCGACAACCATTGGCGGGACACGGCGAATCCCGGCGCCAGGGCGAGGACCAGCAGCAGCAACAGACAGACGTAAATGGCGACAGCCGGCAGCATCCCGATCGGATGGCGCGGGAACTCGATTGCTTCGTACCACGCGAAGAATGCCGCCAGCGCGCCGAAGAGCAGCGCGAAGTGAAGCCATTGTGGGGCAGGCGCTTTCGCCTGCCAACTGTTATTCCGCATGCCGCACCACTCTAGATTGCCAGATCCGCGAAAAGCAAGGTGCTGAGATAGCGCTCGCCGAACGACGGAATGATGGCGACGATCAGCTTACCCGCGTTCTCCGGCCGGCGCGCCACCTGCACCCCGGCCCACAGCGCGGCGCCGGAGGAGATCCCCACCAGCAACCCCTCTTCGCGCGCGGCGCGCCGCGCGGTCTCGATTGCGTCGTGGTTCTTCACCCGGATGATTTCGTCGTAGATCCCGCGATTGAGCACCTCCGGAATAAACCCGGCGCCGATCCCCTGAATCGGGTGCGGCCCTTTCGCGCCGCCCGACAAAACGGGCGATGCGTCCGGCTCCACGGCCACGCAGCGAAAGGCCGGCTTGCGCGCCTGGATTGCCTCGCCCACACCCGTAATGGTCCCGCCGGTCCCAACGCCCGCAACCAGAATGTCCGCCTTGCCGTCGGTATCGTTCCAGATTTCCTCGGCCGTGGTGCGGCGGTGAATCGCGGGGTTGGCCGGGTTCCGGAACTGCTGCGGCATCAGGTAGCGGGAGTCGGTCGCGGCCAGTTCTTCGGCTTTGCGGATGGCGCCTGCCATGCCCTCCGCGCCCGGAGTGAGGATCAGTTCCGCTCCGTACGCCCGCAGCAACTGGCGGCGTTCCCTGCTCATCGTATCCGGCATGGTCAGCACGCACTTATAGCCGCGCGCGGCGCATACCATGGCTAGCGCAATGCCCGTGTTGCCGCTGGTCGGTTCGACCAGGATCGTGTCCGCACCGATCAAGCCGGCTTTCTCGGCCGCCTCGATCATCGACAGGCCGATCCTGTCCTTCACGCTGTGCGCCGGGTTGTAAAACTCCAGCTTGGCAACCAACTCGCCCACGGCGCCCGCCGACAGCCGCCGGATGCGCACCAGCGGCGTGTGCCCAATCAGTTCCGTGACGTCGTTGGCGATCCGCATACGTTCGATTCCCCTGCCGAATAATCATGGTAACCCCGCCGCTCAGGAAGTGTGCCGCGGCTCTGATAGAATCAAGGTACCTTCTGGGCGTCCATGGTCATGCAAGCCGCACCGCTGGTCGACGGCTTCGGCCGCGTTCACGATAATCTGCGCATCGGCGTCACCGACCGCTGCAATATCCGCTGCTTTTATTGCATGCCGGAGACCGGGGTGGAGTTCGTCGAGCGCCGCGAAATCCTCGATTTCGAGGAGATCGAGCGCTTCGCGCGCATCGCGGTCTCGCTGGGTGTGACCAGGCTCCGCGTCACCGGCGGCGAACCGCTGGTGCGGCGCGGCCTGCCCTTGTTGATCCGGCGGCTGGCCGCCATTCCGGGCGTGCGCGACCTGGCGCTCACCACCAACGGCGTGCTGCTGGAGGCCCTGGCCGCGCCGCTCTACGCGGCCGGCTTGCGGCGTTTGAACGTGCACCTCGACACGCTCGACCGCGGCCGCTTCCGCGAAATCGCCCGGCGCGACGATCTCGACAAGGTGCTGGCCGGCCTCGATGCCGCGCGCCGGATCGGCTTCCCATCCATCAAGTTGAACGTGGTCGCGGTGAAGAACCTGATCGAGCCCGACATCGTGCCATTGGCGCGCTTCGGCCGCGAGCGCGGCTTCGAGGTGCGCTACATCGAGTTCATGCCGCTCGATGCGCAGAACCTATGGGACCGCCGCAAGGTGCTGCTGGCCGATGAAATCATCGCCATGCTTTCGCGCGAAATCTCCCCGCTCCAGCCGGTGCCCGACCCCGATCCGCGCGCGCCGGCCACCGAGTATGCCTTCGCCGACGGCGTCGGAAAAGTGGGCTTCATCGCGTCCGTCAGCCGTCCGTTCTGCGGCAATTGCAACCGCCTGCGGCTCACCGCCGATGGCAAGCTGCGCTACTGTTTGTTTGCGATCGAAGAAGACGATATCAAGACGCCGATGCGGTCCGGCGCGAGCGACGAAGAAATCGCAGCCCTCATCCGCCGGAACGTGGCGCGCAAGTGGGCCGGCCACGATATCGACAGCCCCCGATTTGTCCCCCCGCCGCGCCCCATGTATGCCATCGGGGGTTAAGCCCCTTGCCATGCAAACATGTTCCCTGCCTGCGGGGCAGGAGGGGAGATTCGATGTCGCTGCCACAC
>JBAVIH010000264.1:0-14355 GCA_049686695.1 Bryobacteraceae bacterium | reverse complement strand
TCCCTGGGAACCGCTGCGGCCGAACGCCGCCAACGTTATCCGACTCGAGCCATGGAACCAGTACCAGGAGATGATCGGCTTCGGCGCCGCCTTCACCGACGCGGCCTGCTGGACGTTTAATCAGCTCGCCGAGGACGCGCGACAGCAGTTGTTTCACGAGCTGTTTCACCCATCGCAGTTGGGCCTCGCCGCCGGCCGCCTGTGCATCGGCTCGAGCGACTACTCGAGATCCGTATACAGTTTCGACGATGGCCCGCCGGATCCCGAATTGCAGCGCTTCTCGATCGACCACGACCGCGCCTACATCCTGCCCATGCTGCGCCTGGCGCGGCAGATGAACCCGGACCTTTTTCTGTTCGGCTCGCCCTGGAGCCCGCCCGGCTGGATGAAGGATAACGGCACCATGCTGGGCGGCACCATGCGCAAGCAGTCTTTCCCGTATTACGCCCGCTATTTCGTCAGGTTTCTGCAGGCGTACCACGAGGCGGGCGTGCCGGTGAACGCCGTCAGCGTGCAGAACGAAGTGGATGCGGAACAGGAAGGGCACATGCCCGCGTGCCTGTGGAGCCAGGAGCAGGAATGGCAGTTCGTCGGCGAGCATCTGGGACCCGCCTTCGCCCGCGACAAGATCGACACCAAGATCTGGATTCTCGATCACAACTACGATCTGTGGGGCCGCGTGCTGGACATTCTGGCCAAGCCCGAAGTCAACCGCTATATAGATGGCGTGGCGTGGCACGGCTACGTGGGCGATCCGGCGGCCATGACCCGCGTTCACGACGCGTACCCCGCCAAACATGCGTATTGGACCGAAGGCGGTCCCGACTACACGGCGCCGGATTACCTGACCGATTGGGCGAAATGGGGCGGCATGTTCGCGGGAATCCTGCGCAACTGGGCGCGCTCGATCATCGGCTGGAATCTCGCGCTCGACGAGAAAGGGAAACCCAACATCGGCCCCTTCCCCTGCGGCGGCGTGGTGACGATCGATTCCGCCACCAAAGCTATCAGCCGCAGCGGCCAGTATTGGGCGCTGGCGCATTATTCAAGCGCCATCCGGCGCGGGGCGCGGCGGATCGGCTCGCAAGGCGAAATCGAAAAAGTGAGCCACGTGGCGTTCGTCAACCTCGATGGCGGCGCCGCCGTGGTGCTGACGAACCAGGGCGCGGAAAAGGACGTAGCGATCCAGACGCACGGCCAGGCCGCCCGCGTCCATCTCCCGGCCGATTCGCTGACAACGTTGACCGGGCGGATGCCGGCATAACCGGCGCCCGATGGCAGGCCACCCACTTACTCTGCGGAAGCTTTTGATTGCCTTTGTGCTGGCGGGCATCGGAAGCGCAGCGTCCGCCCAAGCGCAGGCTGGCGCCGGGCAGATTGCCAATCCGGCAGTTGTGCCGGCGGAGCGGCTGCGGGAGCCGTGGTGGGCCAAGCGGCACAACCAGATACTGGAGCGGATCCAGTCGAACCCGAATGTCGGCGTCGTCCTGCTCGGCGATTCCATCACGCAGAACTACGAAAAAGCCAACCCTCCGGACGAGAACTTCCAGCCAACGTGGCAGCGATTCTATGCCCCGAGAGCGGCGTTGAACGAGGGGTTCAGCGGAGACAAAACAGAGCATGTGCTGTGGCGTCTGGACCACGGCGAGGTCGATCGAATCCAGCCGCGGGCCGTGGTGCTTCTGATCGGCACCAATAACACCTGGTTCGGCGAGACCGCCGCCGAGACGGAGGCTGGAATCGACGCAATTGTCGCTAAGTTGCGGCAGAAACTGCCCCGCACGTCCATTCTGCTTCTGGGCATCCTGCCAAGTGACGTCTCGGAAGAAAAATCGGCGGCCGACCGGGAGATCGACCTATATCTCTCCCGCCGGTATGAGTCAGACCCCGATGTCAGTTACCTCGACATCGCACCGGTATTCTTCAAGGACGGTAAGCTCGACACCTCCATCTTCTACGATGCGCGCCTACCGGAACACCGCAAGGCGCTGCATCCCGACACTGTCGGGCAACGCCTGATGGCGGAAGCCATCGAACCGACGCTTGCTCGCCTGCTCCAGGATGGCACCGGGCGGTATCTGGCAAGTCTGACAGATGTCAACACGGCGGTGATTGCGGTCCCGCGGCTTGAGATGGATTCCTACGATTGGTATCGACGGCACAAGGATGTGTTGTCGGCCAAAGCGGGGATGGATCCGCGGGTCGTCCTGATCGGCGATTCGATTACGCACTTCTGGGGAGGCCTTCCGAGGGCGCATATCGCCAATGGGCCGCAGTCCTGGGAGTCGGCGTTCGGCGGCATGCCGGTGCTCAACCTCGGGTTTGGATGGGACCGGACGCAAAACGTTCTCTGGCGCCTCTCGCATGGTGAGTTCGACGGTCTCCACCCGAAAACGGTAATCATCAACATCGGAACCAACAATCTGACCGGAACCGAAAACGCGCGCGCCAACACACCATACGAAATTGTGCGGGGGATTCTGTCGATTCGTGAACTGGTGCGCGCAAAATCTCCCGATAGCCGCATCATTGTAATGGGTATCTTCCCCAGAGGGTTCAGCCCAGCGTCTCCTCTGCGCGCGCCCATTGGGCAGGTGAATCGGTTGCTGGCCCAGGCTCTGGCGGCGAAACCCAACACGACATTTCTGGATATTGGCGCCCGGTTTCTGGAGCCGGATGGAACGCTGCCGGCGAGGCTCATGAGCGATGGCACACACCCCGCCGAGGAAGGCTACCAGTTGTGGGCGAAGGCGCTGGTCGATGCAGGCGTGAGGCACTGAGCCCGTCGGGGACGGCCGGTCAGCGCCCATTCATCCGCCAGATTCCGAAAAACTAAAGAGAATTCACCGGGGCGGGGCCTTTGCGCAGACGGCGGCCGTGGCGTAGAATCTAGTTTGGCAGTAACGATAAAGTCATCGATATTTTCGAGGGAATCGTGTCGAGCCCTCCCCGGGATCTATCGCCGCGACTTTCCGCCGAAGCCGTTCCGGGCCGCATAAGCCCGTTCCCGGCACAAGGAGTTGAACTTATGAAGCTGATTCTGATGGCCTCGATCCTGGCATGCGGGATCTCGCTGGGCCAGACCGCCGATGACTCCAGTCCCGCGACGTCCAACGTCATGGGGGCTGAATACCCGCGGGTTCACGCGGACCTTCGCGCCAGCTTTCACTTGAAGGCACCCGACGCGAAGAGCGTAGTTCTCGATGTCGGCGACCATCGCTATGACATGGTGAAGGGCGACGACGGATTCTGGACCGCCACCAGTAACCCGCTGGTTCCGGGATTCCATTACTATGCGCTGATCGTGGATGGCGTTTCCATCAACGATCCCGGCAGCGAGACGTTCTATGGTGTCGGCAGACAATACAGCGGAATCGAAGTTCCCGAGAAGGGCGTCGATTTCTACGATGCGAAAGAAGTGCCGCATGGCGAGGTCCGCGAGCACTGGTATCACTCCGCCATTACCGGCCGGTGGCGGCGCTGCTTTATCTACACGCCGCCCGGTTACGACAACAGCGGGACGAAGCGGTATCCGGTGCTGTACCTGCAGCACGGCGGCGGCGAGGACGAGCGGGGCTGGGTAATCCAAGGCCACGTGGGCTTCATTCTGGACAATCTGCTGGCCGCGGGCAAAGCGGTTCCGATGATCATCGTGATGGATCGAGGCTACGCCACCAGGGCCGGAGCGGCCGAACCGGCTACCTTCCCGCCGCCGGGCTCGCAGGGCGATGCCGCCGCGCGCCAGGCTTCCGCCAATGCTTTTGCCGATCGGATGAAGGTCTTCGAAGACGTGGTCATCCAGGAACTGATTCCCATGATCGACTCGACCTACCGCACCATCCCGGACCGCGATCACCGCGCCATGGCCGGGCTCTCGATGGGCGGCATGCAGACCACCCAGATCACCTTTCATCGCCTGGACACGTTCGCTTACATCGGCCTGTTCAGCGGCGCCGGCAATCCCTTCGGCGCCCGTCCCTTCGACGCCAGCGAATCCTACGGCGGCGTGCTGAAGGACGCCCAGGCGTTCAACAAGAGGGTCAAGCTGCTTTGGGTGGGTGTCGGCACCAAGGAGCCGGAGCGAATGTACACGGGCATTCATGCGTTCCACGAGACTCTCGAAAAGGCCGGCATCAACCACATCTATTGGGAATCGCCCGTCACGGCGCACGAATGGCAAACCTGGCGGCGGGATCTATACGATTTCGCGCCGCGGCTTTTCCGCAACTGACTCGGACCGCCGGAGAGATAAGAGATGCGTCTTCCAATTGCGTACATCGCCGGGACCGCCCTGTTCGCGGTTCTTGCCGGGCCTGCCCGCTCGCAAGCGCCGCTGGCTCCCACGCCGCCGATGGGCTGGAACAGTTGGGACTCCTTCGGCACCACCGTGACGGAGGATGAGGTGAAGGCCAACGCCGACTACATGGCCGCCCACCTGGCTTCGCACGGCTGGCAATACATCGTGGTCGATATCCAGTGGTCGGAGCCGCATCCGCAAACGCACGGGTACCGCCCCAACGCCGACCTGGCGATGGACGAGTTCGGGCGTCTTGTTCCGGCGCCCGGACGCTTTCCTTCATCGGCTAACGGGCAAGGGTTCAAACCCCTCGCCGACTACGTTCACCAAAAGGGCCTGCGTTTCGGAATCCATATCATGCGAGGGATTCCGCGCCGCGCGGTGGACGCCAACCTGCCCGTGGAGGGCAGCAAGTACCCTGCCGCGGAGATCGCCGACAAGGCGGCCATCTGCCACTGGAATACCGACATGTATGGCGTCGACACCAGCCGTCCCGGCGGGCAGGATTACTATGACTCGATTGCCCGGCGTTACGCCTCATGGGGCGTCGATTTCATCAAGGCGGATGACATGTTCGCCTACCCCACCGGCGACCACAACAACGAGATCGCGGCGCTGCACGCGGCCATCCTCAAGACCGGCCGCCCGATAGTGCTCAGCCTTTCTCCCGGCACGCGCGACGCCAGCCGCGCCGAATTCCTCTCCCAGCACGCGCAGATGTGGAGAATCTCGGGCGACTTCTGGGACCGTTGGACCGATCTCAAGGCGCAGTTCGCGAGATTTCGGGCATGGCAGCCCTATGTCAAAGTGGGCCATTGGCCGGATGGCGACATGCTGCCGCTGGGCCACATCGGAATTCGCGCCGAGCGCGGCGACCCGCGCATGTCGCTGCTCACCCGCGACGAGCAGCGCATGCTGATCACGCTTTGGTCCGTCGCGCGCTCTCCGCTGATCTTCGGCGGTAACCTGCCCGATAACGACGCCTTCACGCTGTCTCTGCTGGACAACGACGAAGTGCTCGCCGTGAACCAGAAAGCGACGTCGAGTCACGAGTTGTTCGCGCGCGGCAATCAGGTGGCGTGGTTGGCAGAGATGGCTGGCTCGCCGGCACGGTACCTGGCAGTATTCAACACTGGAGACGCGGGCGAAGAGCAATTCCGGATCGACTGGTCCGATCTCGGTTTACCGCCATCCTGCGTGGTGTGGGACCTCTGGGGCCGGAAGGATGTTGGAACATTGAAGTCTGGTCGGACGTTCCAGCTTGCGCCACATGCCGCGGCGTTCTATCGACTGACACCGGCGCCGGAGAACTGACGGTGGATACGACGACTCGACGTGACTTTCTACAGATGGTGCCCGCCACGGCGGCGCTCGCCTGCCTGCGTCCTGCCGAGGCCGCGCCGGCCGAGCCCTCGCCGACTACGCTCTGGTATCGCCAGCCGGCGGCGAAATGGGAAGAGGCACTGCTGGTCGGCAACGGCCGTCTCGGCGCAGTCGTCTTCGGCGGCCTCGAAAACGAACGGTTGCAGCTCAATGAGAATACCGTCTGGGCCGGCAAATTCGAGCCCGACGCGGACCGGCCCGACGCATGGAAGTCTCTTGCCTCGATCCGCGAGCTAATCGACGCCGGCGAATACGCCGAAACGGCTAAGGCGATGACCGCTCACATGACTTGCCAGGCGGGCGGCTGGTTCGGCAAAGGCAGCTACGGGACCTACCAGACCCTCGGCGACGTGAACCTCGATCTTCCGGCGCCTGCCGGAATGGTGACTGGCTACCGCCGCTGGCTCGATATCGACCAGGCCGTCGCCGGCGTCACCTGGCAGATCGGCGACGACGTGTGGACGCGGGAGCTGTTCTGCTCCGCTCTGACCCAGACCGTCAACATGCGCGTCGCCTGCAGCCGGAAGGGTGCGGTCTCGTTTCACGCGCGCTTGTCCCGCATCCAGTGGGCGGAAACGCGCGCGGCCGGATCGGACACGCTCATCATGACCGGCGCCAGCACCGGACAACCTAGCGACCTGCGTTATGAAGCGCAGTTGCGGATTCTCGTCACCGGCGGCTCCGTCAGCGTCGCTGGCGACACGCTGACCGTCAAGGACGCCGACGAGGCAGTGCTGCTGATTGCCGCCGGAACCGATTACATCCTGGATTACGCGAAACAGTACAAGGGCCCCGATCCTCACCCCGCGGTCGTCAGCACGTTGGAAAAGGCCGCGGCGCAGAACTGGGCCGCTATGAAGGCCGCTCACATCGAGGATTACCGGCGCTTCTTCCGCCGTGTCTCGCTCGACCTGGGCCGCACCGCCAACGCCGACCTGCCCACCGACGAGCGCCTGCGCCGTTTCAGCGCGGGCGAAGAGGATCCCATGCTGGTGGCCCTCTTTTATCAGTTCGGACGGTACCTGCTGATTTCCTCCAGCCGCCCGGAAAATGTCCTGCCGTCCAATTCGCAGGGCATCTGGGGCGACGGGCTCTCGCTGCCGTGGGGTTGCGACTACAAGTCGAACATCAATTTCCAGATGAACTACTGGCCCGTCGAAACCGCCAACCTCAGCGAGTGCCACACGCCGATGCTCCGCTTCATCCGGTCCGTGGTCGAGCCTGGCCGGAAGACGGCGAAGGCCTACTTCGACGCCCCTGGCTGGATGATGGCCTACACCACGAATGCCTGGGGCTGGACCGCGCCGGGGCCCGCCGGCCCGTGGGGACCATTCTTCCTGGGAGGCGCCTGGCTCTGCCAGCATCTGTGGGAACACTACGCCTTCACGCGGGACCGCGAGTACCTGCGGAGCGTCTATCCGATTCTGAAGGAAGCGTGCGAAGCGTTCCTGCACGTGCTGGTGGAAGACGAAAACGGACACCTGATCACGTCGCCCTCGGTCTCGCCGGAGAACCGGTTTCGCACCGACGATGGCGAGCAGGGCTGGGCCTGCGCCGGCACGGCGGTGGAGCGGCAAATCCTCTGGGAACTGTTCGACAACACCGGCATGGCGGCCCGCGCGCTGGCCCTCGATGAAGCGTTCCGCCAACGGCTGCACGCGGCGCGAGACAAGATCCGGCCGCCCGAAGTGGGCCGCGCCGGGCAGTTGATGGAATGGGGCCGCGATTGGGACATGAACGCGCCGGAGATTCATCACCGCCACATATCTCATCTGTTCGCGCTGCATCCCGGGCGGCAGATTTCTCCGCTCACCACGCCCCAACTCGCCGATGCCTGCCGCAAGAGCCTCGAGATACGCGGCGACGAAAGCACCGGCTGGAGCAAGGCATGGAAGATCAACTGCTGGGCGCGCCTTCACGATGGCGATCACGCCTGGCGGCTGGTGCGCGAACAGTTGGAGGTCGTCGACAGCACGCAAACCAACTATAGCCGGGGCGGCGGCACCTATCTGAACCTGCTGGACGCCCATCCGCCTTTCCAGATCGACGGCAACTTCGGCGCCGTATCCGGGATCGATGAGATGCTGCTACAGAGCCATCTCATCTATCAAGATCCGGCTAACGCCGCTGAAGAGAGTTACGTCCTGCAACTTCTTCCCGCGCTGCCGGCTGCATGGCAGGAAGGAAGCGTAAAGGGACTGCGCGCTCGCGGCGGTGTGGAGGTGGATCTGGCCTGGAATAACGGCAAAGCCATATCGGCCGCTCTACGTCCGACAGCCGGCGGCAAATGGCGTCTGCGTGCTCCCCGCGGGCAGAAGATCGTCGAAGTTCGCTCGGAAAAGAGACCGAGCCCGCTGACCCCCACAGACGACGGCTCGGTGGAAGTGCGGCTCTCCAGCGGCGCCGTATATCGCGTCCTCTTCGGTTAGCAGGGGTTCGCGAAGGGCCTGGTCCCCGCTACAGAGGCGGCTCCAGCGGCAGTACCAGCGGTGGTTCCAACAGGAAGTCGAGCTTGGACATCTCCGCGGCGGCATCGCGCACGGCTTCCTCGGTGGTGGGTTCGAGCGTGATCACGAACGGCAGATCCAGCTTGTTCTCGTGCGGCAGTTGGAGCACGGCCTCGATGCCGATGTGTTTCGCGGCCAGGATGCCCGACAGCGTCGCAATGATGCCCGGCTGGTCTACCACGCGGAACCGCACATAGTAGGAGCGGGTCTGGAGCGTCACTGGGATAGGCTTGTAGATGCCCAGGCGCTGGTGCGCGAACGGCGAGACGCGCGTGGGACTGCCGCTCAGAATCTCGCGCGCCACCCGCATCAGGTCGCTCACCACGGCCACGCCGGTGGGTCTGGGACCCGCGCCGCGGCCGTAGTAGAAGGTGTCTTCGCCATAGGTCCCTTGCACCCAGATGGCGTTATAAGAGCTGCGCACGCTGGCCAGAATGGCGCTCTGCGGAATCAGCGCCGGACGCACCGACAGGATCAGCCCCTCCCGGGTCTGGCGCGCCGCGCACAGCAATCGAATGGTGTGGCCGAGGCGGTGGGCGTACTGGAAATCCATCGGCGAGAGCCGGCGAATCCCCTCGGTGAAAATGTCCGCCGGGGTGATCTTCTCGCCGAAAGCCAGCGCGGAAAGGATGGCCAGCTTCGAGCGCGCATCGAAGCCGTCGATATCATTGCTAGGATTGGCCTCGGCGTACCCGAGCCGCTGCGCCTCGGCCAGCACGGTTTCGAGCGGCGTGCCGTGCTGCTCCATCTCGGTGAGGATGTAATTGCTGGTGCCGTTGAGGATGCCCAGCAGCGCCACCACGCGGTCGCCCGAAATGCCTTCGCGCAGCACGGCGTGAATCGGAATCCCGCCCGCCACGCTGGCCTCCATGGCCACGTTGGTTCCGGCTTCGATGGCGCGCTCCCAGATCTCGGCGCCGCGCAACGCCATCAACTCCTTGTTCGCGGTGACGACCGACTTCTTGGCCGCGATGGCGGCGTGGATCACTTCGGCGGCGACGGTGGTGCCGCCGACCAGTTCCACCACGATATCCAGATCCGGATGTTCGATCAGCCGCCGCCAGTCGTTGGTCTTGAAAACCGGTCCCAGCGATTCGGGAATCTGTTTGGAATCGATCAACAGGTCGCAGACCGCCCCGACCCGCAAACGGAACCCGAGCTTGAGAGCGATCTGATCGGCGTTCTCCGCCAGAATCTTCAGCGTGCCCGTACCGATGTTGCCCAGGCCCACTATCCCTACGTTGACGTCGCGCATAGACTCGCATCATAACATCCGTTGGACGTTACGCGATTGAAGTAGCGCCGGCGGTCTATGCCGCCGGTGTTTTCCCGATAGGTGGAACACAGCCCCGCGGACCAAAACAAAGACACCGGCGACGAGATCGCCAGCGCTACGGAAGCGCCGGTGCGCTTCACCCGTAGTAGTTGCGGTAGGCCAGGTCGAGCAGCTCGACGACATGCATCACGCGCTGGCCGTTGCCGTGGAGGCGGACGCCGGCTTCGAGCTGCAGCTCGCAGCCGGGGTTGGCGGTAGCGATGATGGTGGCGCGCGTGCGATTGACCGCCTCCATCTTATGCGCCAGGATCTGTAACGACATCTCGTTCCGGACGATACTGTAGGAGCCGGCGCTGCCGCAGCAGATATCGGCGTCGGGCATTTCCTCCAAAGTGATGCCGGGGACGGCGGCGAGCAACTCGCGCGGCGCGCGGCGGACGCGCTGGGCGTGGGCGAGATGGCAGGCGTCCTGATAGGTCACCACCGCATTCACGGGGCCCAATTGCCGGTTCAACTCGATGGAATCGAGAAACTCGGTGATGTCGCGGACCTGGGCCGCGAACTGTTGCGCGGCGGTCGCGTAAGCCGGATCGTCCGCGAGCAGCTCGCCATATTCCTTGAGCATGGCGCCACAGCCAGCTGAGTTGCTGACGATGGCATCCCAGACGCCGCCGCGGAGGGCATCGATGTTGCGGCGGGCCAGCGCGCGCGCGTCGTCGGGAAGCCCCGAGTGGAGATGCAGCGCGCCGCAACAGCCTTGCCCGGCGGGCACCACCACTTCGCAGCCGTTGCGCTGGAGCACGCGCACAGTGGCTTCGTGCAGTCGGGCGAAAGAGACGTTGGCGACGCAGCCGGAAAGGAACGCCACGCGGTGCCGGCGCGCACCTTCGGCGGAAAATGTTCTGCCGATCTGGGAAAAGAAGAACGGAGGGTCGGCCGAAGGAGCGAGTTGCGCCACGTCGCCCACTCGCCCGAGCATCTTCATCAGGCCCAGGCCGCGCGCCAGCTTTTTCAGGCCGCTCGCTTCGTACAGGTAAAGCAGCGTGCCGGCGATCGAGAGCAGGGCGCGCGATTGAATGAGCTGGCCGAACAGAAACCCGCGCAGCCATCGGGCGAGGCGGCCGCGCGGAATGCGCGCCTCGATTTCGGCGCGGGCCTGCTCCACCATGCGGCCATAGGGCACCCCGGAAGGGCAGGCGGATTCGCAGCCGCGGCAGGCCAGGCAGAGGCCGATGTGTTCGAGGTAAGCCGGCGTGATGGGCGCGCCCTCGGAGACCTGCACCATTTGATAAACGCGGCCGCGCGGCGAATCCATCTCCAGGCCCAGTTCGCGGTAAGTGGGGCAGGCGTTCAGGCACAGGCCACAGTGGACGCACTTATCGAGATCGAACTGGCTGGGCCCGGCGGCGCGGGGATCAGAGACGATGGTAGAGTCGGCCACGGTTTAATACGTTAGACGGATCAAACAGAGCTTTGAGCCGCCGCATGGTTTCGAAATCGGCGCCGGGAGCGGGCCACAATTCGAGCCCGGCTTTGCGCGCCTCGGGCGCGAACTCGATGACCGCCCTCATTCCCTGCCCGGCCGCCTCCGCCAGGTACCGGGCGGCGGAGCCGGTCTCGTCAAAATATAAATAGCAGACGCCGGTGCCGGCGCGAGCCATGGCCGGGACATCGAGCGGCGCCATCAGCTTCTCGAGATCCATCAGCGTCGAAGAGACGCGCACCACTGCCGCCTCCGGGTGGCCGGCGAGAAAACGGGGCGTGAAATCTTCCACGCGGCGCCAGAACTCGTCGTGGAGCGCGCCATCGAGTGCGACGGCGTCGCCGTATGAGGCCAGTTCGCGCTCATAGCGGTCCACCGCGGCCTGGTTGCCGGCGGCGCGCACCGCCAGAATCCAGGCCGCGCTGCCATGAGCGGCGGCGGGCGGATTGAACAGGTCGATAGCGGCGGGCTGCAACACGCTCCCGAGCAGGCGGGCGCGGGCCTCGAAGGCGGCCTTCGAATCGGCGAAGGAAAGCAGAATGGTGCGCTCCACCTCGGGCATGGGCTGGACTTTGAAATTGACCACCGCGATGGCGGCCAGCGTGCCGAAGGAGCCGATCATGAGCTTGGCCATATCCAAACCGGCCACGTTCTTGACCACCATGCCGCCGGACTGCACGAGTTTGCGGTCCAGCGTGACGAACCACATGCCGATCACCATGTCGCGCGCTGTGCCGTAGAGGCGGCGGCGCGGCCCGCTCGAGTTCGCGGCAACCACTCCGCCCACGGTGGCCTGTTCGGCGAACGGCGGATCGAGCGGCACCATCTGGCGGTTCTGCCGGAGCAGCGCAACGAACTCGCGCCAGGGCAGGCCGGCCTCCACGCTGATGGTGAGGTCGCGCGGCTCGTATCCGAGCACGCGGTTCAGCGCGGCGGTGCTGATGGTCTCGTCCGCGCCGGCGACCGGGCCCGCCATCAGGCGCTTGCTGCCATTGCCCTCCAGGCAAATCGTGCGCAGGTGGCGGGCGGCGCGGTTGAGCGCTTCGGCGAGATCGTCGGGGGTCTCCGGGGTATGCAGCATGCGGCTCGAAACCGGCGCGGACGCCGGGCCGAACATTTTTGGAATCGGCTAGAAGATAATGATAAGCCATGGCGCACCTATATGCCGGGACCTCCGGCTTCGCGTACCCGGCATGGAAGCCGGATTTCTATCCGGCCAAGCTGCCGGCCAACCAGTTCTTGAAGCACTATGCCACACGGCTGCGCGCGGTGGAAATCAACTACACGTTCCGCCGTTTGCCAGCTGCGGCCACGCTGGCAGCGTGGGTGGAAGCCACGCCGCCTGGGTTCGTCTTCGCGGTGAAGGCGAACATGCGGATCACCCACATCCTGCGGCTGAAAAACGCCGGCCAGGCGACCGAGATCTTTCTCAAGGCGATCGATCCGCTGCGGAGCGCGCGGCGGCTGGGGCCAATCCTGTTTCAGTTGCCGCCACAGATGAAGCGGGACGACGCGCTGCTGTCGGCTTACCTGGAAGCACTGCCCGCGGACTTGCGCTATGCGTTCGAGTTCCGCCACCCGTCGTGGCTGGTGGAGGAAGTGTACGCCGGACTGCGGCGGCGCAACGTTTCGCTGTGCGTGGCCGAATCGGAGAAGCTGGAAGTGCCGGAAGTAATCACCGCCGATTTCGTTTACTACCGCCTGCGCAAGCCCGATTACACAGATGCCGACGTAACCGCAATGGCAGCGCGGTCGAAGGAGTTACTCGCCACCGGCCGCGACTTATACGTCATGTTCAAGCACGAAGACACGACCGCCGGAGCGTTGAACGCGGAACTGCTGTTGAGGCTGGCGGGGTAGGGGAGCCGACTCACGGCAATTCGCCCAAATAGGGCGACGGTCCGTCCCACCTTCTCGCGTTACAGTGAAGGCTGCATGAACCTCGCCGATTTCGA
Source organism: Bryobacteraceae bacterium (assembly GCA_049686695.1). Lineage (GTDB taxonomy): Bacteria > Acidobacteriota > Terriglobia > Bryobacterales > Bryobacteraceae > Bog-375. Next base: position 1,454 of record JBAVIH010000264.1, on the reverse strand, counting down.
CTATAGCCTGCCGGAGGAGTTGATCGCGCAGCAGCCGCTCGCCGAGCGCGCGGCGTCGCGCATGCTGGTGGTGTATCGAAATGAGAACCGCTGGGAGGACCGGCTGTTTTGCGAGTTGCCGGAGTTCCTCCATGCCGGCGATTGCCTGGTGCTCAACGATTCTCGCGTCTTTCCGGCGCGCCTGTTCGGCCATCGCGTCGGCGTGCACTCGCTTGCGGTTGGGAAGCACAATCCGAAGCGCCGCGAGCATTTGAGCGGCCAGGTCGAGGTCTTTCTGCTGCGCCCGGTGAGCGCCGATGGAAAAGAATGGGAGGCGTTGGTGCGGCCGGGACGCAAGATGCGCACCGGGGAAAGGATTCGCTTCGGCGGCGGCCTGGAAGGCGAGATCGCGGCGCGGGGCGAATACGGCCAGCGGCGAATCCGCTTCGAAACCGCCGGCGACCCGTTTGAAGACTTCGAAAAGATCGGCCACGTGCCGCTGCCGCCGTACATCAAACGCGCCGACGAGCCCGCCGACCGCGAGCGCTACCAGACCGTGTTCGCGCGCGAGAAAGGATCGGTGGCGGCGCCCACCGCAGGGCTGCATTTTACGCCGCAGATTCTCGACCAGTGCCGCGCGCGCGGCGCCGCCATCGCCTGCGTCACGCTGCACGTCGGGCTGGGAACGTTTCAGCCGCTGCACACCGCCCAGGTGGAACAAGCCCGTCTGCACGCCGAGCGTTACCGGATCGGCGCGGAAGACGCGGCCAAGGTGCGCGCGGCCAGCCGCGTGGTAGCGGTGGGGACGACCAGCGTGCGGACCCTTGAATCGGCCGCGCGCGAAGGCGCGATCGAGGCCCGTCACGGCGAAACGGAGCTCTTCATCTACCCCGGTTTCCAATTTCGCGCCGTCGGGGCGATGCTCACCAATTTCCATTTGCCGCGCACCAGCCTGCTGTTGCTGGTGTGCGCCTTCGCCGGCCGGGAACTGGCGCTGGCGGCCTACCGGCACGCGGTAGCGGAGCGGTACCGGTTCTATTCGTACGGCGATTGCATGCTGATCGTGTAGGTGGGACAGACGATCGGTTTCTGGCGTCTGTCAATCTGTCGCTCTCCAGCGAAAAATGACAGTCCACAAAAACGATGGTCTATCCTCCTTCGCGGATTCAATCGCACACCGCCGGCGTGAGCATCCACTTGAGCACGCCTTTGGGTTCGCGCAACAGCCGCTCGCAATCGATGCGCACCAGCGCGGCTTTTTTCATCTCCACCTGGAGCGCCGGGCTGGCCAGCAGAAAGGCGGCCATCGCGCTCATCAGCGGCTCGTGGCTGGCCAGCAGAATCGACGGCTCGTCGCCGCGCCGCCGGATCTCTTCCCACAGATCGTAAGGCGAAGCCTCCGGCAGCAACGCGCGCGACTCCACCACCTTGCCGGCGTACTCGAGCGCTTCCGCCGCCACCGCCGCGGTTTCCAG
>JBAVIH010000263.1:0-1939 GCA_049686695.1 Bryobacteraceae bacterium | reverse complement strand
GATGAGGATGCCGCGCTCGGCGCCGCGCCCGGTACCGACCATGATGGCGGTGGGCGTGGCCAGCCCCAGCGCGCACGGGCAGGCGATGATCAGCACCGCTACCGCGTTTACCATGGCCGTGGCAAAGGGACCCAGGAGCAGCCACACGGCGAAGGTGATGGCCGCGGCCACCAGCACGCCCAGCGTGAAGTAGCCGCTCACCACGTCCGCCAGCCGCGCCACCGGCGCGCGCGCCCCTTGCGCCTGGCGCACCATCTCGATCATCCGCCGCAGGACCGTGCCGCTCCCCACCTGCGTGGCCACGAAACGGAAACTCCCGGAACGGTTGAAACTGCCCGCGAACACCGCGCCGCCCGGGCCCTTTTCGACCGGCATGCTTTCGCCGGTGAGCATGGATTCGTCGATGGCCGATTCTCCCGCCGCGATGGCGCCATCCACCGGAATGCGTTCGCCCGGCCGCACCACCACCGTGTCGCCGCGGCGCACTTCCGCCACCGGGATTTCCATCTCCGCGCCGTCGCGCAGGACGCGCGCCCGCGGCGGTTCCAGGTCCATCAGCCGCCGTATGGCTGCGCCGGCTTTGGCGCGCGCGCGCGCCTCCAGCAGCCGGCCGGTGAGGATCAGTGCGATGATCGCGGCGGCGGCTTCGAAGTACACTTCGTGCCCGCCGCGCACCGTCTCGTAAACCGAATACAAAAACGCCGTTCCGGTGCCCAGCGCTATCAGCGAGTTCATGTTGGCCGAACGGTGCCGCAACGCAGTCCACGCCGCGGCATAGAATCCTGCGCCGGAATACAGCACCACCGGCAGCGTCAGCGCCAGTTGCGCCCACGGCCAGCGGTGCAGCATCCCGAGCGCCATCACCGGCAGCGCGAAACAGGCCGCAACGATCAGCCGCCGCTGGTACACGGACTCCGCCGGAGGGCGCGCCGTGCGCTCGGGCACGCTGTAGCCCAGATCCTCGATGGCGCCGATGAAATCGCGCACGCGGACGCGCGCCGGATCGTACTCCACTGTCGCCGTTTCGGTTGCCAGGTTGACGCTGGCCCGCTCCACGCCGGCGGTTGCGGCGAGGGTGCGCTCAATCGAGCGGGCGCACGCGGCGCAGGTCATGCCGCCCACCGGCAGATCGATGCGCTCCGGCGCGGTGACGCTCATGCCCCTACTTCGTAGCCAAGCTGGCGGATCGCGCCTGCCAACGTTTCCGGCGTTGCGCGGGCGGGATCGTATTCCACTTCGGCGCTGGCGGAGCCTAGGTCCACGCTGGCCTTGCCGACGCCCGGCGTAGCGGCCAGCTTGCGCTCCACGCTGCGCGCGCAGTTGGCGCACGTCATGCCGATCACGGAGAATTTCACTGTCGAATGGGCCATACTTATATGATGCGCCCTTGGCCCCCGCCGTCACAGGAGGCGTTTTGACTTTCGCCGATTTGGCTCTGGCGCGCCGCATCGAGGGCGCCCAGACCGCCCAGGCTCTCGGCTGCGCGCCCGGAGGCGCCGCGTCGCTCGATATCGCCGGCGGATGCGCGATTTTCGCGGGCATCGATTCGCCGCTCACCCAGGCCGTCGGCATGGGCTTGAACGGCGCCGTCAGCGAGGCCGAATTGGACGAGATCGAGACCTTCTTCCGCTGCCGCGGCGCGCGGGTCTCGATCGAGATCTGCCCCTTGGCCGACGCCCGCTTCCTCGAGATGCTGAGCGTGCGCGGTTACCGCATAGGCCAGTTCGACAACGTGCTGGCGCGCAGCCTCGCCGGAGTCGAAATCGTCATCACCCCGCGCGTTCGCAGGGCCACGCCCAACGAAACCGACCTGTGGGCGCACACCGTGGGCCGCGGCTTTTTCGAGCAAACCGAGCTGACCACCGAGGAGATGGATGTGGGCCGCTGGGTCTTCGGCATGCCCGGCGCGATGTGTTACCTGGCCTGTGCGGAAGGCGGC
>JBAVIH010000262.1:0-2605 GCA_049686695.1 Bryobacteraceae bacterium | reverse complement strand
TTTTCTGTGCACGTGGCAGGAACTGGTGAACTAAGAATGCCGATCACGACCTTGTTTCTGGATGTCGGCGGTGTCCTCCTCAACAACGGGTGGGACCACATTGCCCGCAGAAAAGTGGCGAAGCACTTCAATCTGGAGTGGGCCGAGATGGAGGAGCGGCATGCCCTGACCTTCGAAACCCACGAGGAAGGAAAGCTCACGTTCGAAGAATACTTGGGGCGGGTGGTCTTCTACCAAAAACGACCGTTCACCCGGGCTCAGTTTCGGCGTTTCATGTGCGCGCAATCGAAACCTTACCCCGAGATGATCGAGTTGTTCACTCAGCTCAAGACCCGGCATCGGCTGAAGATCGCCGTCGTCAGCAACGAAGCGCGCATAGTGAATGATTACCGGATTCACAAGTTCAAGCTGGACGCGTTCGTGGATTCCTTTATCTCCTCCTGCTTCGTCCACATCCGCAAGCCCGACGCGGACATCTTTCGGCTTGCGCTGGACATCGCCCAGGCGCCCGTCCGGCAGGTAGTCTATATCGAAAACACGCCGATGTTCGTCGAGGTCGCGGAAGGTTTGGGAATTCGAAGCATTCTTCATACGGATTTCAAGTCCACCTGCGCGAAACTGGCATCGTTCGGATTGGCGCACGAAGGAGCCCTACATGAAACCCGCTAGCCCGTGCATCCTGACGATCAATGGCGGCTCGTCGAGCATCAAGTTCGCACTCTACCAGGCCGGCGACCCGCTGAAGAGAAGCCTCTATGGAACGGTGGATCGCATCGGCATGAGCGGGACGAATCTGACGTTCCGTGCCCCGGCCACGAACCAGCAGGACAGTAGCCGCCTCGACGCCTCCGATCACAAATCGGCAGCGAAGTTTCTGATGGATTGGCTCGATGCGCAGCATGGTTTCGAAACGGTCCGGGCTGTGGGGCACCGCGTGGTCCACGGCATGCAACACACTGCGCCGGAACTGGTCACCCAGGAATTATTGGATGAATTGCATCGCATCAGCCCGTGCGATCCGGACCATCTGCCCTGCGAGATCGAACTGATCGAGATGTTCCGCCAGCGTCATCCGAAACTGCCCCAGGTGGCGTGCTTTGACACCGCGTTCCACCGCACAATGCCGCGGGTTGCCAAACTGCTTGCCATCCCGCGCCGCTACGACGAGAAGGGAGTGCAACGTTACGGTTTCCACGGTTTGTCCTATGCCTACCTGATGGAAGAACTCGCGCGCCTGGGCGACCCGGCTGCCACGACTGGCCGCGTCATCCTCGCTCATCTGGGCAACGGCGCGAGCATGGCGGCCGTACGTGACGGCAAGAGCATTGACACCAGCATGGGCTTCACTCCGACCGCGGGCTTGGTCATGAGCACCCGCTCCGGCGATTTGGATCCTGGCTTGGCGCCGTATCTAGGGCGAACCGAGCACATGACCACAAAACAGTTTTACGAAATGGTCAACCACAAATCCGGCCTGCTCGGAGTTTCGGAGATCAGTTCCGACATGCGAGACTTGCTCGCCCAGGAAGCCCATGATATCCGAGCGGCGGAATCCGTGGCGCTGTTCTGTTATCAGGCAAAAAAGTGGATCGGCGCCTTCGCCGCCGCGCTCGGCGGATTGGATACGTTTGTATTCGCGGGAGGTATCGGCGAAAATGCGCCACCCGTCCGCGCGCGCATCTGCGATGGACTAGGCTTCCTCGGCATCGCGCTGAGTGAGTCGCGCAATGCAGAAACTGCGGGAGTGATTTCTACGAACGCCAGCCGGGCCACGGTTCGCGTCATTCGAACGGACGAAGATCTGATGATTGCGCGATCGGTGCGCCGCATTCTCGAAGCCGACGCGGGGAACGGAAAGGATTGAACCATGAAAAGCAACTCAGTTACTCCGGAGGTGCTTCACAAGAAACCCGACGTGATCGACGCTGAGGACTTAACCACAAGAACCACCACACTCGCGCCGGAAATGCTCCACAAGATGAACGCCTATTGGCGTGCCGCCAACTATCTGTCAGTCGGCCAGATTTATCTTTACGACAACCCGCTGCTGAAGGAGCCGCTGAAACTGTCGCACGTGAAGCCGCTGGTGGTCGGGCATTGGGGCACCACCCCGGGCCAGAACTTCATCTACGTGCACTTAAACCGGGTCATCAAGAAGTATGACCTGGACATGTTCTACATCGCCGGCCCCGGTCACGGCGGTCCGGCGATTGTGGGCAACGTTTACCTGGAAGGCACCTGGAGTGAAGTTTATCCGAACGTCACCCAGGACGAGGCTGGGCTCAAGGAGTTGTTCAAGCAGTTCTCGTTTCCTGGCGGGATTTCCAGCCATGTTGCGCCGACGACCCCGGGATCGATTCACGAAGGTGGCGAACTGGGGTACTCGCTCAGCCATGCCTTCGGGGCGGCGTTCGACAACCCCGGTCTGATCGTTGCCTGCGTCGTGGGCGACGGTGAAGCGGAAACTGGCCCACTGGCGACCGCATGGCAGTCCAATAAGCTCCTCGACCCAATTACCGACGGAGCCGTGCTGCCGATCCTGCACCTCAATGGCTACAAGATCAGCAATCCGACCGTTCTCGCCCGCATCGAGCATGAGGAACTG
>JBAVIH010000261.1:0-5627 GCA_049686695.1 Bryobacteraceae bacterium | reverse complement strand
GCCCATGGGGGACCCCGCATGCCGTTAACGGGCGCCGGAAGTTCAGTACCACTTGAAATCAACGCTTGCTGGCCAGCAAGAACAGACTAGCAGCGGAGCCTGGCGCCACAGTCCTGACTTAAGTATGCCGGGTATGTCAAGGGTTTCGAGGGCTAAGTGATTGAGTTAGTGGGGAAGAAACCGTGTGAATGAGGTTGCGAGGGTGGGGACAAACACTGCCGGGCTTCGCCCGGCTGCGCCGATAAACAATCGGCGCGCAGGTTTATCAACCTGCCCCACGGGAGCAGGATCAGCGGATTGCGTTCAATCTAAGCTCTTAGACCAGCACGGTGAAGGCGGTTTCGGTGCGCTGGACGGGGCGGTAGAGGGTGTCGCGCTCGACCGGCGTGCGGCCGGCCTTGCGGATGAGCTGCAACAGCTCGGCGCGGCGCAGGCCCTGGCTGGTGGTGGCGCCGGCATCGTGGTAGATGCGCTCCTCGACGATGGTGCCGTCGATATCGTCGGCGCCGAAGCGGAGCGCGATTTGCGCCATGCGCGGCGTCATCATCACCCAATACGCCTTGATGTGGGGGATGTTGTCGAGCATCAGGCGCGCCACAGCGATGTTGCGGATATCGGCGAAGCCGGTGGTCTTGCCGATGTGCTGGAGCGGCGTATTGTCGGGATGGAAGGCCAGCGGGATGAAGGTGACGAAGCCGCCGGTTTCATCCTGCAACTCGCGCAGCTTCGCCAGGTGATCGACGCGGTCCCGATCGTTCTCGATGTGGCCGTAGAGCATGGTGCAATTGGAGCGCAGCCCGAGCTGGTGCGCGGCGCGCGCGGTCTCGATCCAATCCTCGCCATCGATCTTGTGGTCGCAGATGATGCGGCGCACGGCCGGCGCGAAGATCTCGGCGCCGCCGCCGGGCAGCGAATCCATGCCGGCATCGCGCAGGCGCTCCAGGGTTTCGCGGACGCCGATCTTCGTGCGCCGCGCCAGGTACGCTATCTCGACCATGGTGAACGCCTTCAGATGGACGCGCGGGTAGCGCTGCTTGAGGCCGCGCAGCATTTCGCAATACCAGTCGAGGGTCAGCTCGGGATGCAGGCCGCCCACGATGTGGAACTCGGTGACCGCTTCGGTGTAACCTTCGCCAGCGCGCTGCCAGACCTCCTCGAGCGACATGGTATACGCTTTGGGATCGCGCACGCGCTTGCCGAAAGCGCAGAGGCGGCAACTGGCGACGCAGACATCGGTCGGATTGATATGGCGGTTGACGTTGAAATAGGTTGCGTTGCCGTGCAGGCGCTCGCGGACCAGGTTGGCCAGGTAACCGACGGCGAGGATGTCGGTGGTGCGGTAGAGGGTTACGCCGTCCGAGAAAGACAGCCGCTCGCCGGCTTCGACCTTCTGGCGAATGGGGTTGAGATACGGGTCTTCGAAGAGGACTTGCATGCGATCAAACACCCGAATGACGCAGGAAAATATCGGCGGCCCAGAATATCAAGAATAACACGCTCACCCAGCCGTTCATGGTGAAGAAGGCGGCGTCCACGCGCGACAGATCGTTGGCGCGGACCAGAGATTGCTCGTAAACGAGCAGCGCCGCGACCGCGCCGACTCCGGCCAGCGCCAGAATGCCGAGCGACATCGAGTGGACCAGCACCAGCAGACAGGCCACCATCAGCAGGTGCAGAAAGCGGGAGACCCAAAGCGCGCCGGCGATGCCGAGAAGACGCGGGACGCTCCAGAGCTCTTCGGCGCAATCGAATTCGTAATCCTGGCAGGCGTAGATGACGTCGAAGCCAGCGGTCCAGCAAGTGACGGCGGCGGTGAGCCACAGAATGCGTGGATCGAGCGAGCCGGCCACCGCGATCCAGGCGGCGGCGGGAGCGATGCCGAGCGAGAAGCCGAGCACCAGGTGGGAGATGGAAGTGAATCGCTTGGTGAAGGAATAGCAGAAGATTACCGCCAGGGCCAGGGGCGCCAGGCGCAGACAGAGCGGGTTGAGGCGGCCGGCGGCGAAGAGGAAGACGGCCGAGGATACGGCGACGAATCCCCAGGCGAAACCGCGGGAGAGCAACCCGGTGGGCAGATGGCGCATGCGGGTGCGCGGATTGCGGGCGTCCAGATCGGCATCCACCAGGCGGTTGAAGGCCATCGCGGCGGAGCGCGCGGCCACCATGGCCACCACGATCCAGGCCAGTTTCGCCGCCGCCGGGCTGGCATGGAACCCCCGCTCGCGAAACGCCAGCAACGCGCCGGTGAGGGCGAACGGCAGAGCGAAGACGGAGTGCTCGAACTTGATCATTTCGAGCGTCAGGCGCAAGCGCTTGAGGAGCATGAGGAGAGCCCGGGGGAAATCGGCGTTTCCGGTATTTTACCGCTGCGCCGCCCGGTTTGGATACAATGATCGATTGCCGGCATCCGGGTCCGCCAAAGTGCGGGGGCGCGGGTTTTCGGCCGGGAGAGCGTCGCAGATGCTGGAAGTGTGCGCCAAATCGGATCAGGGCTGTGTCCGGGGAAACAACGAAGACTATTGCCAGGTGGAGGCGGAACTGGGCCTGTACGTTCTGGCGGACGGAATGGGCGGAGCCAAGGCCGGCGAGTGCGCCTCGCGCCTGGCGGTGGAGACGGTGGTCGAGATCGTGCGGTCGGCCCCGTCCCGCGATGGGCTGGCGTTGCTGCACGCGGTGGAAGAGGCCAACCGGCGGGTGCTGGAGGCGGGCCGGAGCGATAGCAGCCTGGAAGGCATGGGCACTACGCTGGTGGCGTCGCTCGAGAGCGACCCCGGGCTGATCGTCGCCAGTGTCGGCGACAGCCGGGCATACTCGCTGGACGCGAACGGTCTGCACCCCATCACCGACGACCAGACCTGGGTCAACGAAGTCGGCCGCCCGCTGGGCCTCGACGAAGCGACCCTCCGCAACCATCCGATGCGTCACGTGCTGACCATGGCGATTGGGGCGAGCGGGCCGCTCACCGTCAACTGCTACGCGGTGGCGCTCGAAACCGGGACCCTGGTTCTGATGTGCAGCGACGGACTGCATGGCGTGGTGGATGCGGACCAGTTGCAGCGGATTGTCGAAACCGGCAGGAACGGCGCGCAACTGGAAGACGTCTGCGACCAGTTGATCGAGGCCGCCAAAGCGGCGGGTGGCCCCGACAACGTTACCGTCATTCTGATGAGAAAAGCGGCCTGACCGATCCACCATCTAGACACAGGTAAGGCAAGTGTCTAGCTCCCTGACCGCGGGATTCCGCATTACCGCGAGGCCGCAGCTTTTCACGCTGGCGGCCCTCTCGATTGCGCTCTGCCATCCGGCGGCGGCGCAGGTGGCCATCCTGCAGATCCAGGTGACGGGCGGCGAAGGAGCGGTGCAGGCTCCGGGCTCGCGCGATTCCCGCGGCATCTCGGTGGTGGTGACCGACGAAACCGGCCGTCCGGTGGAAGGCGCGGTAGTGAGCTTCCACCTGCCCGACCAGGGCCCCAGCGGCACCTTCGTCAACGGATTGCATACCGAAGTGGCGGTCACCGACGACCGGGGCCGGGCCGCCGTGCGCGCGATCGAGTTTAACCGCGTGCCGGGCCGGTTCGAAATCCGCATGGTGGCTTCCAAGGAACAGGCTCGGGCAGGCACGGTCACCTTCCAGTACATCGCGGGAACGAGCCCGGGCGCCGCGGCGGCGGCGCCGGCAAAGGGCGGCAGGCACCATCGAAAGATCTGGCTGATGGTTGCCGTGGCGGCGGGCGCAGGGGCGGCGGGAGGCGCCGTGGCGATGACGCGTGCGTCGCCGGCGAACGCGACGGCCGCAAGCGCAACGGTTCTTTCGATCGGGCCACCCAGCATCACGGTGAGCAAACCATGAGGCGTTGGAGCCCAGCAGCGCTGCTGCTGGGACTGCTGGCGCCGGCGGCGCACGCCCAGTTCAGCCTCTATCAGGTGTCTGGCACCGCGGATCTGCCGGTCGGCGCGCTGTTCAGCTTCGGATCGGCGTACCCGAACCTGCCGGACGCCGCAACGTTCGTCCTGCGCAATACCACCAGCCTGACGCAGACGGTGGAACTGCTATCCATATCCGGATATGGGTTTTCGCTCAGCGGGGCGCAGGCGCCAGTGGTTCTGCAGCCCGGCGGCAGCGTGCAGTTCACGGTGGCGTTTCAGGGCACCACGGTCGCGTCCTATAGCGGTTCGCTGGAAGCCACAGGCATTTCGGTGTCCCTGACCGCGCAGGTGAATCCGACGGTCACTTACGAGGTGGTGCTGCCTTCCGGTGCGGCCAGCCCGCTGGGCGCGGCGGCGGTGGGTTTCGGCGGCGTCCAGATCGGGTCGAACGCGACGGTGCATTTCGAGGCTGTGAATCTGACCGCGGACGCTTTGACGGTGGATCCCATCAGCGTGACAGCCGGAGATTTCGCGCTGGTTGGGCCTTCGCCCGGCGGCACGGTGCTCGGTCCGCAGGAGAGCGCCGGTTTTTCGATCCACTTCAGCCCGACCGCGGCCGGCACGCGGACAGCGCTGCTGTCGATCGGCAATTGGCGATTTCCGCTGACGGGAACGGGAGTGTCGCCACCGTTCAGCCTCTCTCAGGTTTTGGGCACTGCGGAGGTGTCGGTTGGAGCGCAGTTCAGTTTCCCAACAGCCTATCCGAACGCGCCGGAAGCCGTCGAGTTTTCCATCCTCAATACCACCAGCCAGACACAGCCGCTGGCGGTGCTGTTGGTGAGCGGCGCGGGATTCTCGCTCACCGGGGCGGCAGCGCCGATGAACTTGCCGGCGGGAGGCAGCGCGCAGTTCACGGTCACATTTCTAGGTGCGGCGATCGGGTCCTACAGCGGTTCGCTGGACATTACCGGGATTCCGGCGGTAGCGCTGACGGCGACTGTGGCGCTGGCGCCGGTCCTCACCTACGAAGTGCAGTTGCCTTCCGGAACCAGTCCGTTGGGCACGACGGTGAATTTCGGCAGCGTGCAAGTGGGGTCGAACGCGACGGTCAATTTCCTGGCCATCAATCAGAGCCCGGTCGCCCTGACGGTGGATGCGATCGGCCTGTCGGGAGATTTCGCGCTGGTTGGGCCATCGCCGAGCGGCACGGTGCTCGCTCCGGGGGCGACCGCCGGTTTCTCGATCCAGTTCAGCCCAACCGTGGCCGGCACGCGGACGGGGGTGCTGTCGATTGGCAGCCAGCAGTTCACCTTGACGGGCGCGGGAGCGGCCCTCACCTATGCAGTGCAGTTGCCTTCCGGAACTACCCCGCTGGGAACGGCGGCGGTGAATCTCGGCAGCGTGCAGGTGGGGTCGAACGTGGCGCTGAGCTTCTTGGCCACCAATCAGGCCGCGATCCCTCTGACGGTGGATCTTATTAGCGTGGCGGCGGGAGATTTCGCGCTAGTTGGGCCGTCGCCCAGCGGCAGGGTGCTCGGTCCGGGGGCGAGTGTCGGTTTTTCGATCGGGTTCAGCCCGACGGCGGCCGGTACGCGGACGGCGGTGCTGTCGATCGGCAACTGGCAGTTCACCTTGACGGGCACGGGAGCGGTCCTCACCTACGAGCTGCGGCCGACCTCCACCGTGCTTAGCGCGGCGGGGGTGAATTTCGGCAACGTGCAACTGGGGTCGAACGCGACACTCAGTTTCCTGGCCCTCAA
>JBAVIH010000260.1:0-4661 GCA_049686695.1 Bryobacteraceae bacterium | reverse complement strand
TTCGTAGCGCCGGCGGTCTCTGCCGCCGGTTCCTTGCGAACAAACGATCGTGCAGAATTCAATTCGAATTCAACTCAGAACTAATATCTGTATAGCCAGCGGGCCTTCTCGATCACCTTGGCGGCGTTGGGGAGGAAGGCTTCTTCTAACGGCGGGCTGAAGGGAACGGGGGTATCGGGCGCGGTGACGCGGACGATGGGGCCGTCGAGGTGCTCGAAGACGCTTTCCGTGATGCTGACGGCGAGCTCGCCGGCCATCCCGGCGGTGCGCGTGTCTTCATGCAACAGGAGCACCTTGGAAGTCTTCTTGACGCTCTCGCAGACGGTGTCGCGGTCGAGCGGCAGCAGGGTGCGCAGATCCACCACTTCGATCTCGATGCCTTCGCGGCCAAGCGTTTCGGCGGCCTCGAGCGCCACCCACACCATGGCGCCATAAGTGACGATGCTGAGGTCGCGCCCCTGGCGCGCCACTCTGGCCTTGCCGATGGGAACCGTGAACTCCTCCGCCGGCAGGTCTTCCTTGATGCGGCGGTAGAGGGCCTTGTGCTCGAGAAAAATCACCGGGTCGTTGTCGCGCACGGCGGACTTGATGAGCCCCTTGGCGTCATAGGCGGTGGCCGGGGTGACCACTTTCAGGCCGGGCGCCTTGACGAACCACATCTCGGGATTCTGCGAATGGAAAGGCCCGCCGTGAATGCCGCCGCCGGAGGGCGCGCGCAGCACCATGGGGACGGCGGCGTTCCAACGGTAGCGGCACTTGGCTGCGAAATTGACGATCTGGTCGAAGCCGCAGGAAATGAAATCGGCGAACTGCATTTCGGCCACCGGGCGGAGGCCCATCAACCCCGCGCCGATAGCCGCGCCGACGATGCCGGATTCGGAAATCGGCGTATCCACCACGCGCCGCTTGCCGAAATGCTCGATGAAGCCGGCGGTTACTTTGAATGCGCCGCCATAGATGCCGATGTCCTCGCCGATGAGGAACACGTCGGGATCGCGTTCCATTTCCTCCCACAAGCCCTCGCGGATAGCTTCCAGGTAAGTGGTGGGCATGACTATTCGCCGTCGTAGACGCCGCCGAGCAGGGTAGCGGGATCCGGGTAAGGGCAGTCGTCGGCCCAGGCGACCGCGGCATCCACTTCCTGGAGGACCTGCGCATGGAGAGCGTCGATTGCGGCGCGATCGTCCCAACCGTGGTCGATCATTTTCTGTTCCAGGCGCAGGATGGGGTCGCGCTTGGCCCACTCCTCGAAGAGGGCGGGCGGCACGTACTCGGCGGCATCGTGGGCGGAGTGGCCGGTCATGCGGAAGGTTTTGCACTCGAGCAGATAGGGCCCCAGGCCGGAACGCGCATGGGCGACCGCGCGGCCGGTAGCCGCATGCACCGCGAGCACGTCGTTGCCGTCGACGATTTCCGCGGGCATGCCATAAGCCGGGCCGCGGTCCGCCACGTTGGCGCAAGCCATCTGCCCGCTCAGCGGCGTCGAGTAAGCGTACTGATTGTTATTGCAAATGTAGACCACCGGCAGTTTCAGGACGGTGGCCATGTTGACGCCCTCGTGCCAGTCGCCGCGGCTGGTGGAACCGTCGCCGAAGTAGCTGAACGCGACCCCGTCGGTGCCGCGGTACTGGAGCGCCAACGCGATTCCGGCGGCCACCGGCACCGTGGCGGCCAGGGCGCTGATGATGGACACCAGACCGGCGCTCATATCGCCCATGTGCATATTGCCGTCGCGGCCGCGGGTGAGACCGGCAGTGCGTCCCATGTACTGGGCGAGGATACGGCCCAGCGGAATGCCGCGAATGAAGAACACCGCCATATCGCGATGGCTGGGCAGCAGCACGTCCTGGGGAAGCGAATGCAGCGCGCTGCCGACGGGGATGGCTTCCTGGCCGCGGCCGACGTAGACGCCGCCCAGAATCTTGCCCTGACGGTAGAGTTTGCGCTCGATGCGGTCCTCGGTTTCGCGCATCAGGGACATGTAATACAAGCATCGCCGCGCCAGTCCGGCCTCCGCGGCGGACTCGTCCGAACCGCGCTGGGACTGGATAGGCATACTGGGAGCGATGCTCATCGGACGCGCCTCAAGCTACGTTGCAAGGGCTAGTATAGCGAATCTGCGGGCGGCTGGCCGGACGGGAGCTCGTGGGGCGGACCTGCCGGTCCGCGCGGGACTCGCCTACTGGGCGGCAGGTTGGGATGGCACGGATTGGGGATAGTAGCCGTCGCGGGCGCGAATCACCACGCCGGGCACGGTCGGGATCGACACTTTGATGTGATGGTAGGTCTTGGTCTTGGCGTCCGGAGCGTATTCGGGCACGTAACGCAAAATATATTGCGTGGTGATGTCGCCGGCGATGCCCATGATGGCGTTGGTGATGGCGCCCGAGATTTCCGCCGCGTAGCCGCCGGTGCCGGCTTCGTAGACGTAGTTGCCGGCATCCTTGGGCACGGAAATGTACCCGGAGACGTCCTTATAAAGATCCTTGTTCAACGGGTACTCTACGTGGCCGCCGGTCTCCCGCGCGAGCCGCTCCAACTCGTCCTCGGATGCGTTGCTGAAGCCGAACGACTGGGTGCTGATGGCATATATGGTCACCAGGCTGCGCTTGGCCAACTCGATCACCTGCTCGAAGCTGATCTTCTTACTGGCGGTGTCGTGCCCGTCGCCGATGACGACAATCACGCGGCGCGGCTCGTAGGGTTCGCCGTGCACCAGTGTGCGGCTGGTGCACGCCATGTAAATGGCGTCGTAGAAGGCCGAGGCGCCGCCGGGCCTGGACTTGCGCAGCACGTCGGTGATTTTGTCGGCATCCTGGGTGGTGTTGACGGCCACTTCCGCCTGGTTGGCGAAAGTGATCAGATATCCGCTGAAGCGGGTATCGTCGACGGGCAGCAGGTTCCACACCAGATCCATGGTGGCGTCCTGAAAGGTGCTCCAATAAATCCGGCTGGAATTGCTCAGGTCGACCAGGAAGCCGACCACGATGGGCTGCTTGCCATTGTGGCTGAAGTAAGTGAGGCGCTGCTGTTTGCCTTCGTCGAGCACCAGAAAATCCTTGGCCTCGAGGTTGGACACGAAACGGCCCTTGTCGTCGGTGACGGTGACGGGGAGGATGACCTCATTGGCCTGGACGGTGAACCGGGTAGGGGGCGGCTCCTGCTGTGGCGCCTTAGGCTGATCCGGCGCGGCTTGCTGGGGGATGGCCGCCAGCGGCAGCAGAACGCCCAGGGCAAACACCGGCACGATTCGACGAAGCATGATTTTCACGGGCTTGTCCTCATTCTAGCGCGCACCCGGCGAAGTGGGACAGACGATCGGTTTTGGTCGTCTGTCAAGGCGTGGTACTTGAACGAAACACTACGGAATACGCAAGGCGATGATCCGTCCTACCGGCGGAAGCGCGTCGTAGAATGGGTCTATACAACAAAGAAAAGCCGAGAGGAATCTCGGCCCGGCAGGCTCGACAGCCTGCGCCACGACTAAGGACACCTCTTGCAGCCTCCGATCAAAGTGCTCATTGTGGACGATGAAGCCAGCCAGCGCAGCGGCCTGGCGGCGATGGTTTCGGCCTGGGGCATGACGGCGGAAACGGCGGCCGAGGGCGAGGAAGCGCTGCGCAAACTGGCCGCCTTCCGCGCCGACGTGATTCTGACGGACCTGAACATGCCCGGCCTGGATGGCTTCGGCTTTCTGGCGCGGCTGCGGGACGCGGGCGAGATGCCGCCGGCGATCGTGCTGACCGCGTACGGCAACATCGAAACCGCGGTGAAGACGGTGCACGAGCTGGGGGCGTACTGGTTCCTGGAGAAACCGATCCAGCCCGGGCCGCTCGAGATCCTGATCCGGCGCGCCGGCAGCCACGCGGCGTTGCGCGCCGAGAACCGCGCCATGGAACGGAACCTGGGGTACAAGGGCGCGGTGGGCGACCTGGTGGGGACGTCGCCGCAGATGCGGGAAATCTTCGCGCTGCTGCAACAGGCTGGCCCCAGCCGGGCGTGCGTCCTGATCACCGGGGAAAGCGGCACCGGCAAGGAACTGGTGGCGCGCTCGCTGCACGCGCTCAGCACGCGGCGGCACGGCCCGTTCGTGGCCATTAACTGCGCGGCGCTGCCGGAGACGCTGATGGAGAGCGAACTGTTCGGCCATGAGAAAGGCGCTTTCACGGGAGCCTCCGAGCGGCGCGCGGGCTGCTTCGAGGTGGCGCAGAACGGCACCCTGCTGCTGGATGAGATCGGCGAGATGCCGCTCGCCACGCAAGCCAAGCTGCTGCGCATTCTCGAGGATTCCAAGGTGAGGCGGCTGGGCAGCAAAACCGAATTCGAGGTGGACGTCCGGGTGGTGGCGGCCACCAACAAAGCGCCCGAGGACGCGGTGCGCGGAGGGCAATTGCGGCAGGACCTGTTCTACCGGCTGAACGTTTTCCACGTCCACCTGCCGCCGCTGCGCACCCGCAAGGAGGACATTCCGGCGCTGGCGGAGGCGTTGATCGTCAGCCTCAACCGCAAGCACGAATGCCGCGTCACCGATCTGTCGCCCGCCGTGCTGGAAGCGTTTGCCCAGCACGATTGGCCGGGCAACGTGCGCGAACTGCGCAACGTTCTGGAGCGGGCGGTGATTCTGGCTGGCGAAGGCACCGTGCAGATGAAATACCTGCCCG
>JBAVIH010000259.1:0-1996 GCA_049686695.1 Bryobacteraceae bacterium | reverse complement strand
GACGATTTCTGCCGCAAAGTCAACTGTTGACAGGCGAAAGCGCCTGCCCCACTACGCCACGCCCTCCAGTTTCAGCACGTACGCCCGTGAAAACGGCAGGTTGTCCGGCACGCGGATCGTCAGGCGCTTCTCGATATGCCTGGCCTCCAGCGGTGCGGCGCTTCCCAGCAGCGTGACGCGCACTTCCCCGCGGGCTTCGATGTCGTCGAACACAACCTCGCGCTCCGGCCTGTGCGGCAGAATCGCATAGACCGCGCCGGCTTTCGCGGTGAAGAAGGCCTCGACGCGCGCCGCACCGGCGGGCGGCGCGTCCACCAGGCTCGAGATGGGGTACGCCGACATGAATTCGCTCTCCTCGAGTTTCGGCTCCGCGCCCTGCGACCACTGCCGTGCGCGCCGCCACGCGCGTGTGCCATAGATGGCTTCTCCGTTCGCGCGCAGCCAGTCGCCAAGCTGCAGCAGCCGCTCCTCCATGATCACCGGAATGCGCCCATCGGCGGTGGGGCCGATATCGAGCAGCAGGTTGCCGCCGCGGCTCACCAGGTCGATCAGCATCATCAGCAGCTCGCGGTCGGTGTGATAGTCGGCCAGCGTCTCGGCGCGATTGTAGCCGTACGAGTATCCCATGCCGCGGCTTTCCTCCCACGGGTGCGCGCTCTGCTTCATGCCGGACGTGTATTCGGTTGTGTAGTAACCGCCGTGTTTGTGCTTGGTGTCTTTGCCCCACCGGTCGTCCACCACCACCTGCTCGCGCACCGGCGATTCGTTGAACAGCCACGCCAGCAGCTCCGGCGAGCGCCATTCCTCGCTGGTCAGCTCCCACTCGCCGTCGGAAAAGACGATCTCCGGCTCGACGTGCTTCACCACGTCCTGAAACTGCGGAAACAGGTGTTCGCGCACGTAGCGCTGCTTGTTGGAAAGCCACACAGGGTTGTACCACTCGTAGAGCGAATAATAAATGCCCATGTGGAGCCCGCGCTTGCGCCCCGCCTTGGCGAGATCGCCCAACACGTCGCGACGCGGTCCGATGTCCACCGCGTTCCAGGGCCTTCCCCAGGCGCGGTTGGCCTCCTCGCTGCGCCACAACGTAAAGCCTTCGTGATGCTTCGAGGTGGGCGCGATGTACCGGGCGCCGGAACGGGCGAACACGTCCGCCCAGTGGTCCGGGTCGAACATCTCGGCGCGAAACAGCGGCGCGAAATCGAAGTAGGGAAAATCGGCCCCGTAGACGCGCTGGTGAAACTGCCAGGTCTGATAGCCGTCATGGCCCGGCGCGGCGGCCTTCCTGCCCTCCTCGAGAGAGTGCCAATACCACTCGGCGTAGGGCGTCTCGCCCTTCGTGCGCGGCGGCGCGAATGAGGGCACCGAGTAAACGCCCCAATGGATGAAGATGCCGAACTTGGCGTCCAGGTACCAGGCCGGCGTGGGCCGGCTGTCGATCGACTCCCAGTTGGCTTGATAGCGCGCTGCGCCAGCGCTTTGCCGCAGAGCCAACGGCGCCGCGGCCACGGTGCGAAGAAAATCCCGTCGTTGCATACGGGGCTATGTTATCAGGATTGGCGCCTGTTACCCTACCTAACATGGCAGATACATTCGAAGTTGGGTTAGTCCGCTTGACCATCGAAGATACCGTGCGCGTGGCGCGGGAAGGCGCACCGGTGCGCATCGCGGCGCCGGCGCTCGAGCGCATCGCGCAAGGGCGTCTGCGCCTGGAAGAGTTGATGGCGCGCGGCGAGCGCATTTACGGCGTCAACACCGGAGTAGGCGGCAACGTGGGCATCTCGCTGCCGGCCGAAAAAATGGAGCTGCTGCAGCACAACCTGGTGCGCCATCTGGGCTGCGCCACCGGGCAGCCGCTGGCGAGCGACATCGTCCGCGCCGCCATGCTGCTGCGCCTCGCCACGTTTTCGACCGGCGCTTCCGCGGTCCGCCCGGAATTGGCCGAAGCGCTGGCCGCGCTGCTGAACCGCCGCATCACGCCGGTGGTGCCGCGCTA
>JBAVIH010000258.1:0-14567 GCA_049686695.1 Bryobacteraceae bacterium | reverse complement strand
CCTCAGGCGGCGCGCGAAGGCCAGGCCGGGGACCGCCAGCGGCCCGCCCAACTCCTCCAGCGCCTCGCCCAGCGTGTACCGCGCCGGGTTGATCCCTACGCGCGTGACTATCCATTGGCCGTGATCGAAGTGGCAAGCGGGATTGCGCCGTATGGCGGTCTCCCAGGCGCGGTGCACCTCCGCCGAGTAAACCAGTTGCCGGGCATCGGCTTGCGGTTTGGCGTCGCCGCGAAGGTAATCGCAGCACAATTGCGCCGCCAGCGCCGCCGCCAGCGCGGTGAGGTACATCGGCGAGCCCGTGGCGGGAACCCCCACGGATCCCTGGCAGGTGTAGCTCGCGGCGTAGGCGTCCCAATCGGCCTTGCCCCACCCGCACAAGTGGCAAGCGGCTCCCGGTATTTGCGGAAAATAGATCGTGGCGCGCGCCAGCAGGTGGTCGCGGCGCACACCGGCGTCGATCAGCGCGTCCGCTCCGCCGCGGAACGCCGCCTCACTGCACGTGGACCGCACCGGCCGGTTGTCGCCGCAACAGATCACCATACCCCGCAGATCCCCGAACGGAACGTGTTCCGCCCGAGCGACCACCGCCTCCACTTTCAGGTCGCGGCGAATTCTGCGCACCTTCGAGGCCACCGCCCGCGCCTTGTACTGCCCAACGTCTGCGCGCTCGAGCCCGAGCGCTCGGTTGCCGGCGGTGAAGCGGTCGAAATCTATCAGCGTTAGCCGCACGACCTCGGGAACCGGGGCCAGCAGGAGCGCCAGCGGACATCCGATCGCCCCGAGGCCGACTAACGTGGCGCAGGTATCCGGCATGGCGCTCACTCCTCCAGCGACAGGGCCGGCGCCCCGCCGAGCACCGTTGCACGCTGACATATCGGGCAAACGGGCCCGTACGCATAACACGGCCGCTCCGGGTACTCGTGCAGCCAATTTCCGCATGGGCAGCGCACCGCCGGCTCTCCGGCGAGGACTGGCAGCCGGCAGCGGGGGCAGACAACGCCCGCGCCGCCCGGAAAGGGCACTACCTCGGGCGGATCTTCCGCCGAAAACCACCAGACTCCCGACCCGGCGTGGATCTGGTCGCGATGGGCCAACACCCGAATGCCTGCGTCCACCGGGCGGCCGTTAACCAGGACTCCGGCACGCGGCGGCGCGAACAGGGCGATCTTCTCGCCGCAGCGCCGGACGGTGGCGCCGTCGAGCGGGACCGGCGTGTCGCTCACCGGGACTGCGTCTGACTCCGGCCCGCCCGCCCGCGCGCCCCTAAACAAATTCGGCATAGTTAGAAATTTAGACCCACAAACACCCATTCCGATGAGACTCGGATCACAGCGGAAGATAAGTTATTGAATCGGGGGACTTGATCGAGGAGCGGTAACAGTGATCCGCTGTGATCCGTCAACCCGTCCGCGTGGCCGGCGCTGCGGGGATCATAGGTTACGCTCCGTGTGCCGCCTTACACGCCCTGTGTGGCCTCATCCACGCAGCGGCCCTTAGCAGCAGTTGGCGTTTTGATCGAGAAACGATTCCCCGGATTACACCGGCGAGTCAATGGCCCACCGCGTGCGAATGTCGTTACCATGTTTACCATGTTCTCGCCTGACTCACCGGATCTTCGGAATCCCGTCTTCTTATTCGTGCTCAAACTGATCCACAAAGTTTTCGGGCACGTGCAATGGCAAGCGCCCGGATGGATCCCGTGGACTGGTCTTCAGCTCCGCAAGGCCGCCGGCTATCTGACCGCCGGCCGGAGGCGCCGCACGATTACGGTACTTTCGCTCTTCGCGATCGCGACAGCGTTCACCTGGTACGAGGCCCGCCCCAGACCGCACTATGTCGAATACACCGTCACCGCCCCGAAACTGACCGAATACGACGCGAACGGTATCTCATCCATCTACCCGCTCGCGGTCAATTTTGAAGAACCGGTCGCGCCGCTCGCCAACTTAGATAAGCGCCTCGTGACCGGCATCGACATCTCCCCCGCGTTTGCCGGCACCTGGACCTGGCTCGACGATAAGCGCCTGCAATTCGCTCCCAAGTCCGACTGGCCGGTGGACGCTTCCTTCACAGTCAAAATCGGGCGCAAAGGACTTCTCGCAAGAACCGTGGAGCTTGACGACTACAGCTTCAAGTTCAGAACCCAGCCGTTCTCCGCCCAAATCACCAGCAGCCAGTTCTATCAGGACCCGCAGAACCCCACGCTGAAAAGCCTGGTCGCCACGGTGGGCTTCAGTCACCCGGTGGATACGACGCAGTTCGAACGCCACGTCTCGCTCATCCCCGCCAAGGACGCGGACTTCCTCGGACTCGCTTCCGACAGCAGGCACTTCACGGTGGTCTATGACAAGCTCAAACTCTTCGCCTACATCCATTCGGCCGCGCTCGGGATGCCGCGCGACGACACGTCCATTACCGTGGTGATCGATAAGGGCATTCGGGCGGCTCGCGGGGGCAACCAGACCGAGGAGAAGATCGCATCCGTAGTGACTATTCCCGGCCGCGCCAGCCTCCGCTTTGACGGCGCGCAAATGACCTTGGTCGATAACGCGCGCTACGAACCCGAACAGGTTCTCGTCATGACAAGCTCGTCGCCAGTGACGGAGCAGGCATTCGCGGGCAAGGTGCATGCTTACCTGCTTCCGGTGCGCCACCCCGATCAATCCAAGGAGGATAAGGACCCCTATAACTGGAGTGACGAGGGCCAGATCGGGAATGACATCCTGGCCAAGTCTCAATCTCTTCCGCTCACCTACGTGGCTTCCGATGGCGGCGACGAAACCACTCACGGGTTCAAATTCAATGCGCCGGTGGGCCGTTATCTCTTCCTGTGGGTGAAGGAAGGCGTGCAAGGCACTGGCGGCTACGTCTCGGGCAAGCCCTACACGGCAACCATCCAGGTAACTCCATACCGGCAGGCGCTCACTTTTCTCGGCAAGGGCGCCCTGCTGTCTCTCGCGGGCGACAGGAAAGTCGGCTTCCTGGTCCGCGATGTCGACAAGGTTCAAGTCGAGGTGGGTCGGGTGCTGCCCAATCAACTCCAGCACCTCGCGCCGCAGATGTGGGACTTCTCCAAACCCCAGGTCTCTGGCATGGAGGATTCCATCGTGGAGCGCTTCACCGCCACGCGCGATTATCGCGGCCGCCAGCCTGGCAAGCCGATTTACGACAGCATCGATCTCGGCCAGTACCTTCTCGACAAGGCGCAAAACCAGCGCGGCCTGTTTCTGCTCCACATCCGCTCCGTACCGCCTGAGAAGAACAACCAGGAGAACCCGGATGGCGGCGAAGAAGGCTACGACCCCGATCGCATCGAAGACACGCGCCTGATTCTCGTTACCGATCTCGGCTTCATCGTCAAACAGTCGAACGACGGCAGCCGCGATGTCTTCGTCCAGTCCATCCGCCGCGGCGACGCCGTCAGCGGCGCGCGCATCGAAGTGATCGGAACCAACGGCGAACCGGTGGCCGCGGCCGTCACGGATGCGACCGGCCGCGCCCAATTTCCGAAGCTTCCCGATCTCCGGCGCGAGAAGACCCCCCTGCTGATCCTCGTCCGCAAGGATTCCGATTTCTCCTTCCTGCCGCTGCGCGCTTCGGAACGCAATCTGGACCTCTCGCGCTTCGAAACTGGCGGAGTCGAAAACGCAACCTCCCCGCAGCAACTCTCCGCCTATCTCTTCACCGATCGCGGCATCTACCGGCCCGGCGAAACCACCCATCTCGGCATGATCGCTCGCACCGCCGACTGGAAGTCTTCCCTGACCGGCCTTTCCGTCGACGTCGAAATCAGCGACCCGCGCGGCAGCGTGGTGCGCCGCGACAAGATCAAGTTATCCGAGACGGCTTTCGACGAGATCGCATTCACGACTCAGGCCGTTTCTCCCACCGGAACCTATCAGGCCGTCGCATGGCTGCCGAAAGACGAGAAGCACCGCGAGATGCTAGGCAGCGTGTCCTTCAACGTCCAGGAGTTCGAACCCGACCGGATGAAAGTCCGGCTCGACTTATCCGAGAAAGCACCCCCGGGCTGGCTCACTCCCGCCGACGTGAAGGCCCGCGTCTCGGTGATGCATCTGTTCGGAGAGCCCGCCGGCAATCGCCGGGTGGAAGGCGAACTCAACCTTTCCCCTGTGCTGCCTCGCTTCGACGCCTATCCGGACTATCGCTTCCAGATCGGCGAAGTCGTCAAAGAGCCATATCACGAAGCCCTCGCGGCCACCATCACCGATGACAAGGGCAACACCGAGTTGAATCTCGACCTCGGGCGCTTCGCGGGCCGCGCTTACCGGCTCAACGTTCTCGCGCGCGCCTTCGAAGCGGAAGGCGGCCGCAGCGTCGCCGCGCAAAACACGGCCATTGTCGCCGACGCCCCCTACCTGGTCGGCGTCAAACCCGATGGCGACCTCAGCTTCGTGAGCCGTTCCGCCGCGCGCCAGGCGCACTGGCTCGCCGTAAACCAGCAACTCACTCCCGTTGCCGCCCCGCAACTCTCTCTCGAATGGGTGCAGCGCAAGTATCTCTCCGTCCTCACCGAGCAGCCGGACCGCACCTATAAGTATGTCTCGCGCTTGAAGGAAACCGTGCGCGACACCCGCAAGGTCCAGATCGCCGCCGGCGGGAGCAGCTTCGCGCTCCCCACCCAGGAGCCCGGCGATTTCATCCTGATTCTGCGCGACTCAGCCGGCGCCGAACTCAACCGGCTCAGTTACAGCGTGGCCGGCGACGCCAACATCTCCCGCTCGCTCGAACGCAATGCGGAACTCCAGATCCAACTCGACAAGCCCGCCTATTCCGGAGGTGACACCATCGGCGTCAGCATCCGCGCGCCCTACGCCGGCGCCGGCCTCATCACCATCGAGCGCGAACGTGTCTTCTATCATCAGTGGTTCAAGAGCTCTACCACCAGTTCCGTACAGCGAGTCACTCTGCCCCAAGGCTTCGAAGGCAACGGCTATGTCGCCGTGCAATTCCTGCGCGACCCCGCTTCCGACGAAATCTTCATGAGCCCGCTTTCCTACGGGGTGGCGCCGTTCGCCGCCGACCTCGCGCCTCGCACCGAGCAGGTCGGCCTCACCGCAGCCCGGCAGATCAAGCCGGGCGCCGTGTTGGCCATACGCGTAGCCCCCGCCGAAGCCTCTCGCGTCGCGGTGTTCGCGGTGGATGAAGGCATCCTGCAGGTGGCGCGTTACAAGAATCCCGATCCCCTGGCGTACTTCTTCCAGAAGCGGATGCTGCAGGTGGAAACCACCCAGATCCTGGATCTGATACTGCCCGAGTTCCGGCGCTTTCTCGCGCTCGCGGCTCCCGGCGGCGACGCCGATGGAGGCTTCGCCCGCCACCTCAATCCCTTCAACCGGAAACACAAGCCGCCGGTCGCATGGTGGTCGGGAATCATCGACGCAGGTCCGGGTGGGCGCGAGCTCCGCTATGCGGTGCCCGATTATTACAATGGGCGGCTGCGCATCGTAGCCATCGCCGTGAACTCGCGCCGCGCCGGCGTCACCGAGGCGCTCACCGAAGTGAAGGGCGATTTCATCCTCACGCCCAATGTGCCCGCCATGGTCGCTCCCGGCGACGAATTCAGCGTGACCGTGGGAGTCTTCAATAACATAAGCGGGAAAGACCCGATCCACGTGCAGGTGCAGGCGTCCCGCGAACTCAAACTCACCAGTGCTTCGAACTCCGACCTACAAATCGCCGAGAAACGCGAAGGCGTTGCCGAGTTCCGCTTCAAGGCCAATCCCGTCCTCGGGCCGGCGTCTCTCAAGTTCACCGCTATCCGCGGCAAATCCGAAGCCCACATCGAAGAGAGCGTGAGCGTGCGGCCCGCGATCGCCTATCGCACGCAACTGACCCTCGGGCGGTTCGACGGCGCCAGCGCGACCGTGCCTCTCAAGCGCGATCTCTACCCCGAGCGCCGGTCGGTGGAAGCCTCCGTTTCCGCGGTCCCGCTGGTTTGGGGCGAAGGTCTGGTCGCCTATCTCGATTCGTATCCGTATCCATGCACCGAACAACTCGTCGGCAAGGGATTCGCTGCGCTGCTGCTCGCCTCCCGGCCCGATTTCGGCGCGGTCAAGACGCGCGACCCGCAGCCGATCGCGGGAACGCTGGCCATGTTGCAGAGCCGCGAGAACGATTCGGGAGGCTTCGGGCTCTGGTCGTCATCGCCGGTGACCGCCGATTTCCCCACCGTGTACGCAGCCCACTTCCTGCTGGAAGCGCGCGACCGCGGTCAAAAGGTCCCGCCCGAGATGCTGGCCAGTCTCGACGAATGGCTCACGCGGTTCGCCTCCACTCCGGCTCCCACTCTAGTGGATGGCCGTCAGCGCGCTTATGCCGTCTATCTGCTCGCGCGCCAGGGAATCAAGCCCGCCGGCGCGATTGCGAATGTCGAGCAGGAGCTCTCGCATCGCTCCGCCGACACATGGTCCACGGATCTGGCGGCCGCTTATCTCGCCGCCACATATCGCCTGATGCAGCGCACTTCCGATGCCGACCGCATGATTCGCAACGTCCCCTGGTCGCAGCAAAAACGCCAGTGGATGGACGATACCTATTACGACCCCGTCGTGCATGACGCCCAACTGCTCTACCTGCTGGCGCGTCATTTCCCGGACCGCGTGAGCGGCGTTCCTTCCGCGGCGCTCGAAGGCATCGGCCAGGCGGTCAGCGGCAACCGGATCAGTTCGCTCTCGGCCGCATATACGCTGCTGGCTCTCGATGCGTACTCGAAAGCCGCCGCTCCGAAGGTGAAGCTCGGTGTTGTGCTGGGCGGACAGCGGCAGGCATCCACCTCGAAGGTAAGCGTGCCGGTGGGCTCCGGGAACGTTCAGTTTACGCGGGAGGGATCGCTCGCGGCTTACTATGTCGTCAACGAGTCGGGCTTTGACCGCAACCCGCCCGCATCCGAAATCAGCCGCGACATCGAGGTGATCCACGAGTTCCTCGACATGAAGGGCAATGTGATCGCTAAGGTCACGGTGGGCGAAGAGTTCTGGGTGCGTCTGCGTATCAGAACGACGAACCGCGAACGCGTGAACCAGATAGCCGTGGTGGATCTCCTGCCCGGCGGCGTCGAGCCCACGCTCGATCGCGAAGCCGGTCCCGGCTCGACCTGGACGCCCGACTATGTCGACCGGCGCGATGACCGCGTTGTCCTTTATGGCGACGCCACGAAGGCTGCGGCGACTTACATCTACAAAGTAAGAGCTACGAACCCGGGCACGTTCCAGTCCCCTCCGGCCTTCGCCGAAGGCATGTACAATCGCCGGGTTACCGGCATCAGCCAGGCCTCCAGGCTGGAAATAGTAAAACCGTGAGACCCGACCGCATTCCGAACTGGGGCTGGATTGTCAGCCTGCCCGCGATCCTGCTGCTGGTCCGCCTGTACCCGGGCCGGCCGCTCCGGGACATGGTCCCTCAATCCACGACCATATGGTCGGCGGACGGCGAACTCCTCCGTGCCACTCTGGCCGCCGACGGCCAGTACCGCTTGTGGACCCCACTAAACGAAATGTCCCCGGCCCTGGTCGGCGCGTTCAAGCTCAAGGAAGACCGCTGGTTCTACTGGCACCCGGGCGTCAACCCATTCTCGCTGATTCGCGCCGCCAGCAAGACCTGGCGTGGCGAGAGTCGCCAGGGCGGTTCCACGCTCACCATGCAACTCGCACGGCTGTTGTACCACCTGAACACCAAAACCCCCGCCGGCAAACTCAAGCAGTCCGCCGCGGCGCTGTGGCTGGAGGCGCGCTACTCCAAGCACAGCATCCTGGAAGCCTATCTGAACCTCGCGCCGTTCGGCGGCAATATCCAGGGAGTCGGGGCGGCCAGCCGCATCTACTTCGGCAAGCCTCCATCGCAGGTCGATCTCGGCGAAGCGATCACCCTTGCCGTAATCCCGCAGCGGCCCGCCGCCAGGGCAGGGCGGGGCGTCCGGCAAAGCAGTTTCTGGTCCGCGCGCACACAACTCGCCAACGCGTGGCGCAATAGCAAACGCCCGACGGACTCCGAACGCCGCCAACTCGAACTCCAGGTGCCGGCTCAGCCCGATTCCGCAATGCCCCTGTACGCCCCGCACTTCACGGACGCAATCCTGCGCGCCAACCCTGGTCTGTCCGGCCGCATCGACACCACCTTGGACGCCGGTCTGCAGCGGCTCGTCGAGCGGCAGATCGGCCGCTACCTCAATCAGTTCGGTGAACGCGGCATCCGCAATGCGGCAACCCTGCTGGTGGACTACCGCGAGATGTCCGTCAAATCCTGGGTGGGCTCGGCCGATTATACGAACCAGGAAATTCACGGCCAGATCAACGGCGTCCTGACCAAGCGCAGCCCGGGCTCTACGCTCAAGCCATTCGTCTACGCGCTGGCTCTGGATCAGGGCGTGCTGCACCCGCGCACCGTGCTGCGCGACGCGCCCACTTCCTTCGGCCCCTTTACGCCGGAAAACTTCGATGGCAATTTCATCGGCCCCATCCCCGCCCAGGACGCCCTCATTCGCAGCCGCAACATTCCGGCGGTCTGGATCGCCACGCAACTCAGACAGCCCGATCTCTACCAGTTTCTCGAAAGCGCGGGCGTCGGCAACATGAAGCCCGAATCGTATTACGGGCTGGCATTAGCACTGGGCGGAGGCGAGGTCACCATGGAAGAACTGGCCGGCCTCTACGCCATGCTCGCCAACCAGGGCGTGCTGCAACCTGTCCGCACCCGGGCCACGGAATCCCGGCGCGAGGGGGTCCGCCTCCTCAGTCCGGAGGCCGCCTTCATCACCGTCGATATGCTGAGCCACAATCCCCGGCCGGGCGAGGACGGTTCGCTGGCACCGCCCGGCCGTTGGCCGATCGCCTGGAAAACCGGCACTTCCTGGGGATTCCGCGACGCATGGTCGGCAGGCGTCGTAGGGCCCTACATCCTGGTGGTCTGGATCGGCGACTTCGAAGCCCAGGGCAACCCCAGTTTCGTCGGCGCCGACGCGGCCGCCCCGCTGTTCTTCCGCATAGCCGATGCCCTGAATCTTCGCAAACCGGACGAAATCTCCAAGCCAGCGGAGCCGCCGCCGGGTGTGAGCAGAGTGGCAGTCTGCGCGGCGAGCGGCGACCTGCCCAACAAGTATTGCCCGCAAACCATCGAGACCTGGTATATTCCCGGCAAATCGCCCATCCGGGTAAGCCAGTTGCACCACGCCGTAACCATCGATATCGCCACCGGGCTTCCCGCCTGTCCACCTTACGCTCCGAACGCGACCAGACAAGAGGTGTTCGAATTCTGGCCTTCCGACATGATGAAACTATTCCGCGAAGCGGGCATGCCCCGCCGCAAGGCTCCCGCCATACCCGATTGCGCGGTAGACGATTCGAGCGGCGTCCCCAGGATTGCAACTCCACTGCGGGGCGTAACCTACACGTTGCGCCACAAGTCCGGCGAAGAAACCATCCCGCTCGAAGCCAGCACCGAAGCGGACGTGGACAGCGTCTTTTGGTTCGACGGAGCAGCCCTGATAGCCAGGTCCACGGTGACCCACGGAGCCATCCCCTGGACACCGGTGGCCGACGGCATGCACCTCATCCGCGTAATCGACGACCACGGCCGCACGGCGGAACGCGACGTCAACATCCGATTCGCCAACTGAATGCTGCGCGCTTCCCGCCATGACGTCCTGGAATGCCGATGTTAGTTAGTTCCAGGCCTTGGCAGTGTGCATCGGTGCCTTGGCGGAGAACTCCAAGGCAATTGTGTGCGTAGCCGATAAGGCCGATGAGGCTTATTTCACTCTCCAGCGTTGGACGCCCGCCGAGTAACTCGGCTGCATCGTCACTTCCACGCGGAGAGCGGTTGTGGTGACTGGGTGGAACGCGACTTGGTTGTAGCGGTCTTTCTCAACTCCATACGCGCCGGTGGGCCCTACCGGTTTCCAGGCGGTGCCATCGCGATAGAGGATGCGCCACGAGGCGGGGACACGGACGGCGCCGTGGCCGGTGTCATCGAACCAATAGAGGGACGTCTCGGAGACGGTGACCGGTTTGGCGAAGGCGTACTCGATCCAACCGGTGCGCGCGGCGAGATCTTCGGTCCACCAGTCGAAGCGGAGAGCGGGGTCGGCAGATGAGGATGGCTCGTCGTCGGCTTTGACGGGGTTCGGGTTTCCCTTTCCGCTGGCGGTGAGCGTGGCGTTGGTGGCGACGCTGGGCGGCGACGCGGGCCGGGCGGTGGATTCGGAATCGGGAATCCACACCATCATCTGGCCAGGGCCGCGATTGGCCCAGGTGCTGTACGGGATGAACGTGACGTCCTCGGGCGTGCGTATGAGATTGCCGTTCCCATCGCGGGAGAGCGCCACGGCGCGGGCCTCGACCACCTCGACGCCTTTGAGCAGAGCGGGGCGAAACTCGGCGCGCAGCGGCGCTCCGTCGGGCAGCATGAGGTTGCGCACGCGGCCGCCCGGGTTGTCGACCCATTCGGCGGCGAAGACGATGGGACCGCGTTGCAGCGCCACGCGCCCGCGGTCGGCGGCGACCTGGCTGTTGGCCACCACGCGGTGCACCGGCATGGGCAAGTTCAGCTCGATGGTATCGCCGGCGGCCCAGGTGCGAGTGATCGCGACATAGCCCTTATCAAGGACGATGGGAACGGCGGCGCCATTCACTTTGAGCGTGGGCTGCTCGGCCGATGGAGCGGCGAAGCGGTAGAGGTCGCTCGGGATGGGTTCGCCGCGCGCCCAACCGGGGATGCGCACGCGGATGGTCATCGATGCGGCTTGGTCCGGCGCGACCAAAATCTTCACCGCGCCGTCCCACGGGTAACGCGTCTGCTGCGTCACGCGCACGGTCCGCCCGTTATCCATTTTGATGCCGGCCGTGCTGGCGGCGAACAGGTTCACCCAGAGCGTGTCGCCGCGCTGGGCGTATACGTAGCCGGGCACGGAAGCCATGAAGCGGGTGATGTTGCCGGGACAGCAGGGGACGCCGAACCACGGGCTGCGCTGGTCCTTGGTGGCCAGGCCGGTGGCCTCGAGCGGGTTCTCATAAAAGAAGGTGACGCCATCGAGGGCGACGCCGGAAATCAGTCCGTTATAAAGTGTTCGCTCCATCACGTCGATATACTTGGCATCGGCGTGAAGTAGAAAAAGGCGGTGATTCCAGAAATCGTTGCCGACGGCGGCGCAGGTTTCGTTGTAAGCGGTGAGATTCGGCAACTCGTAATCCTCGCCGAAGGATTCGCCCTCGGCGCGCGCGCCGACGCCGCCGGTGACGTGCAGTTTGCGACCGGCGACGTCGTCCCAGATGCGGTCGAGCGCGTCGGTGTAGGCGTTGTCGCCGGTGAGCGCGGCCACGTCCGCCATGCCCGAATACATGTACATGGCGCGCACGGCATGGCCGCCTGCGGGAGCGTCGGTTTGGTCCACGACGCGTTTGTTGGCTTCGACGTAGGCATTGCCGGCGCCCTTTTCGGCGCTCTGCGGCCCGCGCGAATCGAGCATGAACTTGGCGAGGTCGAGATAGCGCCGGTCGCCGGTGATGCGGCACAGTTTGACGAGGCCCATCTCGACCACCTGGTGGCCGGGCCAGATTTCGCGCCTGCCGGGGCCGAAGGTTTGGACGAGCATGTTGGCGCTGCGCAGGGCGACATCCAGCAGGGCGCGGTTGCCGGTGGCCTGGTAGTAGGCCACGGCGGCTTCGTAGAGGTGGCCGAGATCGTAGAGTTCGTGGCTGCCCACGCCCTCGAGGATCCAGCGCTCGGTGCCCGACCAAGGATGGGGGTGCAGCGGATCGATGGTGCGCGCGGTGTAGAGGTAGCCGTCGGGTTCCTGGGCGGCGGCGATTTTTTGGATCAGGTCGTCGCAGTAAGCCTCGAGCTTCGGATCGGGATGAACCCTGAGCGTGTAGGCGGCGCCTTCGATCACCTTGTAGACGTCGGAATCGTCGAATGGATAACGCGGATAGTGGTGGTTGGAGAACGGCTCATGGCGCAGCGACTGCGCGGCGCGGACGAAATTGCCTACGGTGCCGGTTTCCTCTTCCTTCCGGAACGCAAATGGGATGGTGACCGTGCGGTTGATTTCGATGCGCGGCGCCCAGAAGTCATCGTTCAGGTGAACGTCGGTGAAGGGCACCGGCTTGACGGGATAATCCCGCTGCTGGGCGGAGGCGGGGACGAGCGATGCCAGAAGGCAGGCGAACACGGCGAAGGGTTTCATGGCAGTTAACACGGTGTCATGGGCGTGCGTTACCGAACGAATGCACAAATGTGCCCGCAGGCGGGCGTTGGCAGGCTGAAGCCCGCCCCACCAAATGTTATAGCACCGGGCCGGTGGGAGAAAATGAGGCGGCGCTCCTTATTCGGCGTTCAGGAAAAGGACGACGGCGGCGCCGCGGATCACCAGGTTGGCGGGGGCTTGCTTGGCGTCGTCGCCTTTGCGCGCAGCGACTCGGCCGTAGATGACGGCCCATCGGTCATAGCCGGGGGTGCCGAAGCGAAACTTGGCGAGTGCGGTGTGGCGCGTGATTGCGGCGAGCTTCAGGCGCACTGCGGCGGCGTCAAACTCGAAGCGCTCGGGCGGCCGGGGACCGTCTTTGTCGTCCTCGACAATCCAGAGTTGCGGCGGATCCGTCGCGCCGGGGGCGCAGATCTGCTCACTCACCCATCGGCCGGTGGGCCGGAAGCTGTAGCGCCCGACGACGGCGGCGTTCTTGTTATCCCAGGAAGCCAGGTCGCGCAACACCTCGCAAACGCCGACCGGCGCCAATGGGGGATCGGCGGCGCGTGCGAGGCCTCCGGCGGCCAGAAGGCACGCCACGGCGCGGATTGGAATTCCTACCCAGCTCGAAACCTGAAGCACTGTCTGAACTAAGAATAAACGTTTCGGAAGGCT
Organism: Bryobacteraceae bacterium; assembly: GCA_049686695.1. GTDB lineage: Bacteria > Acidobacteriota > Terriglobia > Bryobacterales > Bryobacteraceae > Bog-375. The sequence continues at coordinate 1,693 of JBAVIH010000258.1, read as the reverse complement.
GCGGGGTTACATTCAATGCGCGGCGTTGTCTTTCGCAATTCAGACGAACAAGAGGCGCCTTTCGAATAGGTTCCAAAATCTTTTCGAGCACCCTGGTGGTAACCCGCGGCCGGGCGGGCGCATCTGTATTCAACGAAGAGAGAGACGATATGAACCTGTCCAGGCGGAGTCTGCTTTCCGCCTTCACCCTGCTTCCGGCTGCTCACTGGCTACGCGGCCAGCAGTCGCCACCACCCGCCCAGAGCGCAGCGCCGACCGCAGCGCCCGGCCAGCCTTCGCCGAAGTATTCGGCGGAAGTGAAGGTCGTGAACATCTTCGCCACGGTGCGCGACAAGAAGGGCCAAATTGTCAAAGACCTGGATAAAGAAGATTTCGTGCTGGACGAAGAGGGGCACCCGCAGGTTATCGCCTACTTCGCGCGGGAGACCGACCTGCCGCTGACGCTCGGGCTGCTGGTGGATACCAGCGGCAGCCAGCGCACTGTGCTGAACGACGAACGCGACGCCAGCCGGCGCTTTTTCGACCAGGTGCTGCGCGAGGACCGCGACCTGGCCTTCCTGATCCATTTCGACAAGGAAGTAGAGCTGCTGGAGGATCTCACGCCCTCACGGGCGAGGCTGGAGAAGGCGCTGGACGAGTTGCAGGTGACGGAGCCGCAATTGCAGCGCCAGCGCGGCGGCGGATACCCGCCCGACGATGGTAGCGGTTCCGGTGGCGCCCGGCGTGGAGGCACGCATCTGTATGACGCCGTGAAGCTTGCGGCCGACGAGTTGATGATCAAACAGAAGGGCCGCAAGGCGGTGGTGCTGCTGACCGATGGAGTCGATCGGGGCAGCCGGTACACGCTGTTCGAGGCGATTTCCGCCGCGCAGCGAGCCGATACGCTGGTGTACTCGATTCTGTTCGCCGGTTCCAACCCATACACCAACAATGGTTACGGCCCCGGCATGGGACGGCGCCGCGGCGGGATGGGTGGAGGCTACCCCGGTGGCGGAGGCTACCCCGGCGGGGGCGGCTATCCGGGCGGAGGCGGCTACCCCGAAAATCGCGGGGAAGGCAAGAAAGTGCTCGAGCAGATGGCGCGCGAGACCGGCGGCAGGTTTATCGAGGTGTCACACCACCTGCCGATCGACAAAGTATTCGCCGAACTCCAGGAAGAGCTTCGCAGCCAGTACAGCATCGGCTACACGCCGAGCGAGACCGGCGAAACCGCGGCTTACCGGCACATTCACCTGACCGTGAAGAAGAAGGACCTGGCGGTGCAAGCCAGGGAAGGCTATTACGTCTCCTGAGCGGACGGAAAGTTGACAGACTAAGGCGTCTGTCCCACCGTGCCGGCGGAGGTTCCGAGAAATGTGTGTCTTGCGCTTTCGCCTGCCAACCGAGCTCTTTTCAGATGAGCGGACCTGAGCCGCCTAGCCCGGATTTCTCACCGCACTATGGCAAAAAGCCGCCTTTCATGGCATAACTGAGTTTCCACACAGCAGTTAGGACCAACGAAAGAGCGGCTTTTGCTATGACAGAGTGTACCCAATCTTGCTTCCCGTTTGCACCTCATTTTTCACGTGTGTCAAGGCAAAGTAGAAATGTCCTATTCCCAGCAAAGTAGAAATGTCCTGTTTTGAGGGGCCGGTCAGAGGGTTGGGGTTAGAGTGGGTTCGATGTTCCGGGGGAGTCGCGCTCCCTGGGGCAG
>JBAVIH010000257.1:0-5380 GCA_049686695.1 Bryobacteraceae bacterium | reverse complement strand
AGGCGAAGGCGCCCACGCCGCGCACGAGAGCATCCTCATCAACCGGATCGCGGATCGCACCGCACTGCTCGCCAAGCTACTGCTGGCATAGTGGACAGACGATCGGTTTTTGTCGCCTGCCAAGCCTTTGTGGCTCAGCGAGACATGACAGACCACGAGAGACGATGGTCTATCCTAACTTACTCCTTCACCACCGCGACCGTTGTATCCGACTTCACGTCGGCCGACGAACTTCCCACCATCAGCTTCACTTTGTCGGCTTCCACTTCCCACCGCTGTCTGGCCATGTCCCAATAAGCCAGCGTCTCCGCCTTCAGCGGCAGCGTGACCGTGCGCGTCTGGCCCGGCGCCAGCGTGACGCGGCGGAAACCCCTCAGCTCTTTGAGCGGCCGCTCCACGGTGGAGTCAATGTGCTTCACGTACAGTTGCACCACTTCGTCGCCCTGGCGCTTGCCCGTGTTCGTAACATCCACGCTGACCGCGATCTCGCCCTTGGCGTGCAACGTTGCGGCGCTGGTCCGCAACTTGGAATACCGGAAGGTCGTGTAACTCAAGCCATAGCCGAAAGGATAGAGCGGGTCGCCCTGGAAATACATGTAAGTCCGGCCATGGCGGATGTCATAATCCATCTTAGCCGGAACCTGGTCAAGCGACCGCGGGAACGTCTGTACCAGCCGGCCGCCCGGATTGTAATCCCCGAAGAGAACCTCGGCGATGGCGGAGCCTTCCTCTTGCGCATTGTGGGTGACGTGCAGAATGGCGGGTACGTTCGCCTCGGTCCAATTGATGGCGAAGGGAAAACTGGAAACCAGCACGACCACGGTCTTGGGATTGGCCGCGTAGACCTGTTTCACCAGCGCTTCCTGCTCCAGGTCGATCCACTTGCGATCCATGGCTTCCTTGCCATCGCTGGGCGTCGGGCACTTGTTCCACCCCGCGTCGCAGGTAGGATGATTGCCGACGAACACAATCGCCACGTCCGATTGCCGGGCCGCGTTTGCGGCGGCATCGCCGTCGTTATTGGCCGCGTAGTTGACCTTGACGGCGCCGGCCTTTGCTTTGATTCCGTCCAGCGGCGTGATCGTGTAGGGCGGTGTTCCGCTATACCAGTCCAGCGCCACGTCGTTCGCGCGCGGGCCGATCACGGCGACCGACGTCACCGCCTTCCGGTCGAGCGGCAGCAAACCACCCGCGTTCTTCAGCAGCACCACCGACTCGAGCGCCACCTGCTTCGCCACCGTCTTGTGATCGCCCAGTTTCCAGGCGTCCTCATCGCCCTTGATCTTGGTGTACGGAACTCGCTCAGGAGGGTCCAGCATCCCGAGTTTGATCATCACGCGGAACTCATTCTTCAGCACCGCGTCGATCTCGGGTTCGGTCAGCAGATTCTGTTGCAGCGCTTCACGCACCGCTTTGCCGAAGATGCCATCGAGGAACTGGTTGATGCCCGCCTTAACGGCGCCGGCAGCGGCGTGCGACTGGTCGGCGTAGTACTTATGTGCGAAAACCATGCCGCCCAGTGCGCCGGCATCCGTGCAGATGATGCCGTCCTGCCCCCATTCCTTGACTGTGATGTCTCTCAGAATGGGGCTGGCCGTCGCGGGAATTCCGTTGATGGCGTTGTATGCCGCCATGTAGGCGCGCGATCCACCTTCGATCACACCCATGCGGAAGGGCACCGAATAATACTCGCGCAGCAGCCGCTCATCGAAATTGGAAGACGATCCGCCGCGGCCGTCCTCGTTGCTGTTGGCCAGAAAATGCTTCATCAGCGAAGCCGTCAGCCAGTACTTCGGGTCGTCGCCCTGCAGTCCCTTGACCATCGCCACCACCATGGTTCCGTTGAAGAAGGCGTCCTCGCCAAAACACTCCTCGGTGCGTCCCCAGCGCGGATCGCGGCCCAGGTCGGCGTTGGGCGCGCGCACCACCAACCCGCCGCGGTGCGTCTTTTCGCTTTGGAAGATGTAGCGCGTCTCGTAGCCTTCCACGCCGCCGGCTTTGCGCACCAGTGCCGGATCCCACGTCTCGCCCATGCCGATCGCCTGTGCGAACTGCGTGGTCGGGATCGGCGTGGGCCGGCCCCATCCGCCGGGTCCGCCCAGCGCCAGGCCGTGCAATCCTTCCACGTGGCGCGTGCCGTGAATGCCCAGGCGCGGCACGCTGGGATCGGTGCCCAGACACAAAACCTTCTCGTTCAGCGTCATCAGCGAGACGATATTGCGCACCCGCGCCTCAATCGGCAGGTTCGGGTTTTGAAACGGATATTGATACTGTGCGGAGGCGATTCCAACGCTCCACGCGACAATCAGGCACAACCCAACCAGGCGCATCGTGTTTTTCATGATGAGGGCTCCTCGATTCTCTCATCATGATAGTAACTCCGCGATGGCCGTCGTGATTGCCGGGCGATATAATCCAGGAATGCTCAACTATCGGATCTGCGCCCTGCCGCGCCTCGCCACTCGTCTATGCCATTCCCGCGGAGCGGCATCGCTCCTCGCCCTCACTGCTCTCCTGCTGTTCGCCAGTCCGGCCGGCGCGCAATGGGTTCCGCAAAACCCGGTAACGAGTTTTGAGAAGCAGGCCGATGCCGTCGTGTTCACTATGCAAACCGGAGCCTTGCGCGTCGCCGTCTCCACCGACTCCATCTTTCACATCACCTATTCACCTACCGCCGCTTTCCCGAGCCGCCCCGACGACGTCATCGTCAAGACTACCTGGCCGGCCGTGCCGTTCACCGTGGCCGACACGCCGCGCGCCGTTTTGATTTCCACCACCCGCATGCGCGTAGCCGTAAACCGCGCCGATGGCACGCTAGCCTATGCCGACGCCTCCGGCCGCCCGCTGGTGCAGCAAGGCCCCAACACCCTGACTCCGGTCACCGTGAATGGCGAGAAAACCTATCACGCCGAGGCTTTCATCGGACTGTGGGGATCCACCGAAGCGTTCTATGGGCTGGGCCAGCACCAGGCCGGCGTGTGGAACTATCACGGCGAATCGGTGGATATCGCCCAGGACAACACCAACATCTCCGTGCCCATGCTGCTTTCGAGCAATGGTTACGGCATCTTCTGGAATAACTCCTCGCGCAGCCGTTTCAACAACCGCTTCGTGCACGCGCTGTACATCACTTCGGAAGTCGCCGACTCGATCGATTACTACTTTTTCTACGGGCCGGATTTCGACAAGATCGTCGCCGGTTATCGCGAGCTGACCGGCCAGGCGCCGCTGTTCGGCCGCTGGGCCTATGGCTTCTGGCAATGCAAGAACAAGTACAAGACCCAGCAGGAACTGCTGTCCGTCGCGCATAAGTACCGCGACCTGCACATACCCGCCGATAACATCGTGCAGGACTGGTTCTGGTGGACCACCATGGGCTCCTTTAAGTTCAGCGACCAGTATCCCGACCCCAAGGGAATGATGGACGACTTACACGCCAATCACTTCCACCTGATGATCTCCGTGTGGCCCTATTTCTATCCCGGCTCCGATGTTTATACCGACATGGACCGCAAAGGTTTCTTCATCGACCGCACCAAGGTGAAGGCTTATCATCCGCAGGGATCGGCTCTCTACGATGCAACCAACCCCGAAGCGCGCAAATATTACTGGAATCTGATCGATAACTCGCTTTTCAAAATCGGCGCCGACGCCTGGTGGATGGATACCACGGAGCCGGAGACCGAGGCCCGAGAGGACAGCGTGATGGTGACCAACCACGTCGCCGCCGGCAACGGCGCGCGCTACGCCAATGTCTTCCCGCTGCTCACCACCAAGGCTGTGTACGATGGCCAGCGCGCCGTCTCGGACCAGAAGCGCGTCTTCATCCTCTCGCGCTCCGCGTTTGCCGGCTCGCAGCGCAACGCGGTCACGGCCTGGTCCGGCGACGTCAATTCGGATTGGGAGTCGCTGCGCCGCCAGATCCCCGCCGGCCTCAATTACTCGTTATCCGGCTTGCCTTACTGGACCACCGATATTGGCGGCTTCACCTCCGGGAATCCCAACGATCCGGCTTATCGCGAGTTATTCATCCGCTGGTTTCAATTTGGCACGTTCTGCCCCATTTTCCGCGTCCATGGCACTCGCACTAACGACCAGAACGAGCTGTGGTCGTATGGGTCCGACGCGCAGAAGATTCTGACCGCCTATGACACTTTGCGTTACGAACTGATGCCGTACATTTACTCGCTAGCGTGGAGGACAACGAGCGCTGCGTATACGCCCATGCGGCCGCTGGTGATGGATTTCCGCACCGATACGCGCGCAGAAAACATCGGCGACCAGTTTCTGTTCGGCCCCTCCATCCTGGTGAACCCGGTTACCGAACCGGCCGCCAGTACGCGCCACCTCTATTTGCCGAAGGCGCAATGGTACGACTTCTGGACCGGCAAAGTCATGGATGGCGGAAGAGCCGTCGATGCGCCGGTGACGCTCGACCGCATCCCGCTCTACGTGCGCGCCGGTTCCATCGTCCCCATCGGCCCCGACGTGGAGTACGCGGCCGAGAAACCGGCCGACCCGATCGAACTGCGCATTTACCGCGGCGCCGACGCCCGCTTCACTTTATACGAAGACGAGAACGACACTTATAACTACGAGAAAGGCGCTTACGCCACGATTCAATTCGAGTGGAACGAGGCCGCCCAATCCCTCACCATCGGCGACCGTCACGGCAGCTTCCCCGGCATGCCCGCTAGCCGCCAGTTCAAAGTAGTCTTCGTCGCCGAGTCTCACGGCGCCGGCATCGGCGCAACGGCGAAAGCGGACCGCGAAGTGCCCTATGCGGGTCAGGCAGTGACCGTCAAGCCGTGATGGACTGAACCTGGGCGGCCGCCGCTACCGGCGAAGACGCCGACGAACAAGGTCGCCGCTCAGCAGCGCCAGAACCAGCACGGCGTCCGCCGCATAGCGCAGAGTGTCGGTCGGATGGAGCCAGCGCACCGTCGCCGGATCGCCTAGCACCATGTCACCCGCCACGATCCCCAGAATGGCGACGCCCGCATACACCAGCATCGGGAAACGGTTCAACAGTTTCACCAGCAGATTGCTCGCAAATACGACCAGCGGAATGCTGAGGCAGAGCCCGAAGACGAGCAGGGCGAGATTGCCCTTGGATGCGCCGGCAATGGCCAGGATGTTGTCGACCGACATGGTGAGATCGGCGAGCGTCACGTACCAAACTCCCTGCCATAAGCGCCGGGAGGCTGGCACGCGGCCGGGCGAGTTGCCCGCGTGGCCGAGCACCTTCCACGCGATCCACAGCACGAACAGGCCGCCCGCGATTCGCAGGTATTCGACGCGCAGCACGCGCGCCGCCAGCGCGGTGAGCGCAATCCGCAACACCACCGCCAACGCCACGCCGAGACCGACGCCCCAGCGG
>JBAVIH010000256.1:0-4661 GCA_049686695.1 Bryobacteraceae bacterium | reverse complement strand
GAAATCTTCTGACCGGTGCGCGCCAGCATTTCCACCACCAGGGCCGAAGCGAAGATGCCATCCTTACCGAGGATGTGCCCCCGGATGGTCAGTCCGCCCGAGGATTCGCCGCCCAGCAGCGCGTTGTGCTCCGCCATCGCGGCGGTAATGTGTTTGAAGCCCACCGGGACTTCGTAGCACTGCTCGCCCAGCCGCGCCGCCAGCCGGTCGAGCAGGTGGGTGGTGGCCAGGTTGCGCACCACCCCGCCGCGCTCGGCGCGCACCTCGTGCAGGTACCAGTAGAGCAGCACCAGAACGTCGTTGATCGAGATGTACTCGCCGCGCTCGTCCACGATCGCGATGCGATCGGCGTCCCCGTCCATCGCCAACCCCAGGTCGTATTTGTGATCCAGCATTTGGGAGGTGAGCAGCCGCAGCGCCTCCAGATTGGGAGCGGGCGAGCGGCCGCCGAACAGCGGATCGTGCCGCTCGTGGATGAAGGTCACCCGGCAGCGGGCCTCCGTGAGCACCGTACCCAGCGTGAGTTGGCCCACGCCGTACATCGGATCCACGATCACGTTGAGTCCGGCCTCGCGGATTGCGTTCAGGTCGATCAGCTTCTCCACCGCATCCACATACTCGTTCGTGAAGTCGTGCCGGTCGACAATACCGGCCCCCAGGGCCAGGTCCAGTTCCACTTTGATGACCTGGTCCGGCCCGAGCGCGTTGGTCTCGTTCTCGATTATGCGCGTCTCGTCGTCGAGCAGCAGCGATCCATCGCCACGAAAGACTTTGAGCCCATTCCACTCGGGAGGATTGTGGCTGGCCGTGAACGCCAGGCCGTATGCCGATCCGCGCGTGGACGTGGCGTAGGTGATCAGCGGCGTGGGCGCGTCTTCGCTCAGCAGAATGGTGGGGATGTTGTTGCCGGCAAACACCTCGGAGGAAGCCTCGGCAGCCTGTTTCGAAAGAAAGCGCCGGTCGTAGCCGACAATCACCCCACGCTTCTCCTCGCCGCGGCGCGTGATCCCGTTGGCCAGCGCCTGGCTGAGCCGGCGGACGTTGTGCATGGTGAAGCCTTCGCCGATGATAGCCCTCCAGCCGCCGGTGCCGAACGTGACCAGGTTCTGTTCCTCCTGGCGGCGCGGCCGGAACAGCCGCTTCTCGAGAATGAACTCGGCCCGCGCCAGGTCCGCAGCAGTGTTGATGCCCTGCACTTCGTCCTGGTCGTAGAGTTGGTAGCTTTCCACGCGCCGGCCCGATCGAATCAACTCGTGAACCCAGTCCGTGAGGCGGCGGGCCGGCGAGACGGCGCTCGCGGCGCCGGCATCGATGGCGTATGCGCCCACGTTTACTTCCCGGATTTCCCGCACGGCGGGCGAAGCCTCGGTGTCCTCGATGATGTCGATGATCTCGCCGGCGGCGCTGCGCACGATGCGTCCATACGGAAGGGGCCGGTCGATGACCGCCGTGAGCAGCGTCAGGTGCGCCTTCCGCAGGCGGTGCCGGTTGAGCAATCCGCGAATGGAGGCCGGGCGGAACAGCGGCGTGTCACCATAGAGAATCAGCAGGCTGCCATGGAAATCCCGCAGTAGCGGCAGCGCCTGCAGGGCCGCGTGACCGGTGCCCAGCGGCTCGTCCTGAAGGACATAACGAACCCCATCGCCCAGGTGCGCCCGTACTTCCTCCTGCCTGTACCCGACCACCACGTAGATGTCGGCGGCGCTGGCCACGCCGAGCGCATTCTCAACTACGCAATCCAGGATGGTGCGGTCTCCCAGGGGTTGCAGCACCAGCGGCCGGCCATCCTCCGCGAGGGTTTGCCTGCCGGCAGCCAGAATGATGACCTTGGTTTCCGCGGCCCCGGCCGGCGTGGCCGCTTCCACGGTTTGATCGAGCGTCAGCGCCATTCGGAAACCTCCTCCACGGGCTCCGGCGCGGCGGCAGGCGGACTTCCGCCCCGGATGGGGATGAGCCGGGAGAGAATCAGAGCCGGGATCGAGGACAGCAGCACCCACACAAAAAAACTGCGGTAGCCGACAGCAACCTGGATCTTCCCGCTGACCGTGCCCGGGATCATCAAGCCAAGATTCATCAGCGAATTGGCGAACGCGTAGTGTGCCGTCTGATACTTTCCCGGCGCGATCTCCTGCATCATGAGCAGAATCACGCCCACGAAGCCGAAACCGTACCCGAACATCTCCACGCTTAGCGCCGCCGTGATCAGCAAATGGCTCGCCGGCAGCGCCGTGCTCAGATACACATATGCCAGATTGGGGAAATTCATCGCGCAGACCAGCGGCAGCAGCGCGCGCCGCAGGCCCAGCCAGGAAGTGAAATAGCCTCCCAGAATGCTGCCCGCGACGAAGGCTAGCGTCCCGAATGTGCCGTAGATAGTGCCGAACTGATCGGTAGTCAGGCCCAGCCCGCCTGCGACCCGCTTATCCACAAGGAACAACGGGCCAATCTTCACCACTTGGCCCTCGCCGGCGCGGTACAAGACGATGAAGAGCAGCAGCAGGTAGATATTCGGCTTCTTGAGAAAGCTGACCACCACTTCGCGGAAAGTGGCCGCCATCTCGCGAATGCTCTCCGACCGGCGCTCCGCCCCGCCGCTGGGCAGCACCTGCGAGTGATAAACGCTCAGCGCCATGAGGATGAAGCCCATGGCCGCGAAGATCGCCATCCACGCGCGCGGCACGCCCACACGGATCTCGAGGTATCCAGCCAGGATGATCAGGCCGCCCTGAGAGAAAAACCGCGCCGCGTTGTAGAAGCCGCCCTGCCATCCTGTGTACGCCGCCTGTTCTTTGGGGGAAAGGCTGGCGATATACAACCCATCGGCGGCAATGTCGTGGGTGGAAGAGCAGAAAGCGACCACCGCCAGTAGAGCCAGCGTGTAACCGAAATAGTTCGGCAGCGGGAGGCACAAGGCCACCAGCGCCAGGCTCAGCCCACCCGCAAGTTCCAGAGAGACCACGAAGAACTTTTTGGTCTTGAACATCTCGATGAGCGGGCTCCACAAGGGCTTGAGCGACCACGGCAGCAGCAGCAGACTCGTGTAGAAAGTGATGACATCATTGCGCAGTCCGAGGCGCTTATAGAGAATCCCGGCGATCAACGCGACCGCGAAGAACGGCACGCCCTCTGCGAAGTACAGCGTCGGCACCCACCGGGCAGGATGCGTGCGACCGGGCGTCCGGGCGTTCGTCACTGGCGTTTCCCTTTCAGGCTTCGAACCAAGTGCAGACTCACCTGGCCGCTCCCTGCGATGGTGGCCCGGGAGTTGTCAGGCTGTCCAGTTCACAACGGTTGCGGAAGACGTTCTGGGAGGTTTGTTACGTCCACCGAACATCCATAGGATCTTCACTTTGGGCCGCTTCGGTGCGATAGTTCCGTTGGTTCCGGTTGGCGTTGGGTATTCGGCGCCGCGCTGGCCGCTCCTTGAGCGCTTTGGAAACTCTCGGCGTCACGCCGGCGTTGGCACCGTCAACCTCACCAGCGCGCCGCCGCCTTCTCTTTCGATGAATTCCACCTGGCCGTTCACCAACTCGGCGCGCTCGCGCATCGAAACCAGGCCCATGCCTTGCCCGTCTCGCGTGCCGAAACCGACGCCCTCGTCCTCCACTTCCAGCACCACCGACCCGGGCAGGAAGGAGAGCCGCACCGCCGCGGTTTTCGATTTCGAATGCCGCGCAACATTATTAAGCGCCTCTTGCAGCACCCGATACAGATGGATGGCGATGCTGCGGTCCAGCTCGCGGCCGGCGCCGCTTTTTTCGTAATGGATGGCGATGCCGGTCTGCTTCTCGTAGCGCGGCAGGTAGGCGTCCACCGCGCCTTCAAAGCCGGCGTCATCGAGCACCACCGGGTGCAGCGCCTGCGACAGCGTGCGCACTTTTTCGAGCGTGGATTGCACGGTTTCGTGGATCTCGCGCAGATCGGCGCGATCAGTTCCGGCTTCCTGCGGCGTTCGCCGCTGCGCGCGCTGCAGCATGGCGCCAACGGCTGTCAGAATCTGGCCGAATTCGTCGTGCAATTCGCGCGAGATCGAACGAAACGTGTTTTCCTGCATCGAAATCAACTGCCGCGCCAGCTCGCTGCGGCGCTCGGACAGCGTGGCCACGTGCTGGAACATCCGCCGGTTGTACACCACCAGGTAGATGCTGGTGAGCACCACGACGATCAGCACCGCCGCCAGGAAAACATAAACATTGCGCTTCGCCCGCGCGTAGATGGCCTGCGTGCGCGCGGCGGCTTCCTGCTCGCTCTCGTTGTTGGATACCAGCAGGCGCGCCACCGCCGTGCTCAGCGCCTCCTGCCGCGCCTCGAGCGAAATGCCGATCAGGTCGCGCGCCTTGGTGGGATCGTTCTCGGCCAGCGCGAAAACGCGGTCCAGCGCATCCCAGAACTGCGTCACATTGCTGGTCATATAGGCGCGCTGGTCGGCGCTGCGGTCGAGCGGCGACGACCGGCTCTCCTGCTCCAGCGCGTCGTCCAGGTCGGTCCGGATACGGTGAAACGGCGCCCGCCACGCGGTCAGCGGATACGGCTCGCTCTCTTCCAGCATGTCCCGCATGGTCACCGCCAACTCGTTCACGTTGTTCTGGATGCGCAGCAGCAACAGCGAGTCGGTGCGGTTGCGGTCGATGATCGACGCCTGCAACCGCTCCAGGCTGCGC
>JBAVIH010000255.1:0-5073 GCA_049686695.1 Bryobacteraceae bacterium | reverse complement strand
GTAAATGGAGCCCGTGCGGCCGCGGTATGCCGCCGCGCCGCCCTTCGCGTAATGGCGCAACTCCACGCCGAAGGCTTCGCACAAACCGGCGGCGGAGCCTTTCAGGCGGATGGTCCGCTGCGCGGCGTTTGCCGCCGATACCGCCAAACCGTGAGCTTGCGCGAATGCCTCCACTTTGGCGATATCGACGGGGTCCGCCCCGTACTCTTCGGCGAATTGCTCGCGGCTCAGGGTCCGGCGCTCGGCCGGCTTCTGCGCGCCGATCTTCATCAGGAGCTCGGGAGACGCCTGGGTGCGGCCCCGGACACGGACCGTCACCTCGATCAGGTCGCCGGGGTCAACGGCTTTGCCCGCTTTCGCCCCGGCCATTGCCCGACGCTCGCTGCCAGGCAGCTTGATACGCGACTTTGTCGCCATCCGTGATTCCTCCTATTCACTAGTAAGCGATCGTGTCAATTCTATATCACTCGATGTTAGTGGCCGGTTGAAGAATGTAACTTTTAATACATTGTCGGGATCGCCGCCGGGCCGGGGTTTCTGGGCAGCCGCTAGAAGTGGAATCCCAGCGTGGCGGTGATGGCGCGCGGTGTGACGTAGTGGGTGCCGCTGAAGGTGGAAAGGAAGTTGTAGAGCGCTTCTTTGTTGGTCAGATTGACCACGGTCAGGCGGGCGCTCCACTTGTGCTTGTCGCCGCCGAAGAGGTTATCGTGGCCGATGGCGACGTCGAAGAGGTTGCGCGGCGCGATGCGCGGCGGGTTGATGTCGTCATTCTCGGTGCCGGCCGCCGGGATCTTGATCAGAGCGGACCCGTACTGGGATGCGGGGCAGAGGCCGGTGGGGCTAATCGGCGTGGTCGTGGTGGCATGCACGCTGCCGCAATAGAGTCCCGCTTCGAACTGCTGGTCCGGCGTCAGATTGGAAACATCCACCAACGAACCGGTTCCGTCCGGCCCGTTGGCGCAACTGCCGCCGGCGCACGGGACTGGCCCCGCGACCATGCCGCTGTCGTACCGCCAACTGAGGCTGTACCACGGGCCTTTTTTCCAAGGCTTGTACTGCACGTTAGTAGTCTGGTTGAAGTTCTCGTCGTGGTCGATGCGGAAAACCGTCGCGCCGCCGGGCGTGGCGCCAATGCCGCTGATCTGCGGGGTGAAGAAGCGCGCGGCCACATGGGAGAAGACCACGTACGCGGTCAGCCCGTGGAAGTTGGGCATGCTGGCGCGGACCGCATAGCCGGGGATCTTGGAGCGGTCCCACTCGATGGGAAAAGTGATCGGCGAGTTGCCCAGCACGCTGAAGTCGTAAGCTCCGTGGGTGTATTTCCAGATGTATTCGCCATCCACCACCAGGTATTTTCCGAAAGCCTGCTGCAAACCGGCGTGGAACTCATTACGCCATCCGGGAGCCAGCGGGGCGGTCTCGCAAGGCCCCACCTCCGACATGATGGCGTGGATCACCGGATCGTTGCATCCCAGGCTGGAAAGAACCAGGTTCTCGTTGAAAGGCGTCTCGAGCGTGCGGGCATAGGAAATCCGCAGCACGGTGTTGGTCGGCTTGATGTTGTATGCAATGCCCAGGCGCGGCTCCGGCTGGGTGGCGCTGGTGATGCCGTGGTAGATATCGCCGCGAATGCCCAGGTTGAACGACCAGTTTTTCACCGTGATGGTGTCTTCGACGAACATGCCCACCTCACGAATGTCGGCATGCCCGTAATAGCGATACAGGCCGCTCGTGGAGTTCGGGCACCCGTCGGAGGCGGGCAAGGGCCCGATTCGGGTGAGGTCGTAACAGCCGAGCAGGGGGTTGAACGCGGGATTCGGCTGGAGTCCGCCGGTGCATTGCGATGGATCGGTCAGCGACGCGGAAGTGTCCGGACTTCCGTCGGCATTCAGGCAAACCGCGTTGGTGGCGGGATCGACCAGACCAAGTGCGTCCTTCTCGGTGATGATGGTGTCCTGATACGTAATGCCTGCCTTGATGTTGTGGACGCCCCTGACGTAGGAGACGCTGGTGCGGGCGCCGAGATTGGTGAGGCGCCGATCCTGGCCGATGGTTTCGGACTGGAGATCGGGGACCAGGTCCGCGAAAGGATTTCCGCTCGGGTAATAGTTGTATTGATCCTGCCGCACGAAGCCGCCGAAAGTGAGCACAGTGTGGGAATTCAGCAGGCGCGTCCAGACCGGCGCGACGTTGAAAGTGCGGATCTGGGAACGCTGGTCGGACGAACCCACCGGAAGGCCGTTGGGGCCAAGGCCGCCATTATCGGCCACCAGCCCGGACCATGCAGTCGCGTTCTGGGCGTCGAACGAATTGGGCGTCTGGAACCACGAGCGGGTGAAGCCGAGGTTCACGCTGAGGCTGTCCGACTGGGAAGGCTTGAGGTCGACCCGATCGAAGAAATTCTCTTCGTTGCCGTGGTCATGCATGACGGAGAGCTCGGGACCATCCAGGAACCGGCCGCTCTGAAGACCGCTGGCGGCGATAAAGTTGCCCCACCAGTTGCCGCCGTAGGCGAGGTTGAAGCTGCCGCCGCCGGTGCCGAAGCTGCCATAGGTGGCGTCGATCTCGCCGTGCGGCTGGGTGACGCCCAGGCCGGAACGCGTGGTCACCACGATCACCACGCTGGTCTTGTCGCCGTATTCGGCCGGCGGCGCGCCTTCGATCACTTCCATCGACGCCACCGAATCGAGCGGAATCTGATTCGAGAAGACCTTGCTCTGCTGGTCGGTGATAGGCTGGTCGTCGACCGAGAAAGAGTTCGAGGCGTGATCGCCGAGCCCATGAAACAGACCGTCCGAATCGGCGGTGATGCCGGGAACGCTGGCGGTTACCAGCGAGCTGAGCGACGAGGACTGGCTGTCGAGCGGCAGTTTCTCGAAGAGCGCGCGATCGACATCGGTGTGGGTGGTGGAAACGGTCTCGAGCAGATCCTGCGAACCTTCCACCTCCACGGTGACTTTGGACTCGCCGAGCTGGAGGGCGATCTTCACCTCCGCGGGGACCGATGTGCGAACGTTGACGTCCTGGACGGCGACCTGGAAGCCGGATGCGCTGGCGGTCAGGTGGTAATTGTTGAACGGGACGTTGTCGAATTCAAAGCTACCCTGCGCGTCGGTGGCGGCGCTGCGGCTGAGCTGAGAGACCGGGTTCCGAATCTCGACCACCGCGCCCTTGACCGATGCGCCGGAGGGATCGAGAACCGAACCGCGGACAGTCCCGGAGCTGCCGCTGCTCGACTGCGCATAACCCGATAGGCCGGCACAGCATCCCAGGCCCAGCAAAGTGAGAATAACCCTCGTGTATCTCAACATCTATGTCTATTGTGTTCGGGCGAATTGGGAGGACCCTAGCACAATTCGACCGGCGGGTGGGTGAAAGCGGCGAGCGGGCTAGAGTTGGCGGTGAGCGGGCGGGTGGGATGGAGGCCGGTGGCTGTCCAGCCTCCGGATGGGCGGCCGCGCGGAGAGGGGCGTCAGACTTCAGGGTTTCTTTGAATTCGGCGCGCCCTCCAGGCACCGACTAAGCAGGCTATTGCCAGGCCAAGCCCGCCCAGACCGAAGGTCGCCGGTTCGGGCGCGCCCGATGCAGCCGTCCAGGTACCGGAATCATAGACATTGTAGGCGGATATGTCGGGCCCTCCATCGCCGTCAGGGAAAAAATCCGACGCGTCGTTGTTGGACTCAGCAGTGCCCCCGGCGGTTTCATAGGTGCCCAGCTCCCAACAGTTCGAGTTACAAGTGGAGTTCGTAAGCGCTGATATCGCCCATCCCGTTATCTTGCCGGATGCGTCGGTTCCAAAATACGCAAAATCAAGGTAATTTCCCGCGCCTTCCGAGAGCGTCGTATTCTGGTCCGATATCGTCCAGCTCAGCAGCGCGTCACCGCCATTGTTCGACGTTTCCAGGTTCAGGTTGGCTGGCAGAGGGCTTGCAAACGTCAACGACACGGTGATGAAATCCGACGTCGTCACGGGGAAACCTGGGTCGTCAGCGAGGTCGCTGAAGGCGGTGAAATCATTCCCGGTGTAAGTGTATATGGTGCCTGTCCGTGAGGAATGGCGCGGCCAGCACGGCGCCAAAAACGAATGCGAGGGGGGTGCGTAGGGAAGTACTCATAGCGTCTTTGCTCCTTATTCATTCTGAGGGAGATATGAGCCAGAGGCTCGCGAAAGTTTTCAGGTTAGCAGACTTACAGCACAAAACGGTAAAATTATCGTGGGGAAATTGAGAAAATCAGTTCCGGAACTTTCGGAACTCCGCAAGACGGTCGGGCGAGAGCGGCAACCGGCGCCGTTATTCGCTCAGCCACTGCCGCAATTCGTGGGCCCGCCGCCTGCTGGCTACGAACTGCCGGTCGCTGCTCAGCGTGATGAGCCAGCGCTGGCTATTGAGGGCGTCGAGGAGCCACGCGGCGGCGTCCGGCATTAGTCGTGATCCCGATACAGACTCTCGCGCGTGAAGGCTTCATCGGGCAGAACCGGCACCTTATGCGAGAACTCCGCCATTTCGCGGAAAGTGTTTTCGAGCCGATCCTGGTTTAGCCTGCCGGCGCCGGCTGGACGTACGGCCCCTTCGAGCAGGCTTGCGGCATAGGCCTCGAGCGCGCGGCCGTGGGCGACCGCCTGGCGTGCGAGCTCAGCCTGAACCTCGGGCGTGATGTCCACCGTAATCGTCATGAGTCCTCCCCTCATTGTATGCCCCCGACCTACCGCTACGCGGCTTCGCGCGTCAAGAAAGCAGCGCGACCGAACGTCCTTTCCTGTCATCCTCCTATACAATGGTCATGTCTGCAAGCGGGAGGGCTTGGTTCGTTTGTCGAGAAGCGTATTAGCCGTGGGACTTGACGCCGTCCGGAGAACGGTCGAGATTCTGGCGGCGGCGGAAACCGGCAAGGGGACGGGTGCGGGGCTGGAGCCCGGCGCACAGTGGGGCGGGGACCGCATGCTTTTGTCGATCAAGGGCGGTTCGGTCCGATTTGTCGCAGGCAACACGCTCTACAGGCAGGATCAAGCGGGCTTTCTGCTGGCGGAGTTTCCGGCCGGTGGCGCGCCCCCGACTCGGGCATCCTGGCTGC
>JBAVIH010000254.1:0-20534 GCA_049686695.1 Bryobacteraceae bacterium | reverse complement strand
TGCCGAAGCCTGTGAGCGCGATCGCCGGGGTGAGGTCGCCGCGTTCCTTCAAATGCCGGAGCAGTTCGAAGCCGTCCATGCGCGGCATGACCAGATCCGCGACGATGACGTCCGCGTTGAAGGCAGTCAGCCGCTCCAGCGCTTCCAGCCCGTCGGCCGCCACCTGCGTTTCGAAGTCAGGCTTGGAAAGCATGGCCGCCAAGGCGGTACGCTGACGCTCCTCATCGTCGACGATCAGGATCCGGCCCGGAATCGTAGGCAGGCGAGGCATTAGACCTCTATTCTAGCAAGCAGCATCGGAACGGGCGTCGTGGTTCAAATCGCGGCTCGCTTGCAGCGGGCGGCGCGCCTTTTTCCGGTGCGCTGTGGCCTGGGTGGTGTCGCCGCCGAGGTGCGCGGTCGCCCGCGCAGCCGGCTTATGGCGTTTTGGGGCGATTGGGCGCGGCCATGCGCGTGCACTGTTGGGCAGCGACAATGACTCGGTTTGTATTCTCGGTGATGGTGCTCTGTCAGGCGTGCGGCTATGCGCAACCGGGGCCGCAGCCGCCATGCGGAAAGGAAACCGTTCCGCCCTATCCCGCTCTCGATCATTCGCCCGTCGTAAAGTTCTGGAGCGAGTCTGATTTCGGCCACGACTGGAGACCACCGGCGTGCACCGGTTGGGCTGAGGGCGGCTTCTCCAGTCTGGTCACCACAGTCGCGCGGTTTCGTTACACTTCGGGGGAAGAGGGATTGCTCCGCCACATCGGGGCAATTTCAGAACTCGCGGGCATGAGGTACTGGTCGACAACTCACAAGCAGTGGCGGACGTTGATTGTGAGCGCCCACGCCTTAACCGGTTCGCAGCCAAGTCACCTCCGCCAGGACTTCCTGCCTGTTGAGATGACGGAGGGAAAGCTACTCTACTCGGAACAGGCGGATAACCTTTCTGGTACCGCAGTCTATCGAATGCACATTGCAGAGGCTTCGGCAGACCGGCTTGTTTTCGAGATCGAGAATGTCAGCGTGATGCGCTATTCCTTTCTGACACTGTTTCATCCGGGTGATGTGCAATCGGTCTACTTTCTGGATCGCGAATGCGACGACGTCTGGCGCTACTACAACATCGCGCGCACCGGACGGAATGCGAGCCGCCTGGCCACGGGACATGAGTCTTCCTCGATCAACCGGGCCGTTGCATTCTATCGCTCCATGACCGGAATTCCCACCGACCAGGAGCCGCCGGCGGCACGGTGAAGGCGTCAGTCATCCTTGTGCTGGAAGACGAGGGTGATCGGCTTGTGGTCGGGCCGTGCGACGCTGACCATCATGGTGCCATCCGCGGCTAGGGTGTAGCGTTCGAGCGTGATTGCACCGTATTGCGCAGTCGTCACCTTCAGGACATCGTGATCCCAACTGGTCTTGCTTTTGAGGTCTTTGCCGGTGTGAATGGTGGCGTTGTTCTCGGCGTCGGTGATGTCGCGGTAGAAAAAGGTCTCGCTGGCGCCCTCATACACGAAACTGCGCGAGACGGTGATGACCCCCTGTCTCTCGTTGATCGTCACGGTGCCGGTTTGAACCACGGGCTGGCCGGCAAAATCGCTCTTGGTGGGCGCCAGAGTCCAGGTGCCGTTGAGGGCGCTGTGGTCGTGCGCGAAGGCGGAGAACGCGAACATGAGCGTCGTTAAAACGGCGCCGGTGACTGCAATTGCCGAGTGTGTCTTCATGATCTCCCTCCGGAGACTGTCGTTGTTGACGAAATCGCATACAGCATTGGTAGTTGTCAGAGCACGTGCAGTACCGTTCAAGTGAGTACCGGTGACGCAAGCGCCGGTTCTAGCCGGTCTCAGTTATATTGAATTGTGGGGAAAACGTGGCAGCGCGCACTAGCTGTTGGGCTAGCCTTCGTGGTGGCGATCACGGGCACTTTCGTCTTCGCCTCGAGGGCCGGCCGGCGGGTGCGGCAGATCCACACGGCGAATGAGCCCATCCGGGAGTGGATGTCGGTCCCATTTGTCGCCCACACCCACCACGTTCCTGCCTCGGTGCTGTTTCAAGCCATCGGGGTTCGTCCGCGGGAGCCGCGTGACCGGCGATCGGTGCGCCGCCTCGCTCACGAACTGAACCGCCCCGTTCCTGAGCTGATAGCCCAACTGCAACGCGCCATCGATGCCGCCGCGCAACCGCCGGGTGGCCAACCGCGATGAACGATCAGCTTCTCGCGGCGGTTTCACAATACGGCGCGCCGGCCCTATTCGGAATCGTGGCTATTGCGGCCATCGGAGTGCCGCTGCCTATTACGCTGCTTCTGATTGTCGCGGGCTCGATGATCTCGCAAGGCGCCATGAACCCTTGGTGGGCTATTGGCGCGGCTGGCGCGGGTTCCGTCCTCGGCGATCAGGCCGGTTACGCCATCGGCCGATGGGGAGGGCCGGCTGTAGTGACAAAGCTCAGCGGCCTTTTCGGAAAGCGCGCCAACCTGCAGGCCATGGAAGGCAAAGTCAAGGCTTGGGGCGGCTCCGGCATCTTTGTCACACGTTGGCTACTCAGTCCCCTGGGACCCTGGATCAACCTGGCCAGCGGCACAGGCGGCTACCCGTGGCACCGATTCCTCGTCTGGGACATTTTGGGTGAAATCACTGGGACGGCCGTCTTTATCTCTTTGGGGTGGTTCTTCAGCGATCGCGTGATGTCCCTATACGGAGTTCTGGGTGACCTCACTTGGGCGGTTGCAGCACTGCTGGCGGCCATCGTTTTCGGCTATCTGCTACTGGCGTATCTGCGCCGGGCTCGGGTTCAGTAAGGCCGGCGTCGTCCAGAGCCGCCCAGGCCCCGGATACCTGATAGACGGGCCTGCGCGAACCAGAAGTCCGCGGACCAACCAAGATCAGTGTGCCCGCGAAGTTCCGTTTCGGCTGAGCCGGTCTTAGTTCGACGAGGTGGCCTTTTGCGCTTTAACCTGCAGCTCGTTCACCACCTGCTGCACGTTCGGAACCGCGGCTGCGACATTCTGGGCCCGGGTGCGCGTCGATTGAGAGTCGACATCGCCCGTCAGCGTGACAACTTCATTCTTGACAGCGTATTTCACGCCATCGTGCAGCTTTTCTGTGATCAGAGCCGCGTCCAGATTGTTTTCGATACCCTTGTCCAAATCCGAGTTCACGTTCTTGGCGTCACTCCCGGAACCGGGTGGAATCACTGCAATCTCGTTCGAGATAACTTGGCCGCCGGCGATGGAGCTGGCAATGGATTCGGCCTGCGACTTATCACCGAATGCCGCTACGTGGCCGCCCAGGGTCACGACGCCCTTGTCGCGATCCTGACTTACCGAGACATCTTTGTAGCCCGCCTTGTCCAGCGATGTGCGGATACTGGCAGAAACGTCGGCTGCCTGGTTGGACGTCGCCGAGCACCCGATCAGAACCCCGATGACCGCTATCGCCAACAGGGACAAGCACGGTTTGAGCGTTTTCTTTGTCATGTTTCTCCTTTTGATACATCATTTTGCTTGAGACTCGTAATACAAACGGTTTTTACGAAGGATCTTTTCCTCGAGTGGCTTGGACGCCTTTCAGAATCGCGAGGCCCAGAAGCACGATCGCACCTACTGCAATCCAATGCGTGGCGATGTGCAGCAACACGGCCGCATAGATCAGCCCGCCGATCAATATCAAGAAGCCGACAATGTAAATCCCGAATGACATGGCAATCCCCTTTTCAATGCCAGCGCCGACGCAGTGGCTTCGGGCAGGTTCTCGCAATTACCCTCTGGGGGGGGCGTCTCGTCGGCATCGCCTAAACTGAGATGAAGACGCCCGCGAAACGATCGACTTCTGCCCCTCTTCAAGTTGGACACGTGCATGTGGAAGGCCAAAGGCAGATTCATGCCGACACAAAGAAGATCACGCCAGCTTGCGGCAAGTTGTCATGTGCAAGTCCTGCCGCCCATAGGGCAAGAACTGCTGGGGGGTGAGCGAAGGAGGCGGAACCCGGCGGCAAATCGTGCGCTCACCAGGTGGCGCATACCGTCGCGGCCCGCCGCCTAATAAACGGCCGCTCTGTCACCGGCGCTCGACCCGGTCCAAACCAGTCAACACCGGATGCCCGCCCCAGACAACCCGTCACAACGAGGATTGGATACCGGATTGCACTAGATGAAACGACCTCCGGTCGCACGACCGCGAGTTCACGTTCAGGAAGGGGAAGACTTACGATGCTGATACTAATTATTATTGTGCTGTTGGTTTTGGGTGCCGGTGGTGGGTACTATGGCCATAGCCGCTGGGGCTACCGTGGGGGCACTGGTATAGGGCTTGGCACCATTCTAGCGGTTCTCCTGATAGCCTACTTGCTGGGCGCTTTCCGCTAGGCTATTCATCCTGTAGTATGGGTGAGTTGATTTCCGATCACCCGCGGAATAGTTAAGATGGCGCGTTAAAGAAAGTGCTGCGAGAGAGACGGCAAGAGTCGTTCATGAGCCGGGTTTAGGCTATCCTTGACAGCATGACGCCAAAACTCAAGAGGGTTCTCGAAGCGGTATTCTGGTTCGTTCTCGGCCACCTGAGTTGCGCCGTTCTCCATCACATGGGGAGACACGGGTAGCTTGGGATCGGGTGCTTGCGGGCGCGCCGGAATCAATCCGAGTCGCCGATGAGGGTGATGGAACCGATGCCGCCCTGCGCATCCACGCGCACTTTGACTTTCGCCGTGGCGTAGGCATCGTTCTCCCAGTGGTCGCCTTGCTTGGTGAGGCCGCGGGTCTTGACCTCGCCGATGCCGCCGGTGGCGTTTGCGTAAACGCCGGCGCCCGCGGGCAATCTGACCAGGGCCTCGCCGATGCCGCCTTGTATATGCACGTTGTAGTCGTGTTGCGGCCGCCCGCGCAGGTCCAGGTTGAGCTTGCCGACGCCCATCTGGACATCGACAGCCCGCAGGTTGAGAGAGCCGAGGTCGAGTTGCGCTTCGCCGGCGCCGAAATTCACCCCGAAGTCGAGGGCAGTCTCGCGGCCGAAGCGGAGGTCCCATTCGTATTTGATCTGGCCCGGGCTGAAGTTGACATGCTGGTTCTTGCCCTGGTCGATGGTCAGCGTGCCCGCATCGTACTTCACGACGGGCTTCCAAGCCGGAACGTTATAGGTGAAGTAGGCCTGCAGCAGTTTTTCGGTGCCGCTGCCCACCTGGAGCTTACCGGCACCCATGTTAAGGTTAACCTTCACCACCTCGGAGCGGTCCCGCTCGAGGTGGAACGAATCGTATTGCAGTGGCCCGGTGGGGATGGTGTTGATGACGCAACCGGCCAGGCACAGCGCGGCCCAGACCATTAGCAGGCTTTTCGCGATCATGGCGTCTCCTCGCACCCGCCAGGTGAGATGCGCCCATCCGGCTGTGCAGCGAACTTCCTAAGCATACGATACGGGTGCAACCCGCCGTATGTTCCTTGGCTCGCCCCGGCCGGCCTCGCGCGCGATCCGGAACCGGTTTGGCACGCGGGTTTTGCGTGCGGAAATGCCGGACCGGGCATCCCTTGCGCCAACGGCGATGGCGTGCAGGCCGTACCGGTCCTAAGCACCACCGACAAGGTAAACTTGATGTAATAATACATGGAAATGCCGTCTCCAATGGTTTGTCTTTCCCGTAAGCAGTTGTATTTAAAGTTGTTAAAGGAAGCCATCGAAATCAAAAAAAATCTATTGCAAATGAATGCGGAGTTAAGTATTCTGGTTATGGATGGACTAGTACCGGCATAACGTCAACGAGTTTGGGATTTGCATGATTGCAAGCATCATCATCGCGGCGTTTTCGTTTGCACTGCTCCTTTACTGGTTTCGCTATAGCTGCATCCTCATAATGCGAAACTCCAGTTTGGATGCGCGTGCGATGGACGCCGTGGATTCCCAATTCAGTTGCCGGCAAGTCAAGGAGCTCTTGCGCGGCACAACGCCACTAGATGGCCTTGAGCGTGCGATCGAGCGCGACTACCGCTTAGCGACGTACCTGATTGAACACGCCGCCGGCCTGGACTTGAATGCGGTCGAAGACCGGATTCTGGTGCTCGACTATCGCATCATGCAGTGGTATTTCCGGATCACCAGAAGCGCCTCGCCGGACCGTGCGCGTCGCGCGCTTGGCGAGATGGCGGACGTGGTCGGGATTCTGGCAGGCCGCCTGGACGAGCGGGCTGGCTTGCGATCCGAGACCTGATATTCCCGGCGCGTCTATCCGTTATCCCAACAAATAGTCTGCCTTGGTCCTTTGCTGTGCCTCCATCGGCAGCCGCTCAAATCCGCTATCGCTTCAGGCTGGTTTGCCCGCACCGTCTGCGATTAGAATGGTCGTTCTATGCGAGTGGGAATGATCGGCACCGGGGCAATTTCGCGCATGCATGCGCGGGTCTACCGGAATATCGGCTACGAGCTGGTTGTCTGCACGGACACTCACGAACCCACCGGGCAACGGTTCGCGGACGAGTTCGGAGTCGAATTCGTGCGCGGTTACGAGGAAGTGTGCCGGAACCCCCGGGTGGATTACGTGGACGTCTGCACGTTCCCGGACTTCCGCCTGGAGCCGGTCGAAATCTGCGCGCTCGCCGGCAAGCACGTGCAGGTGCAGAAACCGATCTCCACCAACCTCGAAACCGCGCGGCGGATGATCGAAACCGCGCGCAGCGCTGGCATTCTGCTGGGCGTGGTCAGCCAGCACCGCTTCGATGACGCCAGCCTCTTCGTTTCCCAGGCACTTGCCGCGGGGCGACTGGGCAAGCTGCTCCAATTGGACGGCTACACCAAGTGGTACCGCCCACCCGAATATTATGCGCGGCCGATCAAAGGGAGCTGGCGAACCGAAGGCGGCGGAGCGCTGATCAACCAGGCGATCCACCAGGTGGACCTTCTGCGCTGGCTGGGCGGCCCGGTAAAACGGTTGTTCGCGATGTGGCAACTGGGCGCGGTGCACAGAATCGAATCCGAGGATGTGGTGAACGCGGTGGTCGAGTACGCGAGCGGCGCCACCGGCGTAATTCAGGCGGCGACGGCCTTCCGGCCGGGATACCCCGAGCGCATCGAGATCCACGGCAGCCGCGGCACCGCCGTGATCACCGGGGACAAGCTCACCGCGTGGGATGTCGAGGGCGACTCGGGCGATCCGGCGCCGGTTTCGAGGCAGGTGGCCTCCGGCGCCTCCGACCCGATGGCGATTTCGCTTGAACCGTTCGAACGCCAGTTCCTGGATTTCGGAGACGCCATCCGGCACGGCCGCCAACCGCGAGTCGCCGGCGAGGATGGCTATCAGGCCCTCGAAGTGGTCGACGCGGTCTACCGTTCCTGCCGCACCGGCCAGAAGGTCGCGCTGTAGAGTCGAATGTGTGCAAGCCCCTCCGCCAGCTCCATCGCTCACACGCGGCCCCAGCCGCCGTCCCTGCCGTCCCTGCCCGCCATTCGACTTTTCTTTTCGCACCGGTTAGGCTGAAATAGTAAGACGAAGTGTGCAGATGAAAACAGCTTTGATTTTCGGGATCACGGGGCAGGATGGATCGTTCCTGGCGGAGTTTCTGTTGGAGAAAGGGTACGATGTTCACGGCGTGATCCGGCGCGCCTCCACCTTCAACACGGACCGCATCGACTCGGTCTACCGCGACCCGCACGAGAACCGGGCGGCGCTGCGCCTGCACTACGGAGACATGTCGGACGGCACCGGGCTGCGGCGGGTGATCGCGCAGGTTTCTCCGGACGAGATCTACAACCTGGCGGCGCAATCCCACGTGCGGGTGAGTTTCGACCAGGCCGAATACACGGCAGACGTGGTGGCTACGGGAACGCTGCGCGCGCTGGAAGCGGTGCGCGACCACATGAAGGCGGGCGGGAAACCGGTGCGGTTCTACCAGGCCGGGTCGTCGGAAATGTTCGGAGCGGCGCCGCCGCCGCAGAATGAAGCGACGGCGTTTTACCCGCGCAGCCCTTATGCGGTGAGCAAGGTGGCGGCGCACTGGTACGCGGTGAATTACCGGGAAGCGTACGGCCTGTTCGTCACCAACGGCATTTTGTTCAACCACGAATCCGAGCGGCGCGGCGAGACGTTCGTGACGCGGAAGATCACGCGCGCGCTGGGCCGCATCAAACTCGGGATGCAGAAGAAGCTGTACCTGGGCAACCTGGAGGCGAAGCGCGACTGGGGCTACGCGGGCGATTACGTCGAGGCGATGTGGATGATGCTACAGGCGCCGCAGCCGAACGATTACGTGATCGCGACCGGCGAATCGCACTCGGTGCGCGAATTCCTCGATGTGGCGGGCAGGAATATCGGGCTGGACTGGACCGAGCACGTGGAGACCGACCCGCGCTACTTCCGGCCGTCGGAGGTGGATCACCTGCAGGGCGATTCCTCGAAGGCGCGGAGCGAGCTCGGGTGGCGTCCCAAAATGGAGTTTCGGGAGTTGGTGCGCTTGATGGTGGAACACGACCTGGATCTGGCGCAACAGGAGCGCACGCTGGCGGAGGCGGGCCACCGGGTGGTGCTGCGCGGTTCCGCCCACACATAAAACCAATGGAAAAGAACAGCCGCATTTTCGTCGCAGGGTACAAAGGGCTGGTGGGGTCGGCGATCTGCCGGCGCCTGCGCCAGGGAGGGTTCGACAACCTGGTGTTGCGCGAATTACCGGATCTCGATCTGCGCGACCAGGCCGCAACGCGGCGATTCTTCGCCGAAGAAAAGCCCGAATACGTGGTTCTGGCGGCCGCCAAGGTGGGTGGGATATTGGCCAATGCCACGTACCCGGCCGATTTCATTTACGACAACCTGGCGATCGAAGCCAACGTGATTGACACAGCCGCGCGGGCGGGCGTCCGCAAGCTGCTGTTTCTCGGATCTTCGTGCATCTACCCGAAGCTCGCGCCGCAGCCGATGCGGGAGGAGCATTTGCTGACTGGGCCGCTCGAGCCGACCAACGAGTGGTACGCGATTGCCAAGATCGCCGGCATCAAGCTGGCGCAGGCGTACCGCGCGCAATACGGGCTGAACGCGATCAGCCTGATGCCGACCAACCTGTATGGACCGGGCGATAACTTCAACCTGCAGTCGTCGCACGTGTTACCCGCTCTGATCCGCAAGACCCACGAGGCGCTGCGCGCGGGCGCGCCCGAGCTCGTGGTTTGGGGCTCCGGCACGCCGCGCCGGGAGTTCCTGCATGTGGACGACCTGGCCGATGCGGCGGTGTTCCTGATGCTCGAGTACGACTCGGGCGAAATCATCAACGTGGGAACCGGCATCGACGTGACGATCCGCGAGTTGGCGGAGATGATCTGCCGCGCCGCTGGCTACACGGGAAGACTGGCATTCGACGCGTCGAAGCCGGACGGCACGCCGCGCAAGCTGCTGGATGTCAGCCGGTTGACCGCACTCGGGTGGAAGCCCAAGGTGGCGCTTGAGGACGGAATCGCCGGGACGTGGCGCTGGTACGTGGAAAACCGCGCCCCGCGGGAGTAGGGTTTCTACATTCTCGTCAAACCAGAGGTGGGACAGACGATCGGTTCTTGTCGTCTGTCAATGTGTCGTGGTCTGGCGAGCGATGACAGACCACAGAAGGCGATGGTCTGTCCCACCTCAGACGCCGACGCCGGCGCGCCATAATATGTAGCCGATGGCCTGCCGAATATAGTTCCAGTGCTCTCGCCGCGGGGAGTTGTGGTCCTTGCGGGGCGAACCGTACACCTTGAGCCCGCGGTTTTGCAGCATCCGTTTCACGCGATAGATGTGATATCCGTCGCTGACCACGATCACCGAATGGAGGCCCATGCGGTGGATGATCTCGGCCGCCAGGTCGGTGGATTGCACGGTGGTCTCGCCCTCGGTTTCGACCACGATGGCATCCGAGGACACGCCGTGGCTCATCAGGTAAGCGCGGCCGACCCCGCCTTCGGTGAAGACCGGCTCTCCGCCGGATCCGCCGGTGGTCATGATGCGGGAAGCCAGCTTGCGCGCGTACAAGTCGAGGGCGTGGTCCAGGCGGGCCCGCAGCACCGGCGAGGGCCGGCCATGATATTCCGCCGCGCCGAGGACGAGGATGATGTCGGCCGGCCGCGCCTCATCCACTGTGGACTGGCGTTCGATTCGGTTGGCCAGGCGAACGATGCCGATCGCCAGGATGGCCAGCGCCACCAGCGCCGCCAGCCCTACGGCCCATGCCACGCGCTTCATCTGCGATAATTTGATCGTCCGAACCTATTGTAGTCGCATATGCCTCGTCCGGAAACCATATCGAGCGCGGCCAATCCGCTGGTCAAGGATGTGCGCCGGGCTATCGCGCGGGGCGGATTGACGGCCGATGGCTGGTCGGTGGCCGAGACCTTTCACTTGCTGGAAGAGGCGCTCCGGAGCAAGTGCGAAGTGAAGATCGTGCTGGCTGCGGAATCTGTGCGCGAGGCCGCCACGGGGCACGCGCGCGGTCTGGACGGGGTCAGGGTAGCCGTGCTCCCGGACGACCTTTTCCAGAGCATTTCCGGAACCGAAACCGCGCAGGGAGTGATGGCCCTGGTGAAGCCGCCGGAATGGAAACTCGAGCAACTGTTTCTCGGCTGCCCGCTGGTAGTGGTGCTGGATGGCCTGCAAGACCCCGGCAACGCCGGCGCCATTCTGCGCGCGGCGGAAGCGTTCGGCGCCACCGGGGCGCTGTTCATCAAGGGGACGGTGAGCCCGCACAACCCGAAGACCATCCGGTCGTCGGCGGGCTCGGTGTTTCGCGTTCCGTACCTTCACGGAATGGATGCGGCGCTGGCGCGCGCGGCGCTCGAACAGAACGGAGTGCAGCTTTATGCGAGCGTTCCGGCGCGCGGGGGGGCGCCGGCGCTCGACCGTGCGGATTTCGCGCGGCCGTGCGGGTTGGTGATCGGCAACGAGGCGCGCGGGGTGGGCGGCGTGCTGCGCGCGGCGGCGCACGATGTGTCGATTCCCACGGTGGGCGTCGAGTCGCTCAACGCCGCCGTGGCGGCTGGCATTCTGCTCTACGAAGCCCGGCGGCAGAGGACCGCACGCACGTGAGCCTGTTCGATTCCACTCCGCCCGCGCCCGACGCGCCATCCGCGAAAGACGAAAAGCGCCCGCTGGCCGAACGAATGCGGCCGGACCGCCTGGAAGACTTCATCGGCCAGGAGCACATACTCGGGCCGGAGAAACCGCTGCGCCGCCAGATCGAACGCGACGAGCTCAGCTCGGTGATTCTGTGGGGCCCTCCCGGCGTCGGCAAGACCACGCTGGCCAAGCTGATCGCCCGCATCACGCGCTGCGAGTTCATCCCGTTCAGCGCGGTGTTGAGCGGCATCAAGGAAATCAAGGCGGTGATGGTTGACGCGGAACGGCTGCGGCGCATGGGCCGGCGCACGATCCTCTTCATCGACGAAATTCACCGCTTCAACAAAGCCCAGCAGGATGCGTTCCTGCCCTACGTGGAGCGCGGCGACATCATTCTGATCGGCGCCACCACGGAAAATCCGTCCTTCGAGGTGATCTCGGCGCTGCTGTCGCGCTCGCGGGTGTATGCGCTGCGTCTGCTGAGCGTGCCGGAGCTGACGACGCTGCTGCGGCGCGCGCTGCCGGTGGTGCATCTCGAGGCGACGGACGATCTGCTCGAGCAGATTGCGATCTACTCGAATGGCGACGCGCGGCAGGCGTACAACACGCTCGAAGCCGCGGCCGCCGCCTCGCAGGGGACGCTCACCGAGACCGCGCTCGAAAGCGCCATCGAGCGTAAGGTGCTGCTGTACGACAAGGGCGGCGAGGAGCATTTCAACCTGATTTCGGCGCTGCATAAATCCGTGCGGTCGAGCGATGTGGATGCGGCGCTGTATTGGCTGGCGCGGATGTTGGAGTCCGGCGAGGACCGGCTGTACCTGGCGCGCCGGCTGATCCGCATGTCGATCGAAGACATCGGCCTGGCCGATCCGCGCGCGCTCGAACAGGCCATCGCGGCCATGCAGGCGGTGCACTTTCTGGGGATTCCAGAAGGCGACCTGGCGCTGGCCCAGGTCGCCATCTACCTTTGCGTGGCGCCCAAGAGCGATGCGTCGTACCGCGCGCTGGGCGCGGTGGCGGCGGACGTGGAAAACACGATTGCCGAACCGGTCCCGATGAATCTGCGCAACGCCGTCACCCGCGACATGAAGGCCTGGGGCTACGGGGAAGGCTACGAGCACGCCCACAAATTCGAGGACGCCATCACCGATATGGAATGCCTGCCCGCGTCGCTGGCCGGCCGGCGTTACTATTTCCCCACCGGCAGAGGCGTCGAAAAGCGGATCGCGGAACGGCTGGAGGAGATACGCAAAGCCAAGGCGGAGCGAAGCGGGGGCGAGGGGTAGGCTATGCGGCGGCAATTAATGGCGGCGCTCCAACCTTCATCCTCACCAACGGAACGTTCTCGAACCAGGGCCAGACGTTCACTGCCAACGCTCTACAGGCGAGCACCCTACAGCCGCCTTACGGAATATTCTCGGCTCCCGACGGAAACATCTACCTTGTGTCCAGCGTCTCATTGACATTTACATTGACTCAAACCTCAGCCCTAGCGGGTTATTACGACATGGGGAACCTCAGCGGCACTCTCAGCGTGACTGGAACCCCGGACCCTAGCGGCGGCGCGCCCGTAACGCTCTTTGGCGCCCTAACTAACGGGAAGCTATAGCGCGACGCTGCCGCCGGCACAGTAGGCCAGGCAAGGGCGTGGGACATTGGCAGGCGAAAGCGCCTGCCCCACTTGCCCGGCGCCAAGGTGGGACAGACGCTTTCGTCTGTCAACCCGCCCGTCCCATCAGCCTTCTGCGCAGGACGTCGAGCGCCATTTGGGTGGTGAATTGGCGGATGCGGGTGCGGTCGCCTAGGAACTGACGATGGAGGGCGACGGTCTTTTCTGGATCGGTCAGCGCTATGTAGACCGTCCCAACCGGGGCCGCGTGCTCGTCCGATTCGGGGCCGGCCATGCCGGTAACGGCCAGCGCGTAAGTGGCGTTGGTGCGGCGGCGCGCGCCGGCGGCCATGGCTTCGGCGGTCTCCCGGCTCACCGCGCCGAAATGCGCGAGAAGCTGCGGGTCCACGCCGAGCAGTTCTACCTTCATGGCATTCGAATAGGTGATGAAGCCTCCCAGAAAATAGCGCGAGCTGCCGGGGACAGTGGTGAAACGCTCGCCGAGCATGCCGCCGGTGAGACTCTCCGCCACGGCCACGGTGGCGCGGGCCTTCTGCAGCATCTCGCCGACCACCACCTCCAGCGGATCGCCGTTGCGGGAGTAGATCTTATCGCCCAGCAGCGCTTCGATGGGCGCGCCGACTTCCGCCAGCAGCGCCTCCGCCTCGCCCACGCTGGCGCATCGGGCGCGCAGGTGCACCTGGATATCGCCATTGCCGGCCAGGATTGTGGTGGCCGGGTTCAGATACTTTTTGTACACCGGAGAGATGAGCTGATCGAGATCGGATTCCGGCATCCCGGTGACGCGCAGCAGCAGGGTTCGGATGGCAAGGTCGGGGACCAGGCGGCGCAGGCGCGGCAGGCACTGGCGCTCGAACATGGCCTTCAACTCGTGCGGCGGGCCGGGCAGCAGGATGACCACGCCGCCGGATTCCTCCACCCATTGGCCGGGCGCGGTGCCGCGGTCGTTGGGAAGCGCGTCGGCGCCCTCGATGACGAACGCCTGCCGCCGGTTCACCTCGACCATTTTGCGCTTCATGCGCGCGAAGCGGGCTTCGATCTGCGCGTCGATTTCGGGATGGAAGACCAGCTTGCGATCCAGCGCCAGAGCCACCGCTTCGCGCGTGACATCGTCTTCGGTCGGCCCCAGCCCGCCGGAGAGAATCACGATGGGCGAACGGCGAAGCGCCGCGCGCACGGCTTCGGCCAGGCGGTCGCGGTCGTCGCCGATGACGGCTTTGGCGGTGACCTCGACGCCCAGGTTATTCAACTCGGCGGTGAGGTAGAGCGAATTGGTATCGACGCGCTCCGCGGTGAGCAGTTCGGAACCGGCTGCGATGATTTCGGCGTTCATCAGTAGAGAGGCAGCCCTCGGATGCCCACGTCGACGCGGTAGAGGGCGTTTGTGGTCGATACCACCAGCGCGCGCGACGGCGCGAAGGCCAAACCAACGATGCCCGGCCCGGACAGGAACAGCTCGGCCTCGCGTTCCGGCGTCACCCGCACCACGCCCTTGCGGCCGCCGATGGAAGCCGCCACGTACAGGTTGCCGCTGTCGTCGAACGCCAGCCCCTGCGGCCGGCCCAGGCCGCGATAGAACACTTCCACTTCGCCGTGATCGGAAACGCGATAAACGCAATCGAAGCTGGAGGTGGTGGGGCCGGTGACGTACAGGAAACCGTCCGGACCGAACGCCAGATGGTAGGCGGCGATGGAAGGCTCGATGGTGGCAAAGACGAAGACCTGCCGCTCGGGGTTGATCTTGAAAATGGTCCCGCTGCGGTCGCCGACGTACAGGTTGCGCTGGCGGTCGAAGGCGATGCCGGTGGCGACGCCCATGCCTTCCACGTACACCGTCATGTTGCCGCTGGGCGCGGCCTGGTAAATGAAGCCGTCATAGCGGCTGGAAATGTAGAGCAAGCCTTCGGCGTCCAGGGCCAGGCCGGTGGCATTCATGAGGTCGTTGAGGAACGGCTTCATGTTGAAGTTGAGGTCGATTTTGTAAACCGCCACCGGCACCTTCTGCCCGCGCGATCCGCTGAAGGTGGTGTAGATGTTGCCCAGCGCGTCGATGGCCGGATTGCCCACCGGGTGCAGGTTGTCGGCGATAGGGACGCCGATGTCGCAAGCCCAGGCTTCGCTCGCCTGCTTGCCGCTTTCGATCACCAGTTCGCCGGCGGTGGCGCCCTCGGGCACACGGGCGATGACGAAGGAATCCGAGCCGATGATGATCGGCGCTCCCACGTCCCCGATCATGACGCGCGGCCGGTCAGGCTTGGCGAATCCCTTCCCGCGTATCTGGAATTCGCCACCGGCGATGGCGGCGTGCGGGGACACCTGGGAGATCTGCGGCCGGGCGGCGGGTGGTTTCCGGAGGGACATTCAATATAGATTGAAACATCCCGCCAGCAATAGCACAAGTGCGGCGTAGACGCCGGCCATGGCGTCGTCGGCGTTGATGCCGAGCCCGCCCGGCAGGGATTCCAATTGCCGCACCGGCGGCGGCTTCCAGATGTCGAACAGGCGGAACAGAGCGAAGGCGGCCAGGCAGCTCCGCCAGTTCCAGGGGTTCGCCGCGGCCAGCGCGATCCACTGGCCCAGCACTTCATCCACCACCACGAAGCCGGGATCTCTGAAGCCGGCGGCTCTCTCGACGACGCCCGCGGCCCACACCGCGGGACCGGCCAGCGCGGCTGCCAGCAGCAGAAAATGCCACGGCGCGAATCCGGCATAGCGATGGAGCGCGATGGCGATGGCGAGCGCCGCGGCCGAGCCCACCGTGCCCGGCGCCCACCTCGAGCGGCCGCAGCCGAACCAGGTGGCGATGGCGAAAGCGATTCTGGTGCGCGCGCCGCTAGTCATCTTCGTCCGTAGGATCTCGCGCACGTGCGGGGGACCGCTCCCTGACGGTCGTGGCTCCGTTCGGAGCCGCGCGCGTAAGCAAGCGGTTTAACGCCGAACCTTGCGGTCGGGTAGCTAGTCATCTTCGTCCATTTCGTCTGTGTCCGCGCCGCCCGGCGGGAGCGGGGTCGAGATCACGTATTTGCCCGACGCCCAATTGCCCAGGTCGATGGTGCGGCAGCGCTCGCTGCAAAACGGGAATTCGGCGTCCCCCAGCGCGACCTCGATTTTTTTGCACACCGGACAGTTCATAGGCGGACGGCCAGCGGCTCGATGTGTACCAGGCCCGGCGGCGGCAGCACGAGCGCGGCTTCGGTGGGCGGGAGCAGCGTGCCGACCACGTCGTAATCGTGCGATCCGGTGATGCGCAGGCGGCGTATTTCGCCTGGCCGCGGTGCGGCGCCCTCCACATCGTTGATCAGCGCGACGCCGTCGATCTCGGGAGCCTGGGTGGACATGCGCGCTTGCCACAGCAGATCGGTTTCTTCCGAAAGGCCTTCCACGAGCACCGGAACCTCCGCGCCCAACAGCGCGCGGCCGCGTGCGCGGGCGATCTTGCGCTGCAATGCCATCAAGCGCCGCTGGCGGCTGCGTTTGGTATGGGCGTCCACTTTGCCGTCGAGCGCATAGCTGCGGCTCGAATCTTCATCCGAGTAAAGGAAAACGCCCAGGTTATCGAACCGCGCGGCCTGGACGAACTGGCAGAGCTCGTCGAAATCCGCCGCAGTTTCGCCGGGGAAGCCAACGATGAAGCTGGTGCGGATGGCGACGCCGGGAATGGTGCGGCGGATGCGCTCGATGAGGCGCAGGAAAATCTCGCCGGAACCGCCGCGCTTCATCCGCTGCAACACCCGCGCGCTAGCGTGTTGCAGCGGCATGTCGATATACTTCACCAGCCGATGGTGCGCGGCGATCGCATCGAGCAGGCGCTGGGTTACTTTGTTCGGATAGGCATAAAGGAAGCGGATCCAGGTTTCGTGCCCGGTATCGATTTCGGCCAGCCGTTCCAGCAGAGCGGCCAGGCCATCGCGCAGGCCCAGGTCCTCGCCATAGCAGGTGGTGTCCTGGCCGATCAGGTTGATCTCGCGCACGCCGTGGTGAAACAGGCGGGTGGCTTCGGCGACAACGGATTCGAAGCGGCGGCTGCGGAACGCGCCGCGATATTGCGGGATCACGCAGAAGCTGCACGGGTGGTCGCAGCCCTCGGCGATCTTAATGTAGGCGAAGTGGCGCGGCGTCGAGAGCACGCGCGGCGTGAGGTCGTGGTAGAGATAGGGAACGGCCGCGCCGTCTTCCGAGCCTTCCCCCGTGCCTTCGCAGAGGGCCACGATGCGCTCGAGCTCGTTGGTGCCCACCAGCGCATCCACTTCCGGCATTTCTTTGACGATGTCGCCGCGGTAGCGTTCCACCAGGCAGCCGGCGACAATCAGTTTTCGCGCTCGGCCGGTCCTCTTGAACTCAGCCATTTCGAGAATGGTGTCGACGGATTCCTTTTTGGCGGGATCGATGAAGCTGCAGGTGTTCACCACCAGCACGTCGGCGTCGCCGGGATGGGGCGTTAGTTCGTGGCCGCGGGCCACGAGCGCGCCCATCATGACTTCGCTGTCGACCAGATTCTTGGGACAGCCCAGACTGACAAAACCGATTTTCAAGCGTGTGTGTCCGAAACGGGGATGCTAGCTTCAGGATAACAGGTGGGGCATGCTTCAGCTTGGCAACGCCCGCGAGCGTGCGAATGCTGGGTAAGGGCTGCGGAGACAGCGGTTTGGGGAGATTTGCGGGGGCGGTGAATGCAGGTGGGGCGAGCGCCGCGCGAGCGGAGATCTGTGCTACACTTCCGAGCTTAGAGCATGGACGAGCGGGTCAAACTGTATCTGAAAGCAATTGAGCGCGAGCTTGTGCACGGAAGGACTACAGAGCACACGCACCGGCCGGCGCTGAAATCCTTCATGGAATCGCTGGGAGACGTCCTGGTGACTAACGAGCCGGGCCGCGAGAAGTGTGGGGCTCCGGATTACGTGGTCACGAAAGCCGGCCCGGTCACCGTCGGCTACATCGAGACCAAAGACATCGGCAAATCGCTGGACGAAGCCGAGCGCTCTGAGCAGCTTACGCGCTATTTCCATTGCTTGCCCAACCTGGTCCTGACCGACTACCTGGAGTTCCGCTGGTACGTGAACGGAGAGCGAAGGAGGACGGCGGTGCTGGCGGCACAGGCCAGGGGTGGGAGACTGGCGCTGGCTCCTCATGCCGCCGATGCGACCGCACTGCTGACCGATTTCCTGGCTCGCACCCCTGAGCCCATATCGACGCTGCGGGAGCTAGCGCAAAGGATGGCCCGGCTTACTCACATCATTCGCGACGTGATTGTGGAGTCCTTCCGCACGGGCTACGCGTCCCAGAATCTCAACGACCTGCGACGGGCATTCGCTTCAACCCTGATCCCGGATCTGGACACTCCGCAGAGGGTGGGCGAATTCGCGGACATGTACGCCCAGACGATCGCATACGGACTTTTTGCCGCCCGTTGCAATCATTCGGGGCAAGGGCCGTTCATAAGACTGGGGGCCGCGGCCGAAATCCCGAAGACAAACCCGTTCCTCCGCCGGCTTTTCGAGACGATCACA
Source organism: Bryobacteraceae bacterium (assembly GCA_049686695.1). Classification (GTDB taxonomy): domain Bacteria; phylum Acidobacteriota; class Terriglobia; order Bryobacterales; family Bryobacteraceae; genus Bog-375. The sequence goes on along the minus strand of JBAVIH010000254.1, from coordinate 2,360 downwards.
GGCACGCAGTTGGACGACGAGCCCTACGCCGTTTTTGTGGATGACCTGGTACAAATTCTGGACAAGGCCAAGATCGAGGAAATCCTAAAGGACTTCGGCAGGCGCACCGAACAGGAGGATCCGGTCGTCCACTTTTATGAGACCTTCCTGGCCCAATACGACCCGAAGCTCCGCGAGTCGCGCGGCGTCTACTACACGCCCGAGCCGGTGGTTTCCTACATCGTCCGCTCGGTCGACCACGTCCTGAGGAAGCGCTTTGGACTAACCGCAGGCTTGGCCGACGCAACCGTGACGCACCACGAATGGGAGCGGGAGCAGGACGGGAAAAAGAGCAGGCTGCGCGGGACAGCGCCCAAGGTGCTGGTGCTCGACCCGGCCTGCGGGACGGGGACCTTTCTCTATCGCGTCGTCGACCATATCCGGCAGGGCTTCATGGACCAGGGCAACGCCGGCATGTGGTCCTCCTATATCGGGGACCACTTGTTGAATCGGCTGTATGGCTTCGAGCTGCTGATGGCTCCTTACGCGGTTGCGCATTTCAAGCTCGGCTTGCAGCTCGGCGCGCGGGATCTGCCCGATGCTCTGCGCAAGAAGTGGGCTTACGATTTCGCGGGCAACGCGCGCCTCTCGGTCTACCTCACGAACACGTTGGAGCAGGTCGACAAGAAAGTGGAGACGCTGCTGGGCCAACTGAGGGCCATCAGCGAGGAGGCCGCCGCTGCCGACCATGTGAAGCGCAACCTGCCGATTCTGGCCGTGATCGGCAACCCTCCCTACAGCGGCCATTCGTCAAACCGGAGCTGGCGTATCGAGAGGTATCTCGAGAAGGAGAAAGGCAGACCGGCAGCGCAACCAAAGGCAAAGACCAGGAAAGTCCCGACATTCATCGGCGAGCTTATTCGCGACTATTATTTCGTTGACGGCGCCCCCCTGCGCGAGCGCAACCCGAAATGGCTGCAGGATGACTACGTGAAATTCCTCCGCTGGGGCCAGCGGCGTATCCAGCACACCGGGGGAGGCGTGCTCGCTTTCATTACGAACCACAGCTACCTGGACAATCCGACGTTTCGCGGCATGCGCCAGTCGCTGATGAACACCTTCACCGAGATTTACCTGCTAAACCTCCACGGCAACTCCAAGAAGAAAGAGCGCAGCCCGGACGGCTCAAGGGACGCCAACGTCTTTGACATCCAGCAGGGCGTCGCAATTGGACTTTTCGTCAAGGAACCGGGAAAAGACCGGCCGGCCCGCGTCCATTACGCCGATCTCTGGGGCGAACGAGACGAAAAGTACAAGTTCCTTCGGTCACAGGGTATTGAGACTACGGAATGGCACGACGTGCGGCCGGAGTCGCCGTTCTACTTCTTCTTTCCAGAGGACCGGAACCTTAAGGCCGAGTATGAGAAGGGCTGGAAGGTTACGGACATCATGAGCACGAACGTATTGGGTTTTCAGAGCCATCGCGATCATTTCGCAGTTGCGTTCGAGCGGGCGGATGTGACCCGGCGCGTGAAAGACTTGAGGGACAAGGACCTCTCGGATGCGGAACTAAAGGACAAGTACAGACTCACGGATAACGGCGAATGGAATCTGAAAGACGCGCGGCTGGCGCTCCGGCAGGACGCGCGCTGGAAGGACAGGAACATTGAGTGCCTCTACCGTCCAATGGACCGGAGGTATTGCTGCATGAGCGAGGCCACTATGGACCGCCCTCGGCGCGAGATTGCGGTTCACGTCGCCCATCGGGAGAATTTGTGTTTGAACACAATGCGCCAAACCAAGGCGTCTGATTGGCATCACGCGGTCGTATCCGACTGTCCAACGCCTGCTGTGTTCGTCGAAATCAAGGATGGTTCGAACCTCTTTCCGCTTTACCTATACCCAGAAGAGGGCGTCCAGGCTCATCAGCAGCAGTCGCTTATCACGGCTCAGACCTGGAAAGGCGGCAAGAGCGGAAGGGTACCAAATCTCTCGCACGAATTCATCGCTGAAATCGAATCGCGGTTTGGCCTCAAGTTTGTCACTGATGGCAGGGGCAGTCTGAAGGCCACTTTCGGCCCGGAAGACGTGTTCGCCTATATTTACGCCATCTTGAACTGCCCGAGCTATCAGTCCCGCTACTGTGACTTTCTAAAACTGGACTTTCCCCGAGTCCGTCTGGTGCCCGACAAGGAGCAGTTCGTGGGGTTGGTGTCGCTCGGACTGGATCTGATTCAATCGCACCTCGTGTGCGCGAGGGACCATCCGCCGATTGCCGTATCCTATAGTGGTCCCAGGATTTCAGACCAGGCAATAAGGTAAGATTTCGACGGAGTCGTTGACAAGGAGAGGTCGATGACGACGACGAGAAAACAGCACAG
>JBAVIH010000253.1:0-15162 GCA_049686695.1 Bryobacteraceae bacterium | reverse complement strand
GCTCCGAGGCCGCCGCGGGCGAGCGAGTGCTGCGGGCGGGCACGCGGCTCGATTACACCGGCATCGCCGCCTTGGCCGCGTTCGGCTGCGCTCGCGTTCCAGACTACCGCCGCCCCACCGTCGCTATCGACGCCACCGGCGACGAACTCGTCGAGGTTGACGACCTCCCCACCGATTTCCAGATTCGCAATTCCAACGCCCGCTCGCTGGCCGCGCAGGTGGCGCGGGCGGGCGGCACGCCGCTGATCCTGCCGCTGGCGCGCGATACCATCGAGCACACGCGCCGCATTTTGAGCCGCGGTTTTGATGCCGACCTCCTGCTGATCTCCGGCGGCGTCTCGGCCGGCAAATACGATGTTGTGGAAGAAGTGCTGGCCGGCTTCGGCGCCGAGTTTTACTTCGACCGCGTGCTCATCCAGCCTGGCCAGCCGTTGGTCTTCGGACGCGCGGAGGCCAAGTTCTTTTTCGGTTTGCCGGGCAATCCGTCGTCCACCATGGTGACCTTCGAGATCTTCGCGCGCGCCGCCTTGGAACTGATCGGCGGGCACACCGAAACGGCGCTGGCGATGCCTTGGGCGCGGCTCATGCGGGAGTTTCGCCATCGGCCCGGCCTGACGCGTTTTCTTCCCGCGCGGCTCACCGCCGATGGCGCCGAAGTCACGCCGCTGGCTTGGCACGGCTCCGGCGATATTCCGGCGCTCACCCGCGCCAACGCGTTTCTGGTGGCCGATCCCACCCAGGCCGTCTACGCCGCCGGCGAGTGGATACGGGTGCTGCTCAAATGAAGATGGCCAACAGAGCCGCGACCGTTAGGGAGCGGTGTGCACCTTCATTAAGGATCGCGAACTCATGAAGAACAAGCTTTCGCATTACGATTCGGCGGGCGGCGTTCACATGGTGGATGTGAGCGGCAAGCCGGATACGCACCGCACCGCCCGCGCCCACGCTTTCGTGCATATCCGCGCGGCGGTGCTGCGCAAGCTGCCCGAAAACCCGAAGGGCAATCCGCTCGAAATCGCCCGCATCGCCGGCATCGCCGCCGCCAAGCGCACCGCCGAGTTGATCCCGCTCTGCCATCCGCTGCCGCTCGCGCACGCCGATGTGGAAGTGCGCATCGAAAAGCGCGGGGTCCGCATTGAGGCGACCGCCGTCACCACCGGGCCGACCGGCGTGGAGATGGAAGCGCTCACCGCCGCCGCGGTGGCCGCGCTCACCGTTTACGACATGACTAAGGCGCTTGACAAATCCATCGAGATCGGCGAAATCTATCTGATCGAAAAGACCGGCGGCAAGAGCGGTGCCTTTCACCGCAAACCAGAGGTACGCCGCACACCAAAGGCATGATTCACGCAGCCGTCCTCACCATCAGCGATTCCTCGAGCGCCGGCACCCGTGCCGACCGCTCTGGTCCCGCCGTCCGTGAACGCCTGGAACAACTGGGCTGGTATGTCTCACTCACGGAAACGATCCCCGACGACCGGGCCGCCATCGCCGCCCGCCTGGCGGCTTTGGCCGACGGGGGCGCGGTGGGCGTCATCTTCACCACCGGCGGCACCGGCATCGCCGCGCGCGACGTCACGCCGGAGGCCGTGCGCGCGGTTCTGGACCGCGAAATACCGGGCTTCGGCGAGGTCATGCGCGCCCGCGGCCGCGAATTCACCCCGCTCGCCGCGCTCTCCCGCTCGCTCGCCGGAACGCGCGGGCGTGTGCTCATCGTCGCCCTTCCCGGTTCGCCCAAAGGCGCGGTCGAGAGCCTCAATGCTATCGTGGAATTGGTGCCCCACGTGCTGGAGCTACTCCGGGGGCAGACCGCCCATACCGCCGCGCAGGATTAAGATGCTTCGATTGTCGATCATAATGTCGCTCGCCGGACTGCTGCTCGCGCAGGAGCCCGCGCAGAATCCGCAGCCCGCCAAGGAAGAAGCGCCGGATTACCAGATCATCGTCCACGTGGAAAACATTCTGGCGCCGACGCTGGTTTTCGACCGCGACGGCAATTTCGTCAACGGCCTGTCGCCCGACCAGTTCCACCTCCTGGACAACGGCGTGGAACAGAATGTCCACGTGGACGTGGCGTTTCAGCCGATCTCGATGGTGATTCTGGTGCAGGCCAACGCGGCCGTCGAGAAGATGCTGCCGGCGATTAACAAGATCGGCAACCTGATCCAGCCGCTGATTCTGGGCGATCAGGGCGAAGCCGCCGTAATTGCTTTCGATCATCGCATCCGCACCTTGCAGGAGTTCACTTCCGACGCCGACAAGATCACGCTCGCGGTGCGCAAGATTCAGCCCGGCAGCAGCTCCAGCCACCTGGTCGACGCCACCGAACAAGCCATTCGCATGCTGAGCCACCGCCCGAAGAACCGGCGGCGGATCATCCTTTCGATTGGCGAAACGCGCGACATCGGCAGCGAAGCCCGGGGACGCGAAACGCTGATTACCATGCAGTTGTCCAACATCGTGTTCTATGGCGTGGATATGTCGCGCATCATCGAGAAACTCACCGCGCCGGTGCCCGATCCGGTGCCGGACAAGCTCCCGCCCGCCATGTACCCCTTGCCATCGAACGTGCCCGCCACGCCCAATACCGTGATGCAGACTTACGGCACCCAAGGCGACAGCGCGCAGTTCCTGCCTCTCTTGATCGAGATTTATAACGACGCCAAGGCCATCTTCAAACGCAACCCGGTGGATGTCTTCAGCAGCGGAACCGGCGGCAGCCAGTTCAGCTACTACCGGCGCAACGGCCTGGAGGAGGCCATCCAGCGCATTGGCGAACAACTGCACAGCGAGTACCTGCTCAGCTACAGCCCCAGCAACAAACTGGAGGGCGGCTTCCATCGGATCGAGGTCTACGTGAATTCGCCGGTCGCCCGGCGCATCCAGGTCCGCCCCGGGTATTGGAAGGCGCCGGATAACCGGTAGTGGCAGAGTGGGGCAGGCGCTTTCGCCTGCCAACAGAGGTAGGACGGACGTTCGGTTTTTGTCGACCCTGGGTGCTGTAGCGAGGCGTGACAGACCATCAGAGGCGATGGTCTGTTCTACTTCTCGGCTGCCGCCGTGCCCAATTCGGGCAGAATCTGCCCAAAAACAGCGGTTAAGTTCTTTGTTTCGCCACAGACTTGGGCAGATTCTGCCCGTTTTCGATCTGGCGCACATGTCTGGGCTACGATTGTGTACGTGGCCACCGCACTGGTGCTTTCCGCCGGCGGCATGTACGCGGCTTGGGAAGTGGGCGTCTGGAAGGCGCTGCGCGATCGCATCGACATCGATTTCGTGGTGGGCGCTTCGGCCGGCGCGTGGAATGGATGGGCCATCGCCGGCGGCGCCAGCGTCGACGAGCTCGAACGCGACTGGCTCGATCCCGCCACCGGCCAGATCCTGGTGTGGGGCCCGCATTCCACCGGCCTGCTCCGGCCGGACGCGCTGCACCGCAAGGCGCGCGATCTTTTCGCCCGCTATCGCCCGCGTATTCCGTTCGGCCTGACGGTGGTGGAGGTGCCGCGGCTTCGGGTGCGCCTGGTGCGCGATACCGAAATCACCGGGCCACACCTGGCGGCTTCCGGCAGCATTCCATTCTTCTTTCCGCCGGTGCGCATCGATGGTGAATATTACGTGGATGGCGGCCTGCTCGGCGCGCTGCCGCTATGGGCGGCCGAAGCCATGGGAGCCACCCGCGCGATTGCGGTGAATGCGCTCACTCATCCACTGTTCCGCTCCGTGCACACGGTGCTGGACCGGCGCCGCCCCGGCTCGGCGCTCGAAGTGATTCGCATCGAGCCCTCCGAGCCGCTCGGACGCTTGCGCGACGCGGTGGTCTGGAGCGAGCCGGCTATCGCGCGCTGGCTGGCGCTGGGCGAACGGGACGGGACGCGCGCGCTTCGCTCGATTACATCGATTACAATGTAGGGCTATGGCGTTGTATCGAATTTACCGCATGAAGGACGCGCTGCGGCAGCAGTTCCGCCTGGCGCCTCATGTGAGCGGCGCCGTTTCGGTGAAACCGAAAGACTTCGAGCAGGTCGGCCAGGTGGAAGGGCAAAACGAGTACGACGCCTGGCGCGCGGCGCGCGAAGCGGGCGATCCGCTCGAGGTGGGCGATCTGTTGGAGTCCGACGATGGCCGCTTGCGCATTTGCAAGTACGTGGGATTCGAACCGGCGGAGTGGGCGCTTCCCGAACCCAAACACGCCGCGGAGCCTGAGCCGGCGCCCCAATCCACCACGGCTTAGGCGTTAGGAGAGAGCATGCGCGAACCGAGGCTTGGCGACGATATCGACGATTATTGCGTGCGCTGCAAGCGCATCATGAACCACTCCATAGTGTCGGTGATTAACGCCGAGCCCGCCAAGGTGCGCTGCCGCATTTGCCACAGCGATCACGATTTCCGCCACGAGCAGGCGCCCCCGCCCAAAGTGGATGCGCGCAAACAAGCGCTGTTCAACGAGGTGCTTAAGAAAGCGAACCCGACGGCGGTGGAAGTCGAGGTTGCCATCGAAGAGCCGCTGGCGATCCCGGTTGAAATAGATGCGGTGGCCGCCGTGGTTGCCGACATCCCGAAGGCGAAACCGGTTGCGGAGCCGGCGGCGGCGAAGCCGAAGCCCAAAGCCAAGACCACGGCCAAAGTCAAAGCCAAGGCCAAGGCACGCAAGTAGACATGGATCGCCGGGCGTTTCTGGCGGCAGCCTCGGCCGTTGCGGTTCGCCCGCTCGGCGCCGCAGCCCCCGCACCTTACGGCGCCATCCCCTCTCCGCGCCAGCTCGCCTGGCACGAGCTCGAAACCAACGCGTTTCTGCATTTCACGGTGAATACGTTCACCGGCAAGGAATGGGGCTATGGCGACGAAGACCCGAACATTTTCGCCCCCGCCCGATTTGACGCGGACGCGATCGTGGAACCGCTGGCACAGGCCGGCATGAAAGGCGTCATCCTCACCGCCAAGCATCATGACGGCTTCTGCCTGTGGCCCACCGCGACCACCGGACACTCGGTCGCCTCGAGCGCGTGGCGCGGCGGCCGCGGCGACGTGGTGCGCGAGATCGCCGAAGCCGCCCGGCGCCACTCGTTGGCCTTTGGCGTCTATCTTTCGCCTTGGGACCGCAACAGCCCGCATTACGGCCGCGCGGAGTACATCGACATCTACCGGCGGCAGCTCGGCGAACTGCTCACCGGCTACGGTCCCATCTTCGAGGTTTGGCACGACGGCGCCAACGGCGGCGATGGCTTTTATGGCGGCGCGCGCGAAAAGCGGCTCATCGACAAGAATGCTTACTACGACTGGCCGCGCACCTGGGACCTGGTGCGCAAGCTGCAACCCGGCGCGGTGATTTTCAGCGACGTGGGTCCCGACGTCCGCTGGGTGGGCAACGAACGCGGCATTGCCGGCGACCCATGCTGGGCGGCTTACGATCCGGTGGGCGCCGATGGCGGCCCGGCCGCGCCCGGCAATGTGCGCGATAGCGAATCGCCCGCCGGCCACCGGCACGGTTCGCGATGGCTGCCGGCCGAGTGCGACGTTTCCATACGCCCCGGCTGGTTCTGGCACGCCGATCAAAACGCGCAGGTGAAAACGCCGGAAGAGTTGATCGCGCTCTACTATCAGTCGGTGGGCCGCGGCGCCACGCTGTTGTTGAACGTGCCGCCCAATCGCGATGGGCTGCTCGAGACGGAAGACGTCGCGAGATTGCGCGGCTTCGGCGCCTATCGCCGCGCCACGTTCTCCGCCGGCCTTGCCAAGGGCGGCCGCGCACACGCCTCGAGCGCCCTGGCCGGCTGCCCTGCCAGTAACCTGCTGGATGGGCGCCCGGACACGTACTGGGCCACGGTGGATTCCCCGCACGCCGCCGGGGTCATCGTGGACCTGCCGCGCGAAGTCACCTTCAGCGTGATTCGCATCCGCGAGGCCATCCGCTTCGGCCAGCGGATCGACGCGGTGGCAGTGGATCGCTTCGAAAAGGGCGATTGGCGCCAGATCGCCGCCGCCACCAGCATCGGCCCGCGCCGCTTGATCCGGCTGGAGCAACCAGTCACCGCCTGGCGCCTGCGGCTGCGCGTGACCCAGGCTTCGGCCAGCCCGGCGCTGGCCGAGTTCGCGCTGTTTCGCGAACCAGGGCGATGAGGACCCGGCGACTCATCAGGATCGTGGCCCTGCTGTCGATCCCGGCATTCGATTTGGGCGCCGTCGAGGTGCATCTCCAGTTCGGCGCGCTGGAGCGCATGCTGGCCAAGCAGGTCTTCACCCAGGACGGCCGCAAGTACGTGAAGGGCAGCGCAAAGACGCGCTGCAATTTCGCCTACCTCGAGCACCCGCAGTTTCAAGGCAAGGACGGACGGCTCACCATTCGGGCGCGCTTCAGCGGCCGTTCGGCGCTGAACATGTTGGGCCAGTGCGTCGGGCTGGGGGACGCGTTCACGGTGGTCATCACGGCTACGCCCGTCTATCGGCAGGACAACGTGGCGCTGGCCGGCGTGACCGCGGCCGGCGATGGCAAGACCGGCTTCTACATTCGCCGCGTGTGCACGGCGCTTTCTTCCAGCCTGGAACGCGATTTCCGTTACCCGCTGGCGGCCGAGGCGCAACGGGCGCTCGAAGATCCCGGCATGCAGCCGGACTACCGGCGCGAGCTGCGCCAGTTCCGCGTGCCCGAAATCCGTGTCACCAACGATGCGCTGGTGCTGGTGGTGGATTTCGAGCTGACCGTGAAGTGAGGGGTTCGCGTGCTTTGGCTCTGGCTCATGGCGGGATCGGCGGCGCTGCTGGCGCTGGGCTCGCTCCGCGGCGAGCGCCGCCGCGCGGCTTACTTCAGGGCCCGCCTGGCTGGACGCGCAGGCACGTTACCGCCCGCCACGGTGATCGTCCCGGTGAAGGGCGAAGATGCGGGGCTGCGCGAGAACCTGGCGGCGCTCGAGTCGCTCGACTATCCGGACTACGAGTTGATTGTGACCGCGCAAACCGCGGCCGACATTCCCGCCGGGGTGCTTCCGCGGCGTGTGAAGGTGGTGCTGGCTCACGGCGGCAGCGCCGAGGCCAGCGAAAAAGTGCGGAACCTGGCGGCTGCCGTTGCAGCCGCGCGCCGCTCCAGCGACATCTTCGCTTTTGCCGATTCCGATGCGCGCGTCACCGCGGGCTGGCTGCGCGCCCTGGCCGCACCGTTCGACGAGCCGGGCGTCGGCGCATCCACCGGATATCGATGGTTCATGCCGGAGCCGGCCAGCCTTTGGAGCCTGCTGCGCGCGGTTTGGGACGGCGCGGCGTTCGGCCTGCTCGGCCCCGGCGACAACCCCTTCGCCTGGGGCGGCGCGATGGCCATTCGCAAGGAAGTGTTCTTCGCCGCCGGCGTTGCCGAGTCCTGGAAAACCGCGATCAGCGACGATTACGCGCTTTCGGACGCCGTGCACCGCGCCGGCTTGCGCATCGCATTCGCCCCAGGCGCGCTGGCGCCCAGCCCGGAGCCCATCACCGCGCGCCGCTTCTTCGCCTGGTCGCGCCGCCAGTTGGTCCTCACCCGCGTCTACAGCCCCGCTCTCTGGCGAGCCGCTTTGGCGGCGCACGTGATTTACTGCGGCGGGATGGCGGCCGCGGCAGCCGCGTGGATTCACGGCTCGTCTGTAGCTCCGTGGTTGCTCGCCGCGCAGCTTCTTCCTGGGATGAGTAAAGGATTCCGGCGCGCCCGCCTGGCCCGCGCCGCGTTGCCCAGTCATGCCCAATGGTTCCGGCGCTGGGCGTGGACGCACACGCTGCTGACTCCCGCGGTCACCTGGTTGTGGCTCGCCGTTTTGCTCGCCTCCGCAGTTGGCACGTCGATTGAATGGCGGGGCCGGAGATACCGGTTGGAACGGCGAGACGCTCAGCGCCATTCCGGCGCCGGCTAAAGGAGGCGGTCCAATTCGCTCAGCTCAGGCGATCGCTATCTCGCCCTGTCTCGCTCCTGTATCGCCACTCCCTCGTCAGCCCCGCTGCCGCGACCAAAGCACGCCATGCACCCGCTTCGCTTGCATTCAGGGTTGCTGGGCGCTGCCGCGCTCTCGTGAAGCGCAGGCGTGCACCCTCATCGTGCGCTAGGAGGGCCTCGAGATCAGTGATCTTTTTGCACAAGTCTTCTGCCAGCGACCGGATGCCGATGTACAGTCCGATCCCCCGATCGTTTTTCGTGATTTCGATCCCCCGCGCTCCTCTGACACTGAGGCAAATCTGGTGTTCTCTCCCGTCCACCAGAAGGTGTTTCGTGTCGAAGCCATGAGCCAGCCCGTCGCAAAGAGTTGCATAGATGCGGCTCGCAAGTAGCCGCAGCGAGCTGGATTACTGAATCGTCGGCACCGAGCCGGTGGATACGAACACGGCTAAGATGCCGGTATCGAGTCCCGGCGAGCCCGCCACGGTGAACCTGGCCTCGGGAATTCCGGCGATCGAAATGCTGAGTCCCTGCTTGGTGAGGGTTCCGTAACCGTTAGTGGGAAACAGGTTGAGAATCGCGGCGGGAATGGTGAACGATCCCGAGGACGAATCGGCGCTGCAGACGGCATAGACCCAGGAGCTCAGCGACGTCGCGGGGTTCACCAGAACACCGTTTCCCAGGATGATGCTCGCCAGCGGGAATCCCGAGCCTCCGGTCCAGGTCAGGGTAAGATCCTGCGCGCGATTGATGCTGGCAGGGATATTGGTGGGGACAACCTCGGCCGGGAGCGTCAGCCCCCAGTTGAACGGCCCCACCCCGGCACCGCCCGAGCCGTTGGCAACCGTGTAGCTTCCGGGCTCGATATAGGTGAAGGGCTCGGTGGCGAGATAGGCCGCATAGTAGCCCTTGGAATCTGGCGTGATGGTCTTGATGCCGCCGGGTCCCGTGACAACCAGGTCCGGGCCGGCATCCAGGAAGGTCGGCTGAACCGGATCGATCAGTGCGTCGTCGAACGAGGTGCCCCCGATCTCATAGGCCATACAACTGCCGATGGATGGGCCGAAGTTGCCTCCATAGGACCGAATGAGGCTGTTGAGCGGGTAGCTCCCGAAATATCCGATCAGGGCGTCATCCCCGCCGTTGACGCGGCTGAGTTCGATGCCGCCCATACTCAGAGAGCCGTTAGCGACCGCCTTTTGCAGGTTAGCCGCGGTCAAGGTGCCATAAGTATCGCCGCAGGTGGTTTGCCCGGCCGGTGCGACCGAGATGGTGGTGACGTTGCCGGTCACTCCTTTGACCAGGACGGCAACCGACGTCTTACACCCGCCGCTGATTCCGGATGGCACATAGAAGTTGATCTGATCGAGGCCCGGGGAACTGCTCCGCCCGTCGTAAAACACCTTGGCGGGCTGGCCTTGGACGAAGACCTGCACCCCGGTGTTCAATTCGGCCTCGACCGGCGGCTCGGTCTCGTCGCCGGTCACCGCGCCCAGACCGGTGCCCCACAGAATCAACCCTTGGCCCGGTTGCGCGGGATGGATCATGGTGATCGGAATGTAGTTCGCATCGGTGACGACCCCGGGCCCGGTGCCGCCCTCATTCAGCGTAAACGTGCCGAAGTTCGCCGACAGAACCTGAATCGCGATCGAGCCCGTCGCACCCTTGTAGGAAAGCGTCAGCGTCCCGGTCCCTAGCGGCGTGGCCGAAGGAAGAATCGCGGCGACCGCGGTCGAGTAGGTGTAGATCATGGGGCAGTTTTCGGTCACGCCGCCCACCGTCACCTGGATCGTGGTGCCGGCCAGACCCTGCGTGGTTGGCAACGGATAGCTCTGGACCTGCTGCAAAGCCGAAGGGCCGAGCCCGGTTCCGATCACCGTGAAGATAGAGCCTTGCGCAATGCCGGAATTGGGCAAATCCGGCGGGACCCAACTGGCGCCGTTATACACCGCGGTGATGGACGGGGCGGCGGCCAGCGCGGCGGCGCAAACGAAGACGAAGGCGACGAGGCGAACGAGTCGCATGGTATGTAACAGGCGGGTATTCAAAGTATTCTCCACTCAACCGGAATCCTATTTTGGAGTTCCGGTTCCGATTCAGTATACACCCGGCCGCCATCCCTCGCGATGAGTTCCAGGAGGCGCGTTTTTGCGAGCGGGCATCCTCTCTCCGAGAGCCGTTTCCCGATCCGCGGTTGCTCCGGTAACGGGGGGATTGAAATTAGCGGCTATAATATCGGTGTGCCTCTAGTTCGTGGCGGCAGACCGGGCAGAAGGGCGCTCCGCGGGCAACCGCTCGGGAGAGCCCTGCTGATCCTGCTGCTGCTGACGGCGACCATCGCCGCCCAGTCCTCCGCGCTCGACCCGCGGCACGAATCGCATCATGCGCCGGGCCACTGCTGCCTGCTGTGTCACACGGGGCCGATTCCCCTGCTGCGGACAGCCGCACCGCCCGCGTTAACGCCGGTTTTCCTGGTGACCTGGCTGGCGCCCGCGCCCGATTTTCAGCCTTTCCACGAAGTGCTGCTGACCGCCAGTTCTTCGCGCGCGCCTCCCGCCGCATAGCTCCTCCACTATGGATCCGATGGCCCGGCGCCGTTCGCGCGGCGCGGGACCATATTGTTTTTTTGAAACAGGAATCAGGAGAAGAGTTTGCCATGCAGGCACGATCGCGCACTGGCACGCGGCTATTTCTCGTAGCTGCGTGCATCCCCGCAATTCTGTTAGCGATGCTCGGGTTATTCCAGGTGGGTTGCGGAGGGTCGAAAAAGGCGGAAAGCAAGCCCGCGGACGAGGCCGGCCCGTCTGCCGGCTTTTTCACCGTGCCGCCGGATCAGTTGGCTCATTTGAAGATTGCGCAGGTGGCGAAGACCTCCTGGGGAGTCGCGATCCACACTACCGGCACGGTGGATTGGGACCAGGACCACACCACGCAGGCCATCACGCAAGTGAACGGGCCGATCACGCGGATTCTGGTGGACGTGGGCACGCCGGTCCAGAAAGACCAACCGCTGATCTATGTCTCGAGCCCCGATGTCGCCAACGCCATCGCCACCTATCGCAAGGCCCGTAATCGCGAGCGATTCAACAAGACCATCGTCGACCGCATGAAGGAGATGCTGGACCGCGGGGCGGTGGCCACCAAGGATTACGAGAGCAGCGTGGCGGATTACAACGACGCCGCGACCGACGTCCAGAACAGCCTGCAGCCGCTGCGGATTTTCGGCATCACCGCCCAGGAGATCGACCAGGCGGAGCGGCAGGGCGCCTCCATCAACACCGAACTGGCCGTCCGGTCGCCCATCGCCGGAGTGATCGTGCAGAAACTCATTTCGCCCGGCATGCTGATTCAGGCGGGGCAGACGGTCTGCTTCCAGGTCAGCGACACCTCCACGGTCTGGGTGCAAGGCCACATTTTCGATCGCGACCTGCCCTCGATCAGGATTGGGGATCGGGTGGAGGAAACCAATCCGTCCTTCAACCGCAACTTCAGCGGCACCGTCGCCTACATCGGTTCCTTCGTGGATCCGAACACGCGCACCACGCCGGTCCGCATCGTCACAGCCAACCCAGGCGGCCTGCTGAAGAAGGATATGTTCGTCGACGCGGTGATCCACACCAGCACGGCGAACAACATCCTGGTGGTCCCGGTGGCGGCGGTGTTGCGCGACGACAAGAACGAGCCGATCGTGTACGTCCAGGTGGAGCCGGGCAAGTTCGCGCAGCGTTCGGTCACGGCCGGGCCGCAGCAGAACGGAATGGTCGCCATTACCGGCGGATTGCAGGAGGGCGAACCCATCGTGAGCGACGGCAGCCTCTTCCTGCAGTTCGCCAACGCCATTCAATAGAGGGCCAACGGCATGATCGCAAGAATAGTCTCCTTCGCCCTCCAGCAGCGGTTCCTGGTCGTGATCGCCTCGCTGGCCCTGATGGTTTGGGGAGCGTTTTCCTTCCTCAACCTGCCGATCGACGCCTACCCGGATCTTTCGCCGCCGCACGTGGAAATCATCACGCAGTGGCCCGGCCACGCGGCCGAGGAGGTGGAACGGCTGGTCACCATTCCGCTCGAAATCGAGATGAACGGGATTCCGCGGCTGGACGCGCTGCGGTCGATCTCGCTGTATGGCCTTTCCGCCATCGAGATGAATTTCGAGTACGGCGCCGACCCGTACTTCGTGCGCGAGCAGGCGTTCGAGCGGATGGCCGATGCCTCGGTGCCCTCCGGCCTGCAGCCCTCCATCTCGCCGCTGTTCAGCCCCAGCGGCCTGATCTACCGCTACGTTTTGCAGAGTCCGGACCGTTCGCCGCAAGACCTGAAGGTGATCGAAGACTGGGTGCTCGAGCGGCACTACCGCTCCATTCAGGGCGTGGCGGACGATTCGGGCTTCGGCGGTACCACCATGCAGTATCAGGTGCTGCTCGATCCCAATAAACTGTTCTCTTATGGCGTGACGGTCCCGCAGGTTACCCAGCAACTGAGTAACAACAACGCCAATGCGGGCGGCGGCTTTTATTCCCAGGGCGGGCAATTCTACTATGTCCGCGGATTGGGACTGGTGCGCGACACGGCCGATATCGGGAACATCGTTTTGCAGGAGAAGAACGGGATTCCGGTTTACGTGAAAGACATCGCCAAGGTGGAAATCGGCCACGCGCCGAGGCTCGGCCAGTTCGGATACATGAAGCAGGACGAGGCGGTGGAAGGCGTCATCCTGATGCGCGTCGGCGAACAGGCGCAGGTGATTCTGCGGCGCGTGGAAGCGATGACCAAGGATCTCAACGAGCACGTGCTGCCGCCGGACGTGAAGGTGGTGCCGTATTACGACCGCCAGGGACTGATCGAGGAGACCACCAAGACGGTGGAAGCCAACCTGCTGCGCGGCATGGTGCTGGTGCTGATCATTCTGGGACTTTTCCTGTTCAGCGTGCGGACCGCGTTGATCGTCGCCGTCACGATCCCGTGCGCGCTGATGTTCTCGTTCATCTGCCTGGACTGGAGACACATTCCCGCGAACTTGCTTTCGATCGGGGCCATCGATTTCGGCATCATCGTGGATGGGTCGGTGGTGATGGTGGAGAACATCTTCCGCGAGCTGGCGGCCCGCTATGACGAAGACTACAACTTCCTCGACGTGATCCGCGCCGCGGCGCATGACGTGGAGCGGCCGATCTTCTACGCGATCGCCGTGATCATCGCGGGCTATCTGCCGATCTATGCGCTGGCCGGACCCTCGGGCCGGCTCTTCCAGCCGATGGCGGCCACCATGTCGTTCGCGCTGCTGGGTTCGCTGCTGTGCACGCTTACGCTGCTGCCCGTGCTGTGCGCCTTCTTCCTGCGCAGGCACGTGCATGAACCGCGGGCGCGGTTCTACGAATGGGTTCGCGGCATTTACGGCCGGATGCTGGGATGGTGCCTGCGCAACCGGCTGATCACGGTGGCCATCATCCTGGTGATCTTCGGCTGCTCGCTGCTGCTGATACCCTATATCGGCGGCGAGTTCATGCCGCACCTGGACGAAGGCGCGCTCTGGGTGCGCGCCACCACGCCTTACACCATTTCCTTCGAGGAGGCATCCAAACTGTCGCCGCAGATTCGCGATCTCCTGTCCGGCTTTCCGCAGGTGACCACGGTCGCCAACGAGCTGGCCCGGCCCGACGATGGCACGGATCCGACCGGCTTCTTCAACAACGAATTCTACGTGGGCTTGAAACCTTACAACGACAGTGCCTGGCAGGGCAGCATCCACACCAAGCCCGAATTGATCGAAGCCATCCAACACAAGCTGGCGGCATTTCCCGGCGTGATCTTCAATTACACCCAGCCGGCCGAGGACGCGGTGGACGAAGCCGAAACCGGATTGAAGAGTTCTCTGGCGGTGAAGATTTTCGGCCCCGATCTGGCCACCCTGGAAGACCGGGCCGTGCAGGTCAAGAACATTCTCGCCAAGGTTCCCGGCATCAAGGAAATCACGGTGGTGCGGGAACTGGGCCAGCCCAGCCTGGTGATTACGCCGGACCGCGCCAAGCTGGCGCGCTTCGGCCTCAACGTGGGCGACGTGAATACACTGGTGGGAACCGCCATCGGCGGCACGGCGGCGACTCAGGTGATTCAGGGCGAGCGCCAGTTCGACCTGGTGGTGCGCATGCAAGAGCAGTACCGCAGCGACGAGAACGCCATCCGGAACCTGCTCATCGCCACCCCCGACGGCCAGTATCTGCCGCTCTCGCAGTTCTGCGAAATCAAGGTGGAAAGCGGCGCGTCTTTCATCTACCGGGAAGCGAATTCGCGCTTCATCGGAGTCCAGTTCAGCGTGGAAGGCCGCGACCTGGCCAGCGCCGTAAGCGAAGCCCGCGAGAAAGTCGGGGCGGCGGTCCGGCTCCCGATCGGCTACAAATTCGATTGGGGCGGGGAATACAAAGAGTATCTCTCGTCGCGAGAGCAGATGAAGGTGATCCTGCCTTTGACCGCGCTCCTGATTCTCCTGATCCTGTTCGCGCTCTACGGGAATTTGAAATTCCCTCTCATCATCTTCTTCAGCGTGATGGTGACGGAGCCGGTGGGCGGCCTGCTGGCGCTGCGAGTGACTCACACCAATTTCAGCGTGTCGTCGATGTTAGGCTTCGTGGCGCTGATGGGCGTTGCGGTGCAGACCAGCGTGATTCTGTATTCGTTCATCAACAAGCTGCGTCTGGAAGGAAGAGACATCCCCACGGCGACGCTCGAAGCCTCGCTGCTGCGGCTGCGCCCGATTATGATGACGGCGCTGGTGGCCTGTTTCGGCCTGCTGCCGGCGGCCCTGTCCACGGGCATCGGCAGCGACTCGCAGAAGCCGTTTGCAATTGTAATCGTGGCCGGCCTGGCCTCGCGGCTTTTCCTTTCGATTTTCCTTTCGCCGGTGCTCTACGCGCTGACGGCGCGGGACGGCGATACTTTGCAGGTTTGAGGAGTGCAGGTTTGAGGAGTAACATGCGGCGATCCATTTGGTGTTTATCCTTCGGCTTGTTAGCGTTCCCCGGGGCATTCGCGCAGACCGCTTTGACATGGCAGCAGGTCAAGGCCAAGTTCGAGGCGGACAACCCCAACCTCCGCGCCGGCCAACTCAACATTCAGGAATCCAAGGCGCAGGAAGTCACTGCCTATCTTCGGCCCAACCCGAACCTCACTGTGGGTCTCGACCAGTTAGATCCCTTCACAGGCAGTCCCTATCGTCCGTTTGCTTACGCCTTTCCACTGGTCGCTTTCGACTATCTTCATGAGCTGCAGCACAAGCG
>JBAVIH010000252.1:0-6452 GCA_049686695.1 Bryobacteraceae bacterium | reverse complement strand
CGGCAACTACCTGGGCGCCCTCAAGAACTGGGTGCGCATTCAGAACGACTATGAGTGCATCTTCTGCATCGTCGACCTGCACGCCGTCACGGCTTACCAGGATCCCGCCGCGCTACGCCGCAAGATCGAGGAAATAGCCGCGCTCTACCTGGCTGCCGGAATCGACCCCAACGCTTGTTCCATTATGGTGCAATCGGCGGTGCCCGCGCACGCCGAGCTGTCCTGGATGCTCACCTGCGTGACGCCGGTGGGCTGGCTGGAACGCATGACGCAGTATAAAGCCAAGTCGGGGAAGCAGGAATCGGTGGGCTCCGGGCTGCTGCAATACCCGGTGCTGATGGCCGCCGATATTCTGCTCTACCAGGCCGGTATCGTTCCTGTGGGCGAAGACCAGGCCCAGCACCTGGAGCTGACCCGCGACATCGCGCAGCGCTTCAATTCGCTCTACGGCGAAACTTTCGTGGTGCCCGGCACCAGCCTGCCGGCGGTGGGCGCGCGCATCATGGGCCTCGACGATCCCACCCAGAAGATGAGCAAATCGGCCGCCGGCCAGGGCCACGCGGTGGCTTTGCTCGACCCGCCGGCGGCCATCCGCAAGACCATCATGCGCGCCACCACCGATTCCAATCCAGCCGTGGATTTCGATGGCGCCGGCCCCGGCGTGCTCAACCTGCTGGCCATTTACCAGGCCTTTTCCGGTGACAGCGACGATACCATGAAGGCGCGCTTCACCGGCATGCGCTATGGCGAATTGAAAAAGCAGGTGGCCGACATGACCATCGCCCACCTCGAGCCCTTCCAGCAACGCTACCGCGAGATCACCAGCGAGCCGGGCTACCTGGCCGGGGTTCTGCGCCAGGGCGCCGAGCGGGTAGCCCCCATCGCCAATCAAACCGTCCAACTGGTAAAAGAGCGCATGGGCCTTTACGTCGGCTGAGGCCCTCGAATTCCCCCGCTACAAGGCCGCCAACGCCACCGGCAGAACCGGGCCATCCGGCGATTGCTTGGTCCGGTTTGAGAACTTCGGGTAAAGGTTTCCGCCAGACACGCCGATAGTGGTAAATGAGTCTGGCCTATGCTCTCCATCCGCAACAACATTACCGAACTGGAGCGGCTCGCCGCCGAGCGGGACACTGCCGTCGACTGCTACCGGGACGTCGTCCACAATGTGGCGACCTACGCTGTGGAACTGGACGATCAGCTTACTTCCCAGCATCGCCGTTATGTAGCGGCGGTCGCGGAGAACCTTTCCTCCAGCTCCGAGTCCCTGCGCGAAGCCTCCGCCACCTTGCGGGCGCTGTTGCGCGACTACCGGGCCAAAGCGGCCGAGTATCTGAATCACATTCGCGAGCAACTGGCGTCCACCGCCAGCGCCATCCAGGAGGTGATGGAATCGCTGGCGCAGACCGACGGCGATTGCGACACCCGAATGCGCAGCGCCCTGGCCGGTCTGCGGGAAATTGCGCAGCAGCCGGCGGCCGCGCCCATCCGCGACCTGCTGATGTCGGCGGCGAATGCGGTCGGCAACGGCGTGGAGGAGATGCGGAAACAGCACCAGGCCCACGTGGCGCAATTTATGACGGAAATTCGCATGCTGCACAGCCGGATCGGCCAACTGGAATCGGCCGCCTCCATCGACAGCGTCACTCAACTGCTGACCCGCGCGGAGATCGAGCGACACATCCGGAGCCTGGAACAGAGCACCGTCAGCCTGCTGCTGATGGTCACCTCCGGCCTCCGGCTGTCGGAGGTGCGTTATAGCGTTGACGTGGCGGCGGAACTGGCGGGCGCATTTACCAAGCGGCTCCGCAACGTGCTTCCTTTGAACACGGTCGCCGGACGGTGGAGCACCGAGGAGTTCGTAGCCATCCTGAGCGTGCCGGCGGCGGATGCGATCAAGGTTGCCAAGGCGGTTAGCGAGCAACTCTCCGGCACGTACTCCTGTTTGCTGGATGGAAAGGTCATCCGCCCCGATCTGCAGATCCGCGTGACATTGGTCGAGCCCGCCGAGGGGGGCCCGGAACGGCTGTTGCTGCGGGTTCGCGAGTTCATGGCTCGAACCTTGGCGCCGCCGGGTTAGCTGCGCTCTCCCTTCGGCAGGGTTACAGTGGCCATCGGCTCCCTGAGGTGCTTTGGCTTTCGGACGATCAGAATCAGCGGGATGATGGCCAGAAACACGATGCCGATCATCCGGAACACCGTCAGGAAGCTCAGCACCGACGCTTGTTGCCGCACCAGGCCATAAAGCATCGCCGTGGCTTGGCGCTTCGCGGCTACCGGATCGCTGCCATGGCCCATTAACATTGCCTGCGCCTGGCCCAGCATCCGGCGGGCGGCTGGATCGTAGGGCGTCACATGGGCAACCAGCACGGACTGGTTGAACTGGGCGCGCCGCGCGAGCCACGTCGTCACGAAGGAGATGCCGACGCTGGAGCCGATGTTTCGCATGACGCTGTAGAGGGCGGTGGCGTAGCCGGTCTCGCGCCTGGGGATCGGGTCCATCGTCAGAGTGGTGAGTGGGACGAAGACGAACGACATGCCGAGGCCCTGGCTGATCTGCCACACCAGGATGTCCCAGGTCCCGGACTGAAGGTTCATGTGGGAAAAGCCCAAGAGGGAAAGGCCGCCGATAACGAAACCGGACGCCAACAGCCAGCGGCCATCCCAGCCCTTGCCGAGCAGGTACCCCACCAGCGGCATGCACAGGGCGGTGCCGATGCCGCGCGGGCTGCTCCAAAGACCCGCCGTGGCTGAGGTCCAGCCGAGCAGGGTCTGCATGAAAAGCGGCAAGAGAACCAGGCTCGAGTACAACACGAACCCGAGCACCGTCACCAGAAAAATGCCGGCCGCGAAGCTCCGATATCGCAGCAGCTCCAGGTGAACGATCGGCTGGTCGATAATCGACTCCCGGACGATGAAGCCGATCAGGAAAACGGCGGCGGTGATGGTCAGCGTGACGATGAAGTTCGAGCCGAACCAGTCGTCTTCCTGGCCCTTGTCCAGCATGATCTGCAGCGCGGCCATGCCCACCGCCAGCATGCCGAATCCCCAGAAGTCGACTCGCAGCGAGCCGCGGCGCATGTACGGCGGATCGGTGACGAACATCGAGATCAGGATCAGGCTGGCCACGCCGATTGGCAGGTTGATGTAGAAGACCCAGCGCCAGGAATAAGCGTCGGTGATCCACCCGCCCAGCGTGGGGCCGAGTATGGGCGCGGCCACGATCCCCAACCCGAAGAGCGCCATTGCTTTGCCGCGCTCTTGCGGGGGAAACTCCTCCAGCAGCACGGCCTGGGAAAGCGGCTGGAGCCCTCCCCCGGTGATGCCTTGCAACACGCGAAAGAGAATCAGCATCGGCAGGGACGGCGCGAGCCCGCACAAGAGGCTCGATACGGTGAAGCCCGTCACCACCGTCAGCAGCATGCGCTTGCGGCCGAAATAGTTTGCCAGCCAGCCGCTCATGGGCAGAATGATGGCGTTGGCTACCAGGTACGAGGTGAGAACCCAGGTGGCTTCCTCGGTGGTGGCCGAGAGGTTCCCCGCAATGTGGGGCAGGCTTACGTTGACAACCGAAGTGTCCAGCACCTCCATCACGGCGCTGGACAATACGGCAATCGCCACCAGATTCCGTCGCGCTATCATCCTGGGTCATTCTAAGCGAGCGCACCGCAAGCGGCAACACGCGTTGCCGATCGCCGTCTGCAAAGCTTCGCCTCAGTGATGAAAGCCCGCGCCGTCCATCGTCGGCTTGAAACCGGGCTGGGTGGCGAACCAGTCGAGGTGCCGGCGGATATCCCGCAGCAACATGCCGGCCAGATCGTTGGTGAACCCGTTGCGCACCACAATCCGCTGCACCACCAGGTCCTGCCGGTTGGCGGGCATTCGATAGGCGGGCACCTGCCAGCCGCGATCGCGGAGCCTGTCCGCCAGATCGTACAGCGACCAGTGCGCGGCGCCCTTCAGAGTCCACGCGAATACCGGCAGGTCCCGTCCTTGGCTCAGCAGCTCGAACGGACCGAGTTCGGCGATTTGTCCGGCCAGGCGGACGGCCACGTCCTGACACTCCTGGTGGATGGCACGATATCCCGACTTGCCGAACCGGATCAGGTTGTAATACTGCGCCACCACCTGGCTGGCGGGGCGCGAGAAATTGATGGCCAGCGTGGGCATGGTGCCGCCGAGGTAATCCACCTTGAAGATCAGGTCCGGATCGAGATCCGACGCTTCGCGCCAGACGATCCAACCCACGCCGGGGTAGACTAACCCGTACTTATGCCCGGATGTGTTAATAGATTTCACCCGCGGCAGCCGAAAATCCCACAGTAAGCCGGGCTGTAGGAAGGGCGCCACGAAAGCGCCGCTGGCGCCATCGACGTGAATGGGAATGTCCAGGCCGGTTCTTTCCTGCAACTGGTCGAGCGCCGCACTGAGCGCGCCGACATCCTCGTATTCGCCGGTGAAAGTGCTGCCCAGCACACTGACCACGCCGATGGTGTTCTCGTCGCAGGCTGCCGCGGCACGTTCCGGATCGGTGACCGAGTGGTTGCCTTCGAGCGGCACGGACCGCTCCTCCACATCCCAGTACCGCGTGAACTTATGCCAGCAAACTTGCGTGTTGGTGCCCAGCACCAGGTTCGGCCGATCCACGGGCTTTCCCAGCTTGCGCATCCTTGCGCGCCAGCGCCACTTCAGCGCCAGGCCGCCCAGCATGCACGCTTCGCTCGATCCGATGGTGGAAGTGCCCAGCGTATCGGCGGGATGGGGAGCGTGCCACAAATCGGCCAGCATGTTGACGCAACGCATCTCCAGCTCGGCCGTCTGCGGGTACTCGTCCTTGTCGATCATGTTCTTGTCGAACGTCTCGGCCATCAGGTGGCGGGCTTCCTGCTCCATCCACGTGCCGCAAAATGTGGCGAGATTGAAGCGCGAGCTGCCATCGAGAATCAGCTCGTCGTGGATCAACTGGTAGGCGGTGCCCGGCGGCATTCCTTCGTCGGGCATGGCGTGGCGCGGGGTCGGCCCCAGCAGCCATTGCCGCGCGTACATGGGGCGCATCACCCGTGTCAACTCGTGTCCCCGCTGGGCATCGTGGATGGCGGCGTCGTCACTCATAGGTGCAATGGTGTCCTCCAGATTACCTATGATAGCCTTGCCGACTGCGGTTCCTGCACTAATCGAAGAACCCGTCGGTCGCTGCGGGAAAAGCCGGGACGAATCCCGGCTCATCGGGCTTGACAGCCTGCGCCGCGACCTGTTGGGTCTAAGCTGGGCGACGCACGGAGTGCGCTTCCCGTATAATGTGATTTTCCGTCCATGCCTGACGTTGCGAATGCCGCTGCCGAGGCGAATCCGCGGGGTTCCGCGCCGCGGCGCCGGCGCTTCGCCACCTTCGCGTGGGCTGTGCTGGCATACAACTTCGCGGTGGTTCTGTGGGGCGCTTATGTGCGCGCCACCGGCTCCGGCGCGGGTTGCGGCAATCACTGGCCGCTGTGCAACGGCCCGGTCACGCCGCAGACTCCGGCGGGCGCGACCGTCATCGAGTTCACCCACAGAGTGACCAGCGGGCTCGACCTGATCCTGGTGGCGGCACTGGTGGTGTGGGCTTCTCGTGAGTACCCGAAGCGGCACAGGGTGCGGCTGGGAGCGACGCTGTCGGCCGCCTTTCTAGTCACCGAAGCGCTGCTCGGCGCGGCTCTGGTGCTGCTCAACCACGTCGCCCGCAATGCTTCGGCCTCGCGCGCGTGGTCGCTCTCGGCGCACCTCATCAACACGCTCACGCTGCTGGCTTGCCTGGCGCTGACCGCCTGGTGGGGCAGCGGACGCCCGGCTATCCGCCTGCGCGGTCGCCCGGCGTGGATGGCCGGCGCGACGCTGGCTCTGTTTGCGGTCCTGGGGGTCAGCGGGGCGATTGCGGCGCTGGGGGACACGCTCTTCCCGGTGACGTCGCTGGCCGCCGGATTCTCACGCGATTTCGACCCGTCGGCCAATCTGTTCGTGCGCCTGCGCGTGTGGCACCCGCTGATTGCCGCCGTCGCCAGCGCCTGGGTGCTGTATTTTGCGGTTTCGGGCCTCTCATCCGGCGGACTGGGACGGCGCCTGTCGTACGCCGTGCTGGCGCTGACGGGCGCCCAACTCGCCGGCGGCGCCATCAACCTGCTGCTGCTCGCCCCGGTGGGAATGCAACTGGTCCACCTGCTGCTGGCCGATCTGCTATGGATCGCGCTGGTGCTCGTTTCCGCCGAGCGGCTGCGGGCTTGAGATCCCGGCCAACTTCGCCCATGACGCACTGCATTCGATTTCTCCTTGCCGCCGGGGCAGCCGAATTGTCGACAGCGGCGCAGGTGAAACCCCAAACCGCGGCGCCGCCCACCAGGCAGCAGTCTCGTAACGCCATTTCCACAGAAGACGTCAGGGCGCTGAGAAAGCAAGGCGGAGTCTCTCAGCCAGATAGG